>NZ_BMFV01000021.1 GCF_014639255.1 Pullulanibacillus pueri
ATTAGAGTCCGAAGACAGGGCGCCTTTGGACAGAAATGAGAGCAAGCGGCTGATTAGAGTCCGAAGTCAGGTCAGCTTCGGACAAAACCGAGAGCGAGCGGCTGATTAGAGTCCGAAGACAGGGCGCCTTTGGACAAAACCGAGAGCGAGCGGCTGATTAGAGTCCGAAGACAGGGCGCCTTTGGACAGAAATGAGAGCGAGCGGCTGATTAGAGTCCGAAGTCAGGTCAGGTTTGGACAAAACCGAGAGCGAGCGGCTGATTAGAGTCCGAAGACAGGGCGCCTTTGGACAGAAATGAGAGCAAGCAGCTGATTAGAGTCCGAAGTCAGGTCAGGTTTGGACAAAACCGAGAGCAAGCAGGAAAGAGAGTCCGAAGTCAAAGCACCAGGGCTTGGATGATGGCGAAGCTGTTTTTCTCAAAGAATAAGAAAGCCGTCGAAGCAATAAAGAGATCGGTAGAAAAATTTGTCTTCTCTGATAAGGACCTCGCGGGAGCCAAGTTTTTCTCAAAAGGAAAGGAAGTATAAAATTTCTGGTCATCAGGACGGAGTGGATTTCCGCTCCAGAACGCTCGCTTTCCTCATGCCCGCAGGACTAAGGAAAGCTACTAAGAGAATATTCCTCGCAGAAAAATCGTGTTTTTTACGATTTTTTGACGTGGGTAGGGTCGGCGTTGCCACAGGACGTGACGCTTTTAGCCGATCGTCCTTAGTGGCCTCAGCTAATTTTGGAATGTAATATATGTGTTCCAAGTATTTATGAATAAAAACCCCTGTCCCTGCGTCTACAAGTATTGCTTCGAAGTCAGCTTTCTCGGAACAACTCGAAGTGTATTCGTGAAGTAACGCTGGTTGCTGTTCCCGAAGGAGTCTCGTGTCTTCCGCTCCAATCCGCTTGGTACTGACGATGCCTTTTGGTAAGAAAACATTTTAATGCCAACTGAGAAAAACCAGGCACGTTTTTAAGCCCGGTTTTTTTCAGTTGGTTTAAAGCCCTTTTGATGGAATAATCGCGTCGACATAATTCATCATATAAGTTTATGTTGCTTGATAAAAATAATGGTTTAAAATAAAATAGTAAGCGATTATGATAATCATTTTCATCAGAAGTGTTTAAACAGATGTTTAAAAAACAGTGTTATTGATATAAAAGAGCGGAATAATAGCGAGAAAGGCTATTTTTTGTTTGAGAAAGGCTTGGTATGAAATGGCTCACAACACTAGGACTCAGCACGAATTGACAAGACAACAAGCGGGTCCTTACTTAGGGGTCCTGACATTAGTCCTTGGACTCGTCCTTCTCGTTTTAGGTTTTGGGCTTTCTGTTGCAGTGGGGGCAACAGATATTAGTCTTAAAACGGTCTGGGATGCAGTTTTTCATTATAATTCAGCTTTAACTTCACACCAAATTATACAAGAGGTTCGATTGCCTCGAGCAATTGGCGGTGCCCTTGTTGGCGCGATGCTTGCGGTTTCGGGTGCTATGATGCAAGGAATGACCCGAAATCCTTTAGCAGATCCTTCTATTATGGGGGTAACAGATGGCTCTGCTTTAGCCCTTGCCATTGCCTTTGCTTTCTTTCCCGGTCTTTCTTATTTTAGTCAAATGTTACTTTCCTTTGTGGGAGCTGGGCTAGGTGTCGTTCTTGTTTTTGGTGTAGGGGCATTAGCTAAAGGGAATCTGACGCCTGTTAAATTAGCTTTAGCGGGGGTAGCGATTGCGGCACTCCTTCATTCTTTATCATCAGGCATCGCCATCCATTACGAGGTTGCTCAGGGAATGAGCTTTTTTTATGCAGGCGGCCTTGTTGGGGTCAACTGGACAAGTATAAAACTGTTACTTCCTATTTTTATTATTGGGATGATCCTAGCTTTTATCCTTGCTCGGGCAATGACCGTGCTCACCTTGGGAGAATCTGTAGCTAAGGGCCTTGGGCAACGGACGGGTCTTATTAAAGGCTTTGGCATGCTTACGATCTTACTTTTAACAGGTGCGGCAGTCTCTGTTGCGGGAACCATAGGCTTTATAGGGCTGGTGATTCCCCATATTACACGATTTATTGTTGGAGTGGACTATAGATGGAATATCCCTTGTAGTGCGGTGGTCGGGGGCTTGCTTCTCGTGTTTGCTGATATTGGATCCCGATTAATTAATCCCCCTTTTGAAACCCCAGTTGGTGCGATTACTGCTTTTATCGGTGTGCCAATATTCCTCTACTTAACTCGACGTGTAGGGAGGGGATTATAATGCGAAAAATACTTACTCTTCGCCGCCATCCGTTATTAGTGATGGGTGTGCTTTTTTTCCTCCTCATCATAGCATTTCTCATTTGTCTTAATACTGGGGTGGCCAAGCTAACGGTGACTGAGGCCATTAGGACCTTAGCGGGTATGGGAAGTGATAAGGATAATCTTATTTTATTTGAATTTCGCTTGCCTAGGATGGTGATTGCTCTACTCGTTGGTGCGGGACTCGCGGTATCAGGAGCGGTTTTACAAGCGATCACAAAGAATGAGATGGCTGATCCGGGGATACTAGGGATAAATGCAGGAGCGGGTTTGGCTGTCATTTTATTTATCTTTTTTGCGCATTCTTCACTAACTGATATAGGGACGCTTTCGGTTTATCTTATGCCTGTATTTGCTTTGTTAGGTGCAATTCTTGCCGCAACACTCATCTACATATTTGCTTGGAAAAGGGGGATTACACCTGTCCGGCTTGTGCTTGTAGGGATCGGTGTAAATGCTGCGTTTAATGCGATCATTATTATCTTTCAAGTGAAAATGAATCCAGAGGACTTTATGCAAGCAACCATTTGGCTATCGGGGAGTATTTGGGGAGCGGATTGGAGATTTGTCTTAGGGATTCTTCCTTGGATCATTCTTCTTATCCCGGTTGTACTCATAAAGTATAGAAGCTTAAATGTGATGAATATGGGGGATAAAATTGCGACTGGGCTAGGGGTAAAGGTAGAAAAGGAGCGGATGATCCTTTTACTGCTTTCAGTAGCTTTAGCGGGTGCTTGTGTGGCCGTTGCGGGTAATATTGCCTTTCTTGGCCTAGCTGTCCCCCATTTGGCTAGAAAATTGGTAGGGGCTGAACATCAAGTTACCATTCCAACGGCTGCTTTACTAGGGGCATTAGTCCTATTGCTGGCTGATATGGTAAGCAAAAATTTAATGGCCCCTTCAGAGATTCCTGTAGGTTTGGTTGTTTCTGTTATTGCAGCCCCTTATTTTATTTATTTGTTAATGCGGTCGAATTAAAGGAGTGGATATAAAGTGAAAAAAAGTTTATTTGTTTTTTGTGCATTACTTCTCATGAGCTTCCTTGTCGCTTGTGGAAATCAGAAGAGCCCATCGGAAAACGCGCAAGGAGATTCACAGACTGAGGGAAATGGTGGTATGCGAACGGTAACTGACGATTTAGGTAAAGTCAAAGTCCCTTCCCACCCCAAAAGAATCGTCTCTATGTATTATGTTGGCCATCTCCTTACCCTAGGGATTAAACCTGTGGGTACTTTGTCCTCGGAACTGGATAACCCATTTATTAAGGATAAAGTGAAGGGGATTGAGGATATTGGAAGTACACCGTCACTTGAAAAAGTTGTTGATTTAGATCCGGATTTAATCATTGCCTCTGATAAAGAGTCTTATGATAAATTGAAAAAAATTGCACCGACCGTTCTGATTGAATATGGCAAGCATAATGTTGTTGATGAAATGAAAATGCTTGGAAAAATTCTAGGAAAAGAAAAGCAATCAGACCAATGGCTTGCTGATTTTAATGCTAAGGGTCAAAAAGCAAAGGATGACCTCAAAGGTGTTGTCGGTCCAAATGATACCGTGTCGATTATTGAAATCTGGTCGAACAAGATTTATGTGTATGGGAATAAGTGGGGACGTGGAGGTTATAACTTATACAATGTCCTTGGCTTTAAACCACCACAGCTTGTAAAAGAGAATGTCATCGATAATAAGCCATACATGGAAGTGTCTTTAGAAACCTTACCGAAGGTTGCTGGGGATTATATCTTTTTATCGGTCTATTCTGCTGATGGCGGTGATAAGCGTGCAGACGAAATTAAAAAGAGCGATATTTGGAAGTCACTACCTGCAGTGAAAAAGGGTCATGTTTATAATATAAATCTAGATCAATTTTTCTACTTTGATCCAATTTCTCTGGAAAAACAGCTCGAAATACAGGAGAAATTATTGCTCGGGAAATAGTCGAATATTACCGGGAAACGTCAGTTACTTTCGGGTGGTGTTTACACCGCCCGTTTTTTATCTTAAAAAGAGGTGGGAGAGGTCATGACTGTCGAAAACCATGAAATTTATGATGTTACCATTATTGGTGGGGGACCAACGGGACTTTATGCCGCGTTTTACAGCAGAATGCGGGGGCTGAAAACAAAGCTTATTGAAAGTCAATCAGAGCTAGGTGGACAAGTGTCTAGCTTTTATCCAGAAAAAGCGATCTATGATATTGGCGCCCTGCCAAAAGTCACAGGTGAAGATCTAGTAAAGCAATTAATTGCCCAAGCGAGCCAAGAAAAGCCTGAAATCGTCATGAATCAGTGCGTTGAATCTGTGGAGAGACAAGACGATGGCACTTTTGTAGTGACGACAGAAAAAGGTGCGGTACATTATAGTCGTACCATTATTATTACTGCTGGGAGAGGTACGATTCAAATGGTGCCACCTCAAGTAGATCAGCTTGAGCGCTTTCATGACAAAAGTCTTCATTATACGATAAATCACATGGATAAGTTTTCGGGGAAAAACGTTATGGTGTATTCCAACCAGCGCGTCGGATTAGATTGGGCTTTGGCTTTAGAACAGATTGCTGATGAAGTGTATATTGTCAATGAAAACCCAAAATTCCTTCATGTCTCAGAAGAGGATATTGCTGATTTGAAGGCTTCCCATGTTAAGGTGCTCTTATCGCATCAAGTTTCTGAATTTAGTGGGAACGCTGATGGTGTTTTAAAGGCCGTAAGTCTTACCAATCGGATAAATCAAGAAAAGGTTGAAATTCCTGTTGATCACGTTTTAGTTTATAATGGGGTTAAATTGATTGCTGCACCACTAGAAAAATGGGGAGTCACTCTTGAGAAGAATAAAATCCCTGTGGATGGGACTATGAAAACAAATGTGGATGGGCTATTTGCGGCAGGTGATAGTGTTCAGTACCCAGGCAAAACAAATCTTGTGGCCTCGGGCTTTACTGAAGCTATCTCGGCAGTTAATAGTGCCACTTTATATCTTAATGAGAAAGCCCCTGCCCAAGTTTTCAGTACCGTTTTATATCGAGCACACGATTGAGTTTGTGCCTTCATCTGGGATAAGAAAAAGACAAAAAACACATGAGATGATGTGAAATCTCGTGTGTTTTTTGGTATGTTAAGATATTTGTAGCCCATCAGCGTGCAGGCTGTAGGCGATCACTTTCTTTTTAAACTGCTTGATGACATCCACGTGATCGACGTATCGGTAAACCATTATACGTGCTTTGGCTGTCTCGATAATAAAGGGAGTGTTGTTATTTTCAGGATGGAGATAGCCTTCTTCATAGCCTGGGAATATGTTATAACGTTTTAAAAAATTTCCATTGTTAAACTCGCTAATGAAATGCTGTTTTTCCTCGTCTTTTAATAGTCTTCCATCATAGGTCACGGTCACATCCGTAATTAAGAGTTTAGGATGGAGTTCAAACTTATCTAAGGACCACTTAACCCAACGTTTGGGTGGGCATGATAATAGGATTTTAATAAAAAAGACGAGTACTAATGAAATAATAAGGCCCCATGTCATATTCTTCATCTCCATTATGTTATAAATAGTTATAGAGAACCTTTCAATCTTTTCATATTTATAATAAACCAGAATCAAGAGAAAGGAACCATCCAATTGTAAGGGGAATTTACCGTCCAATTGGGTAGAGCGTTTTTTGTAATGTCGAAAATTATAACTTAGTGGACGACCATATAAGTGTAACTAAGGCTTATGACTGAATATCAGGCTGTGCTTAGCGAAGCGATAAAGCGCAAGCTAAGTTTTTCGAATAGGATCAGAATGTAGACGTTGAACGTTTTACGGCTGTCTATTTTGATTAAATGCTGGTAAATGAGAGGTGTTGATCTTTATTCCGGAACGCTTGCTTTCCGCAAGCACTGGGGGTTCCCAAATTTTTAAGCTCCCCCCTCTGTTCCTGTGTCTACTCGTATCGCTGCGTCGTCAGCTTTCTCGGAACAACTCGAAATGTATTCGTGAAGTCACACTGGAGCCGGTCCCGCAGGACTCTCGTTTAGGCATCCATAAGTCAGCGGCGCTGGGGAACACATGATGTTTACATGTGCCGAATCTCGCGCTTCCGTTCCAATCCACTTAATACTGACGAAGTATTTTGATAAAAATACATTTTAATGCCCAACTGAGGACCGGGCGCTCTTGTCGGGTTTTTCTCAAAGGCATTTTATCTATAATAACAATACAGAGTTAACTTTGAATAATATCAATATTTTAGCCTCTTGGGAAAAGGATGTTTACGATGGTGTGGAGACCGGATAGGACCGTTAAAAAACCGATGTATAAACAAATTGCTGAGTATATAGAAAATGGAATAGGAGATGGCACCTTTCCTTTGGATAAGCCGCTACCTTCTGAGAGAAATTTAGCCCATTTATATGGAGTGAATCGAAGTACAATTGTTTCAGCGTATGCTGAACTGGAGGCTCGAGGGGTAGTAGAGCGTAAAAAAGGCAGTGGCACCATTATCAGTAGGGATATTTGGGGTTTAGCCAAAAAAAGAATCCCGAGTTGGAATAAATATATTGAAGCAGGTACCTTTTTACCGAATCTCCCTGTCATGCAAAGGATCAGAAAAGAGACTGAAGAAAGCCAGCTTATTAACTTGGCCAGTGGTGAGCTGTCAGCGGATTTATTTCCCGATGACTTTATACGGAAGACCTTATTAACGAAGGAGTTCAAAGGGCATTTAGGCTATGACCATCCGCAAGGTCATAGCGATTTGCGCCAAACGTTAGTGAAGCATGTAAAGGACTTTCGTAATATTATAACCAAACCTGAATCCATCCTTATGACTTCAGGTGCTCAGCAAGCTATTCATCTTGTTATTGAATGTTTATTGAAACCCGGAGATGCGGTTGTTATTGAAAATCCTTCATACAATTATAGTCTTCCCATTTTCAAAACGGCTGGCTTGAAGGTTTATTCTCTTGAGGTTGGAGAAAAAGGCATTCGACCACAGGATTTAATCGAGTTACATAAAAAGCATCAAATAAAAATGCTATTTTTAAATCCAATTTTTCAAAATCCAACTGGAACATTACTTCCCTATTCACAGCGAAAAGAAATATTAAATATCTCATCACAATATGGGATTCCTGTGATTGAGGATGATCCGTACAGCTTGCTTCCTTTTACTGAAGACAGAGTTTCAACCTTGAAATCAATGGATATGAATGGAAATGTATTGTACATCAGCTCGTTATCAAAAATTGCTGCGCCAGGATTAAGAATTGGCTGGATTATTGGTCCCCCTTCAGTCATTGAAAGACTAGCAGATGCAAAACAGCAATTTGATTTTGGGCACTCGGCATTATCTCAGTGGATTGGCAATCAGTTTCTTAGCTCTCCTTACTTTGAAGAACATCTTGAACACTTGAAGGTCGCTCTTAAGAGAAGAAGAGATACGATGATCCGCTGTTTAAATGAACATTTTCATGATCAAATTGAGTTTTATTCTCCCTTGGGTGGCATTCATATGTGGTGTAGGTTTAAAGAAGACATTGATGAAAACCGTTTATTAGAACAGGCTATTGCCGAGGGGATGATCTTTGCACCGGGGTCGACCTTAGGGACTGAAAAAGGATGTATTCGTTTAACTTACGCGAGAGGAAATGAAGAAGTCATTCGACATGGGATCCAGCGTCTATTTAATGCCTATGAGAAAGTAAAAGAATAGACAGAGAGCAGTTCTTATCGTTTTCCCGACTGAAGACTCCCACTTCATGGTACTCATCACCGTGCTAAGTGGTGGGGAGTTCAAAGAGAATCTATAATAAACGTTATATACGGTGAAGGCAGGGAGGCGAAATATTGCCTCCTTATTTTTTTAGCAGAATAAGAGAGTTTAAGCTATCGAAGCAATAAAGAGAGCGTAGAAAAACATGTCTTCATGGATAAGGACTTGGTGTAAGCCAAGTTTTTCTCAAAAGGTAAGAAAGTATAAGCCGTCGAAGCAATAAAGAGATCGGTAGAAAAATTTATCTTCTCTGATAAGGACTTGGCGGAAGCAAGTTTTTCTCAAAGTATAAGAATGTATAAAATTTGGTCATCTGGATGGTGTGGATTTCCGCTCCAGAACACTCGCTTTCCTCATGCCCACACGATGTGGGTAGGGTCGGCGTTCGACGCACAGGATGTGCTAGCTTCGACGTTGTCACACGGATGTGACGGTTTTAGTCGAAGTCCCTTAATGACGTGACGTTTTTAGCCGATCGTCCTTAGTGGCCTCAGCTAACTTGGGAATTGAATACTTTGTTTCCCAAGTGGATCTTCGGACACGTGCTGTTCCCGAAGGAGTCTCGCGTCTTCCACTCCAATCCACTTGATACTGACGAAGCCTTTTGGTAAAAAGCTTTTTAATGCCCAACTGAATGAGGACCGGGCATGCTTTTCGCCCGGCTTTTCTTAGGTCTGCTCGTCAATGTTCGATTGATGCGGGGTGGGGTCAATCTTCGTCTTTTCTAGAAAAATAATCTTCTTCTTTTAAAAAATCGTGTGCTTGATAAGCCGCGATGATACCATGGTAGCTAATGTCTAGACCGATTTCTTCTTCCTCCGCGGTTGACCGAACAGGAATCCAGAGGTTAATGAGTTTTAAACCAAACCACGTTAAGCCAAAGCCCCATACGCATAAAATGAGGAGTCCAAGGGTTTGAATCCCAAGTAAATGCCAGCTTCCGTTAGTTACAAGCCCGTCATCGGAAGCAAATAGGCCGACAGCGAGCGTGCCCCACATTCCTGAAACAGCGTGAACAGGAAAGGCGCCGACGGGATCATCAATCCCTCTTGATTCTAACCAATGGGTAGCCGTGATCATCAGGAGTCCAGAGACGGCTCCGATTAAAACCGAGAATTCATCATTGACATAAGCGCAGCCGGCCGTGATACCCACTAACCCGGCCAAGGAGCCATTAATCACAGCGGGAGCGTCTGAACGGTTATAGCGGAATAGTGTATATAAAAGGGCAGTTGCTCCTCCTGAGGCTGCTGATAGCATAGTAACAATAGCAATATGACCAATGCGTCCATCTGTCGCATTTAAGGTACTCCCAGCATTAAAGCCAAACCATCCGAACCAAAGTAAGAAAGCGCCCACGGAGGCTAGAGGGAGATTGCTAGGGAGGGCAATTGTACTCGTGCCTTTTGGGGTGAATTTTCCGATGCGGGGTCCGATAAACATGGCAGCGGCTAATGCTGAAAAGCCGCCTAAGGCGTGAATAACGGCTGAACCTGCGAAATCTTGCATGCCGAGTTTGCCCAGCCATCCTGAACCCCAAACCCAATGTCCTGCGATAGGGTAGATGAGCGTTGTCATTAGGACGACGTAAAGGATGTAAGCCCGGAAATTGATGCGCTCGGCAACAGCACCCGAAACAATCGATATCACGGAAATAACAAAGGCAGCTTGAAAAAGCCAAAAGGTATCCGTTGAAATGGACTGGTTGAGGTGAGAAAGGTGGCCACTGATAAGAAAGCCGTTTGTTCCTATCAATCCATGAAAATCGACACCATACATAAGGGCGAATCCAGCGAGATAGAAACAGAGAGTGCCGATAGTAATATCGACAAACACCTTCATAATAATGTTGACATTATTTTTGTGTCTGACAAAACCAGCCTCTAAAAGCGCAAATCCTCCCTCCATGAGGAGAATCATGGCAGCGGTTAATACGACCCAAATGGTGTCAAGGCCAGTGCTTAAAGTATTGAGTGTCATATTTGGTCTCCTAATTGTTCGTGATAGGCGAGTAATTCATGAATAAAAGGTGAGGGAAGCTCCAAACATTCTTGAGCAGTTTCTTGTTCTAATAAGCGATTAATCTCCAATAGTTGTTGCTTGATGATCGCAATCTTTTTTAGTCGTTCCTTAACATGGACGAGATATTCGACAGCCTGATGGTGGCTAGGAGGCCGGCTAGAAAAAAATTTACGAATCGGTGACATGGATTGATATAGTGCTGCTTCTGTTCGTCTTTTTTCCTCATATTTTTGTATTTTATGTTTCAACAGAGTCATCTCATTTTCTTTATCGTCTCTAATTTTTTCAAGAAGACCTTTAAATGCTTCAGCAGGCAGTTGAAGAACAACGTGTTGATAGACGTTATCATAAATTTTCATGTAAGATCTCCTAACATTAAAAGTAACCTTTCTTAATTATAAGAAGAGTCCTACTTTAAGTTAATACTCATACAATATTGAAATCTGAGAGGCTTTTTAGTTATTTGACTGTATTTAGTCATAGTAGTCTTGCTGAGGTACAATAGAAGAATAAAAGTGATTGACAGCTTAATGAGTTGATCTTAAGTAATGAGAGGTTAGAAGACGATGGTAAAAGTATACTTATTAAGGCATGGAGAGACTGAATGGAACAGTGATCATAATCGTTATTGCGGACGAACCGATATTCCGCTTTCTGAGGTAGGGGTAAGGCAAGCTGAAAAGGCGCGAGAAGTTTTATGCTCGGTCCGTTTTTCTGGGATATATGTCTCGTCACTCCAACGGGCTCAACAAACAGCGGAGATTGTGACAGAAGGGTCAACCGTCACCATCCAAAAGGATAAGCGGTTAGTTGAAGTCGATTTTGGTGAATGGGAAGGGAAGCAAAAACAGGCATTTATAAAAGCGGATCCTGAGGCTTGGAAACGCTGGCTTGAATATCCTGAAAGCACTAAGGCAGGAAGGACAGGAGAAACCGCAGAAGAAGTCTTTGTGCGGGCTCGCTCATTTTTTGATGAACTCGTAGAAAGACATGAGGGAGATACCGTCCTGGTCACTGCTCATAATACATTTAACCGAATCTTTATTGCCGGCATGCTTGGAATGCCCCTCCGTAATTACCGATCGATTCACCAATTTAATACGGCTATTACAGTATTTGAGCTAGAAAAAGGACAGCCTATATCCTTCATAGAGATTAATAATCATGACCATATTAAATCATTGTTTTAAGCCAATAAAAAAGAGGCCTTTGTGTGCCTCTTTGCTTAATTTATAGGGAATTGGCGATAAAGTAACCTGCGACTTCTTTAACAGTATGAGGATGGAGCTCGAGGTCAGCGATGCGATGATGGTTTTGATCCAAGAGTTGAATGATCACCTTTTTATTTTGATATTGAGTTGCCATCATCTTTTTTAAAGAAAAGGGTTCGTGATGCTGCCCGTCTACAAAAAAGACATCTGTGTCCAACTGGAGTAGATCCAGCATCTCATTGATGGTCGTAAGCAATTGTTTCCCGTCTAATGTGATCTTTTTATGCTCTTCAGAAGAAATCCTCAAAGCATTAAGCTCATTTGTTATTCCTGTTAGTTGTGGAATGATGGTGTCTAAATCAAGGGAAGCGATGTATGTCATGAGACGATTGATTTCCGCTTGTGTCAACCCGATCTGATGATAGATGTCTCTTTGTTCATTAACAGGCATAGCTCCAAGGCTTTCCTGAGAAGAAGGGTTCTCAATCGCAAACGCTCCTCGTAGAGTCAAGAAAAAACTGACAAAGAACACAAACATGATTAAGGATAAACGGAAGATACACTTTTTCATTCCTGAGCCCCCACTCTATAAAAGTTACTCCCTATAGTGTTGACTCAATGCCACAAAATTAGACCTCTTATTCCTTTTTACAATAAGGAAAGTAATATGAGGTTTTTATCAGAGTATGCTGGGGCTAAGTCCGAAGTCAGAAAGCCTTCGGACAGAAACCCCAGCAAGAAGCTTAACGTCATTGATCAGATAATTCTCCATGTCCCTCGCATCTGCCATTATTATTAAAGTCTTTCTGTGATGATTAACTGATATTGTTTTAATTTCTTATAGAGACTGACTCTTGAAATCCCTAATTCTCTTGCCGTTGCACTTTTATTCCCTTTGTTTTTCTTTAAGGCACTCTCTATATGCCGTTTCTCTAAAGCCATTTTTTCACTGATAAGAGAGCTGTCTTTTTCTAAAATAATAGGATGGTGCTCCTCGGGATCAATCGTCGTTCTAAAAAAACTCATGACCTCATGTTCGTCAATGGTTGCCTCCTCCGATAAAATGACGGCTCTTTCAATAGCATTCCGCAATTCACGCACATTTCCTGGCCACTGATAATAAAGGAGCGCCTGAAGGGCCTCGGGAGTAAAGGCGGGGACAGTCATTTGATATTGATTCGCAAATTCGTTAAGGAAGACCTGGACAAGTTCGGGAATATCCTCTAATCGATCCCGTAAAGGCGGCATAGTGATTTGAATAACATTCAGTCGATAAAAGAGATCCGAGCGAAACGTTCCTTGCCGAACCATATCTTCTAAATGACGATTAGTGGCTGCGATCACACGAACGTTAATCTTTTTGCTCGTTGTTCCCCCGACCCGGATAAGTTCACCATCTTGTAGAACGCGGAGTAATTTCACCTGCATATCCAAGGGTAATTCTCCGATTTCATCTAAAAAGAGCGTTCCGCCGTTAGCGCCTTCAATTTTTCCTATTTTTCCCTCCTTCATTGCACCAGTAAAGGCCCCGCGCTCATAACCGAAAAGTTCACTTTCGAAAAGGGCATGGGGGATGGCCCCACAGTTAACGGCGACAAAAGCAGACTCATGTCTAGGACTTGTTTCGTGGATCGCTTGTGCACATAATTCTTTTCCTGTTCCACTTTCTCCTAAGATAAGGACAGTTGCAGGGGTTTTTGCCGCCTTAGAAGCCAGCTGGATGACATCTTGAATGGCCTTACTTTTCCCTTTGATTTTTGAAAAAGGACTCTCGAGTTGCTGCAAATACACTTTATGTTTTAATTCATTAAGCTGATGTGAAGTCGTTGATAATTGTTCATTTAATTTCACGATATGAGTGATATCTTGTTCAATGGAAACAGCCCCCACCAGTTGATGTTGGTCATCATAGATAGGTGAACAGTTTACAAAGACATGCTTATCTTCACGAGGATGATGGTACATGTTCGTGACTGGTTGTTCGCTCTTTAAAACAGTAGACACCATCAAATGATCTTCCTTGAAGAAAGCAGAGATGGGCTGACCAACAATGGTACTAGCAGGAATATTATAGGTTTCCTCCGCAGCTTTGTTCCAAAAAAGCACATGGCATTGATCATCAACAATAGTAATTGCATCGGTATCTGTATTAAGGATGGCTTGTAAAAAAGAACGTGCATGCTTGTCGTTCATCAGATCTCACCCTTTTATAGGAAAGTGTAAAGTTTTTATACAATTGTAAATCAAATATACATCTTAAAAGCAAAGTTGTAAACATGGAAAGATGTAAAGTCCATTAACTATGCTTTTTATATAGTTGGCATGATTCTTGCATATATATTAGGTGAAGAGAGTTATTTCAGTGACAGAGAAGTTTGGGTGAGTGGGGTCTTAAAAAATATAGAATGACACTGCATCAGCAGGCGTTATGGGGGCAATGAGCATGGAACAATTATTACGCAATTTCTTTTTGTTCTTAGGTAAAAATCGTCGGTTGACTGTTCTTGCAAAAAAATATGGGATGATGTTTGGTGCGAGTCGTTTTGTTGCGGGCGCAACATTGGAAGGGGCTTTAAAAACGATTCATGAACTAAATGCTCAAGGCTTTTCTGTCACCATTGATCATCTAGGTGAGTTTGTTGATAATGAGCGTGAAGCTTGCGATATGGCCGATCATTGTATTCAGGCTATCGAAGCTATTGCGGACCGAGGGTTAGATTCACAGCTTTCTCTTAAACTCACTTCTATGGGATTGGATATTGATAGAGAATTAGCTATCAGCAATATGCACCGGATTCTTAAGGTCGCGCAAAAGCGTGGGGTCTTCATCACCATAGATATGGAGGATGAACCGCATTGTCAGATTACCTTAGATATTTTCAAAGAACTTCGTGCCGAATACGATAATATTGGAACGGTTGTGCAGGCATATCTCTATCGGACGGTAGATGATTTACAGGATTTAAATCCTTATCATCCTAATCTCCGGATTGTAAAGGGCGCTTATAAAGAGCCGCCTGAAGTGGCTTTCCCTGATAAAAGGGACGTGGATGAAAATTACAAGAATCTCGTGACGATTCATTTGTTGCAAGGGAACTATACCGCTATTGCCACGCACGATGAGGCGATGATTCAATTCGCTAAAAAACTTGTCGCAGAGCATCAAGTCCCTAAAGATCGCTTTGAATTTCAAATGCTTTATGGTATTCGTCCAGAAAGACAGAAGCAAATTGTTGAAGAAGGGTATAAGATGCGTATTTATGTTCCATATGGTGAGGATTGGTATGGTTATAATATGCGGCGCTTGGCGGAACGGCCAGCAAATGTAGCCTTCGTGTTAAAAGGGATGTTAAAGAGAAAATAGGTTAAAGGACCACAAGTTCACTATATTCGTTAGAGGAGGCATATATAATGGTATTACCATACACACATGAACCATTTACGGACTTTACAAAAGAAGAGAATCGAAAGGCTTTTAAAGCGGCCCTGAAGCAAGTGGAGGAGCAGCTTGGCAAGGAATATGACCTCATTATTGGTGGTGAGAGAATTTCCACAGAGGAGAAGCTTGTTTCCTATAACCCAGCTAAAAAGGATCAAGTCATCGGTAAGGTGTCCAAGGCAACGCAGGCGCATGTTGATCAAGCAATGCAAGTTGCACAGGATGCTTTTAAGGAATGGCGGACATGGTCTCCAGAAGTGCGCGCCGATATCTTATTCCGAACAGCAGCGATTGTAAGACGTCGTAAGCATGAAATATCAGCTTGGATGGTTTATGAAGCAGGGAAGCCATGGTCACAAGCGGATGCAGATACCGCTGAAGGCATCGATTTTCTCGAGTACTATGGCAGACAAATGCTCGAATTGGCACAAGGGCGTCCGGTTAATGATCGTCAGGGTGAAAATAACCATTTTGTTTATCAACCTGTAGGTGTTGGGGCAGTTATTCCTCCATGGAATTTCCCTTTTGCGATTATGTGTGGGACGACAGTTGCTCCCGTTGTTGCTGGAAATACCGTGCTTTTAAAGCCTGCGGAAAGTACACCAATTATGGCTTACAAACTTATGGAGATTCTTGAAGAAGCAGGGCTTCCAAAAGGGGTGGTCAACTATATTCCAGGAGAACCAACTGAAATTGGCGATTATCTTGTTGATCATCCCCAAACACGATTTATAAACTTTACTGGCTCAAGAGCCACAGGGGTACGCATTTATGAACGGGCGGCAAAAGTGCAACCAGGGCAAACTTTCTTAAAAACAGTCGTGGCTGAAATGGGTGGAAAAGATACCATTATTGTAGATAAAGAGGCTGACTTAGATCTTGCAGCTGATGCCATTATGAACTCTGCCTTTGGATTCTCGGGACAAAAGTGCTCAGCTTGCTCTCGAGCGGTTATCCATGAAGAGGTCTATGATGAAGTGCTTGCTAAAACTATTGAACTCACTAAAGGGATAAAAGTTGATCACCCAGTGAATGATCCTTATATGGGGCCAGTTATCAATCAAAAGCAATTTGACAAAATTAAAGATTATATTGAAATTGGAAAACAAGAAGGCGAATTAGTCTTCGGCGGAGAGACTGATGATTCTGAAGGGTATTTTGTTTATCCGACGATCTTTGCGGGTGTAGATCCGAAAGCAAGACTCATGCAAGAAGAGATTTTCGGTCCTGTGGTTGCGTTTGCCAAAGCAAAGAATTTTGACGAACTTCTTGAGATCGCCAACAATACTGAATATGGTTTGACTGGCGCTGTAATTTCTAATAACCGTGAGCACCTCAATCGGGCTCGAACGGAATTTCATGTCGGGAACCTTTACTTCAACCGGGGATGCACCGCAGCCATTGTGGGTTATCATCCTTTTGGTGGTTTTAAAATGTCAGGCACAGACTCGAAAGCAGGGGGACCTGATTATTTGACCAACTTCTTAGAAGGAAAAACCATTTCAGAAATGCTATAAATAGACGAAAGGAGACACCTGCAAAAGCATGGCTTTTGCGGGGAGTCTCCTTTTTGCTTTCCTTGGGTAACGCAGATTCTATATTGGGAGGAACAGCCGCTCGTGGTATGGACGTGTGTTTTGAAACTTTGATTCACTTGAAGCGGGCGAGTGAGAAGGGGGATAAGTCATAATCAGTGATCCCTTGAGTAGCAAGTTGACTAAGAGCTTTGCCTATGATACTTGCAAACTTAAACCCGTGGCCAGAAAAGCCACTCGCAAACAGAATATTTTTATTCTCAGGGTAATGGTCAATAATAAAGTGGTTATCTATCGAGCGTGATAAAAGACATGTCCTGCCTCTGACAAGTTCACCATTTGCCTTAGGCATATACTTTTTTAGAAAATCGCGCAATTCGTCTTCATCTTCATCATAGGCACCAAAATTTTGTTTGTGTTGATCCGGGGCTATAGGAAGACCGCCATTGGTATGTCCTAATTTAAGACCACTCCCTTTTACACTTGGGAAACCATAGTATAGATGTGAGCCTTCATCGAGATAAAAACAGGGAAAGCGAGAAGACTCAAACACTTTTTCCTTAGGTGCAAACCAAGCAAAAACCTTACGCAAAGGCTGGATAGGAAGTTTGAGAGTTCTCAAAAGCTTAGGAGAAGAGGCACCTACAGTAACTATGACCTTGTCGGCGAGGTAGGTGTTGTTAGGTGTCCTAACTTTAATTTTATGAGGAGTTGTTTCGATATCAAGGACAGGCGTATGTGTCATCAGCTCAGCTTTGTTTTTTAAGGCCAGGGCTTTGTAGGCTTCTATACAATTTTCACTATATAAGAAGCCAGAATCCGCTTCAAAACACCCAATGAAATGGCGAGGAACCATAATCCCTGGCCATTTCTTCATGATGTCACGTGATGACATGATTTGAAGAGGGAGGTTGTAGCGATCGGCTGATGCTAATGTTTCTTTTATAAAGGGGGAGTGTTCTTGACCGATGCCAAGGACTCCAGTTTTTTCGAATATTTTGTAACTGGATTCCCGTTCTAATTCCTCCCAAAGAGCTTGTGCATGTTGGAGTAAAGAAACATACTGATGCCCCTCCCCATAGGCATGACGGATCATACGTGTTTCTCCATGATGACTACCATAATTATGAGGCGGATTAAAAGCATCTAACAATAATGTTTTGACCTTGGCTTGTGCAAGAAAGGCTCCTGTGGCCATTCCCATTGTGCCGGCGCCTACTACGATAACATCATATAATGTGCTTTGACTCATAAAATCGCTCTCCTAAATAAACCAGTGATGATACCTATGTATAAAAAATTCAATAGGTGAGGAAGTAGAACTTATAAAAGTGAAATTTTAAAAAAACTCAGCATGATAACTTTATGTAAGACCTAATAAGGGCAACTTTGGCTTCTTCACCATAAGGTCGCGGCGAAGTCAAGTTTTCTAATTAAGTAGGTCCATTTTATCATGGGTTTACACAATTTTCTAATAGATCAAGGACGATAGGGTGAAAAGGTAGTCCTATTGTACCATAAAAAAATAATTCATATTGATTTAGTTGGTTATTGAGAAGAATGATTGTCTATGTAACGTTTTGTGTATAACCTCCGCCATTTCAGGCATATTAAGACAATGAAATAAAAGCTTAGTACGGTGCGGAGGGTGTTTATGAATAAGGCCTTTTTTATTCTCGTGATCATTGGGGTGCCTTTATCCGTGATTGGCAGCCTCTTGAATTGGAACTTTATTATGATGTTCGCTATCTATTGTGTAACGATCATTAGCTTAGCGAATTATATCAGGCGATCAACAGAAAGTTTAGCAAGTGTTGTTGGAGATACGATTGGGGGACTCCTCAATGCAACCTTTGGAAATGCGGCTGAAATTATTATTTCCTTTTTTGCTTTACGTGAGGGGCTGAATACCGTTGTCATATCCTCCATTACAGGGGTGATCCTCGTTAATCTCTTATTTGCAGGGGGATTATCCATATTAATAGGGGGTCTTCGATATAAACAACAGAACTTTAGTGTATTTAAAGCCCGTCATAATACGGGGCTTCTTTTCTTCGCGATTGTTGTTGCCTTTGTGTTGCCTTACATTTTTTCCAGTCGTATAAATGAAGCCAAAATGCAAGTCTTGTCAACGGCCTTTGCGATTGTCATGGTTGTTTTATATCTTCTGGCCCTCTTCTTTAAACTGGTCACACATAAGGGGGTATTTACAGGCGAAAAGAAAGAGGGGGAGGAACAAGAAGAACCAGAATGGGGAAAAGGGAAAGCGATACTTATCCTGGCATTGGCTACAGTTGTTCTGGCCTATATTAGTGAAAAGCTCGTCGGAACCATTGAACCCGTCGGCGATGCACTCGGGTGGACAGAGGTGTTTATTGGGATTATTGTTGTTGCTGTCGTGGGCAGTGCAGCGGAGTATGTCTCTGCTATTTATATGGCGTATCGCAATCGGATGGATATTATGATGGAAATCGCCATTGGCTCTACGGTGCAATCGGCCATGTTTGTCGCCCCGATTCTTGTGCTCTTATCCTATTTCTTTACTTTCCTTCCCCTTGTATTTACTACAACCGATCTTGTGGCTATGATTCTGGCTGTGTTAATGACAATGTCGATGACTAATGACGGTGATTCGAATTGGTTTGAAGGGGCTTTGTTGATCGGAACGTATATTGCCATGGCCTTTGGCTTTTATTTATTGTAATGATGGGATAACACCTGACTAACAAAAGAGAGCCGTGCGCACGGAAGAGTGGGCTGACTCACAAAAGAGCCGTCCCACTCACGAAAGCGAGTCACAACGCACAAATGGCGCACATAACAAGGGTGAAACTCACAAAAGAGAGCCGTGCGCGCACATAAGAGGGGGCTGCCAAGTAGCAGACTGACAAAAAGAGGATGATAGACCCTATTATAATTACCTTTGACTATTGCTGATGGCGTGCTAAGATATTATTTAAAAGATTTCAGCTAGAAATGTCTCGAGGTGTCCGGAAATGGTGAAAAAACAACTTGCGGTGATAGGGTATGGGCAAAGTACTGTCAAAACGATTATCGATCAGCTTTATGAAATTGGGATGGATGATTACTTTGAGTTTACGGCATTAACAATCGATAAGTTATTGGATAGAACACTCCCCAAGGATGTGCTTGTCCTTGTGACAAGCCGCGTCCTTCAAGCCATGGCCAAACCGTATTTACCTAAGGAAACACCTATACTGGTCGCTAAACGAATGATTAATTATGCCAATATTCGGCAACTCTTAGAATTACCTGATCAGATGGATGTATTATTAGTGAGTAATATGAAAGAAGCCGCTCATGAGATCAAAGACGTTTTAATTGAAGCGGGCATTAATCTTAACTTCTTTCCTTATTATCCTAACGCAGATCTACCGAAGAATATTCGGGTTGCCATAACGCCAGGGGATAAGGAACAAGTCCCAGAAACCATTGATCATGTCATCGATATGGGTGTCCGCCTGCTCGATATCTCAACGATCATTGAGGTATTTCATCACTTTGGGATAACGGATCTTCCGTATCACCGCTTGACAACTCGCTATCTTCACTCCTTATTATCCGTCACCGTTCAATTAAACGAAGAGATTTTTATGACCAAAATGCTTCGGAACAGTTTGGAGGAAATAGTGGACAATGTTGATGAAGCGGTTATTGTCTATAACGAAGAGGGAATTGTTCACTTTATCAATCATAAAGCTATTAAGCTTTTGGAGATTAAAGAAGAACAATTAGTCGGGAAAAGTATTCATCATATAGCCAAGCCCTCTTTTCTCGAGGCGGTAAAATCGATCAAGAATGCATACGATGTTTTTAAAGAAATTGATCAAGTGACGTACTATATGCAGAAAAAGCCTATTGAAATTGATCAGCAGCCCTTCGGAACGCTTGTGATGTTTCGAGAAGCCAATGAAATTCAGAGGCTTGAACATCGATACCGTGATCAAAGTAAAAGGAAAAATTTTGTTTCCAAATATTCGTTTGATGATATGGTGGCCACTAGCGGTTCCATTATGCATTTAAAAGTCATCGCCAGGAAGCTTGCAAAAAGTGATAGTACGATTCTTATTTTGGGTGAAACCGGTACAGGAAAAGAAGTGTTAGCTCAATCGATTCATCATGCTTCTCCGAGAGCCTATCTTCCTTTCGTAGGGGTTAACTTTTCGTCCTTTTCCGAAAGTTTATTGGAAAGCGAACTGTTTGGGTATGAAGGTGGTGCTTTTACTGGAGCAAGGAAAAATGGCAAAAGTGGCTTATTTGAACAAGCGCATAAGGGCACCTTATTTTTAGATGAAATCGGGGATGCCTCGGGTGCTATTCAACAAAGACTATTAAGGGTCTTGCAAGAAAAAGAGATTATGAGGGTCGGGGGCGAACAAGTTATTCCTGTTGATGTTCGGATTATTGCGGCGACAAATAGAAATTTAGAAGAGATGATGGAAGAGGGCAGTTTTAGAAAGGATCTTTTTTATCGTTTGAATATATTGCCGCTATATTTACCGCCGTTACGGGAACGGAAGGAAGATATAGAAGTCTTAACCGAACTCTTTATCCAGGAGGTCTGTCAGCATCTTCATCGCGAGCCCCCTTACTTTACCTCGAGGGCTAAGAAGGAAATGGTCAATTATCATTGGCCTGGGAATGTCCGGGAATTGCATAATGTGATTGAATACTTGATGCACATTGTAGAGGAGTATATTGATGCTGAGCATCTACCGTTTGTCTCAGGCTCAAATTTTGTTAATAATACGATGGGGCGCCGACCTGATTTCGAGGGTTTGCTTGATGAGTTCCGAGAAAAAAACTTTCTCACAGAAATGACCTCTATTTTAGAGTTTCTTAACATGTCAAAGAACTGTGCAGGGCGTCCGGCGTTATTAAAAGGCTTGTCAGAGAAGCAATTACATTTAACGGATCAACAGCTGCGCTATCGCCAGCAAATATTACGAGACTTCAATTTAATTGAGATGCATAGAGGCAGAAAGGGGAGTACAATTACGCAGCGGGGAAAAGAGTTATTAAGTTATATGAAAAGTGTTCAATAATTTGAAAGGTCATCAACACATAAAGTGGAGATGACCTTTTTTACATCATACAAGTGTAAACGAACAAGGGTTATAGTCGGTAATGGTACTCAGTGTCCTTCGTTTCATCACTTTTGCTTAGAACACTGTATTTTGGTGTTCTAAATTTTCAGCGTTATAAAAGGGATTGGGCGCATTTGCATGGTTGTTTTTTGACATCATGTCATTCACAGTTGGCTTAAATCGTACAGAGCCTTGGCATAAATGGCTGTGGCTTGAATTAAGTCGTCAATGTCAATAAATTCATTGGCCTGGTGGGCGGTCATCGCTTTTCCAGGGAAGGAGGCGCCGAAGGCTACGCCGTTTTCCATAAGTCGAGCATAGGTCCCTCCCCCAGTTGTTAACAACGTGGGCTCTTGACCGGTAATGTCTTGATAGGCCTTTTGCATGGTTTTAATCATAGGATGCTCGGGTGAGACATGGTGCGGCTGCGAGTGGCGTACTTCCTCCACCTTTAAGCCAAAGGCTTCTGCGGATTCCATCAGAATTTCTACTGTTCTCATATAGTTGGTATTTAATGGACACCGGATATTTAGGGATATATCGAGTCCGTTGTGATCATAACGGAAAATCCCAGCATTGACGGTAAGTGGTCCAAGGGTAGGTTCACTATATGAAATACCGAGTGCTTTGCCGAAAGGGTCTCTATAAAGATGGGTACTACAGTAGTTCGCAAAAGCTTGATCTTCACTGGCAAGAGGCAGGGTATTTAAAAAGTATAGAAGTTCTAGAGCCGCATTCACACCATTTTGCGGTTCCATACCATGAACGGTTTTGCCATAAAGAGTTAGTTCAAGGCCTTCTGAAATGAGCTTCGTTTCACCTTTTAAATGATAGCTTTGGCAATATTCTTGGAAAGCGGAAGGGATGGCTTGGAGGTCTTGTCCTTGTAATTGAACGACAGCTTGTCCAGGAACCATATTACTTCTTTCTCCAGAATGGAAATGATGGATGTTTATATTTTTGTCGTCTTTTATGTCTGACTTTTTGGCAGGACGCGTTATTTTTACATGAATTTGTCCCTTTTCAGCATGAATGATTGGAAAATCAGCATCAGGAGAAAAGCCGAAGATGGGCTGTTGTTCCACTTTTAAATAGTGGCGAATACAACGCATACCACTTTCTTCATCTGTTCCAAAAATAAGTCGAATTCGACGCTTTATAGGCACTCCTAGCTCCTTGAGGATTTTAAGGGCATAAAAGGCTGCCATACCAGGACCTTTGTCGTCAATAGCACCTCTTGCGATAAGTTTGTCACCAACAATCGTGGCGTCGAACGGTGGGGTATCCCATTCGGAGGCCGTTGCTGGTACGACATCAACATGAGCTAAAACACCGATATAGTCATCAGAGTCTCCATATTCTATGTAACCCGCATAGCCCTCTATATTTTTAGTTGTAAAATCATTTTTATTGCCTAGCTCTAAGGCATAGTTTAAAGCTTTATCTATGTTGACACCCATGGGGCTTTCTGGGGTCTGGGTTTCGAGTGATTTAACACTCGGAATATTTAATAATCCAATAAGATCCTTTAATAAATCATCCTTGCGTTGTTCTGCTTCTTTCATCCAATCTATATTGCTCATTTTATGACCTCCTTTTATATTCATCATAATCTAATGCAATTTTCATGCCAGTTGAGTTTTCTTTGATTTCTACAACATTCAATCTGAGGAAGTCGAGCCCAGCTTTCCCAAAAGCGGGAGGGTAGACGAGTCATGTGCCTTATCATCATTAGGGGCTCTTTTTATTTTAAAGATAAAAAAAGAAAAAGCCCAACCAAAAGGAAAGTGTCACTTTAGATCATTTTAGAATTAAAGAGTTAACCAATAGCACAATGAATCTTTTAATTGGTTACTAAATAAAAAGAAGAATATTTTAAAAAATAAAGTGTAAGCGCTATTTTTAAAAGGTTACAAATTCATAGAAAATAATAAAAAGAAAATTTTTAGAGCAGTGGGTTGAATGATAAGGACTTGGTTTTATGCACTTCATCATCCTTGAAAGGAGCTAAAGGTCGCGCTTTTTTGCTTTATTTTATGGCCAAAGAGTCCTATTTTGTTTTGTTTTGGCACGATTTTTGCATATTAAAATAGTGAAAAATATATAAGGAGGCAATAGAGATGAAAAAGGGGTTAGTTGTTTCATTTTTACTGATAGTCTGTTTAGTTTTAAGTGCGTGTAATAGTTTTTCATCAAAGGATGCTTCTTCTGGCTCTGGTACGGAGGGCACAAGTGGAGGTTCAAAAAAATCTGATGACACGTTAAATTTATATTTTGATAATGATATTCCGGACTTGAACCCGATAAAAACTACGGATTCTATCTCTTTCTCCGTTCTAGGTAATGTCATGGAAGGATTGTATCGACTGGATGAGAATAATAAGCCTGTTCCCGCCATGGCCAAAAGTGTCAAGGTTTCAGACGACGGTTTGACCTATACCTTTACCCTACGTGATGGGATTAAGTGGAGTAATGGCGAGCCTGTTACCGCTCAAGATTTTGTTGATGGTTGGTTATTGGGGATGAATCCTCAAACATCAGGATCCTACCGATTTATTTTGACAGATTATATTGTGAATGGTGAAGAGTATACCAATGGCAAAGTGAAAGCCGACAAGGTTGGGGTGGAAGCGCCTGATGATAAAACATTTATCGTTCATATCAAAAAACCAACGCCTTATTTCTTAGGGTTAACAACCTTTGAAAAGTATTATCCAGTTAACAAAGCCTTTTTCGAGAAAAACAAGGATGATTTCGGCCAAAGTCCAGACAAGCTCTTATATAATGGGCCATATGTTCTGACTGACTTTAATCCAGCATCAGGGGTCACCTTAAAGAAAAATGATCAATACTGGGATAAGGCTAATGTTAATATTCCTAATATTGATATTAAAGTGATAAAAGAGGCAAGTACAGCCTTGAACTTATACAATGGTGGCCAGTTAGATTACGTTAATCTTTCATCTGAAGATGTGAATAACTATAAAGACAAGCCGGAGTTTGGTACACAGACGAATTTTAGATCCTATTATGTACAATTTAATTTAGGAGATTCAGTTCTTAAAAACAAGAGTCTCAGACAGGCACTACAGCTTTCATATGATCCGAGCACTCTAGAAAAGGTCATTTTGAATAATGGCTCGAAAGCAGCTTCTGGTCTTATTCCTCCAGGAATGGAAGGCGTAGATGGAAAATCATTCCGCGACTTACAAGGAGATGTGATCAAACCAGATGTGGCTAAAGCCAAAGATCTCTGGAAGGAGGGCATAAAGGAACTCGGCAAGACACCGAAACTACAGCTGCTTGTTTCTGATGATACGGTCGAAAAAGATACGGCAACTTTTTTACAGAGCCAGTGGAAGAAAAACCTTGGCATTGATGTTGAACTTGTCACTAAACCTTATAGTGGTCGTTTAGATACAATGCGGGCAGGCGATTACCAAATGGCGATCTCGGCATGGGGTGCTGATTATAATGACCCCATGACTTATATGGATTTGTGGGTGTCACCGGCAACACCTTTCCGTGGAAGTTTTTCAAATAAAGAATATGACCAACTCATTAAGGATGCCAAGAGTCAAAGTGATGATACCAAGCGTATGAATGAGTTGTTAAAAACAGAACAAATCTTATTGAAGGATGAAGCTGTCCTTGCACCTCTCTATTATCAAGGGCAGGCTTATCTCCAAAACCCGAAAGTTAAAGGCTTGGTATTCCATCCTTGGGGTAATCCTTGGGATTATAAATATGCCACTATGGATTGAGCGGAGCGAGGGCGAAGGCCCTCTCTTCCTTCTTTCAAAGGATAGATTGGAAAAATTGTTGTGGGGTGGTGTAGCGACTTGCAAAAATATATCTTAGTACGATTGTTTAATATAGTAGCAACATTATTTGTCATTTCAACTTTGACTTTTTTCTTAATGAAACAGCTTCCTGGCTCCCCCTTTGATGAAGAAAAATTAGCGGCTCTTCCTGATGAGGTTCGGACACAAATTTATGATCAATACGGTTTAAACGCACCAGTCTGGCATCAATACGTGAACTATTTAGGAAACCTATTAAAAGGTGATATGGGGTTGTCTTTCTATTATCAGGATCGCCCAGTCTCAAATATCATCGTCGATCGTATTGGACCATCAGCCTTATTAGGTATTCAAGCGTTAATCATTGGAACAGCGGTAGGATTAATTCTTGGATTAATTGCAGCTTTTAAGCACAATTCAATGTGGGATTACATT
Source organism: Pullulanibacillus pueri (assembly GCF_014639255.1). GTDB lineage: Bacteria > Bacillota > Bacilli > Bacillales > Sporolactobacillaceae > Pullulanibacillus > Pullulanibacillus pueri. Next base: position 25,604 of record NZ_BMFV01000021.1, read on the forward strand.
ACGATGCTTATCGCGGTGCTGGGTATATCGATTCCCAATTTTGTTTTTGCCGCGCTACTGCAGTACTTTGTCGGTTTGAAATGGGGGGTCTTGCCCATTGCCTATTGGGAGAGTTACCAGAGTACTATTTTACCTACCATTGCTCTTGCTATAGGGGTTGTAGCTGTGGTTGCACGGTTTACAAGAAATGAGATGTTAGAGGTATTGGGTCAGGATTATATTATGACGGCTAAAGCCAAAGGGTTATCTTCTCGCAATATCATCATTCATCATGCGGTTAGGAACGCAATGATCCCTGTATTAACAGTGTTAGGCCCCGTCGTTGTTAGTCTCATTACGGGCTCCCTAGTTATTGAACAAGTCTTTAGTATTCCGGGGATCGGGAGTCTTTTTGTTGAATCGATTAAAGTGAATGATTATTCCATGATCATGGGGGTCACTTTATTATTCAGTGTTTTATTTGTTTTTATGGTGTTAATTATTGACTTGCTTTATGGTCTGATTGATCCAAGAATCCGCTTAGCAGGGGGGAAGGAGGGGTAAGATGAGTATCGAAAAAGTAGAAATTAACGATGAAAGCTTTCAGCCCGTTTTAAGTGACCCTTCTGATAAAGAGGCCCTCTCTGGAAAAGAATTAGTGGGTTGGCGGAATTCCTGGCGACGTCTTAAGAAAAATAAAGGGGCTTTTGTAAGTCTATTTGTTCTAGCCTTTATCGTTTTGCTCGCGATATTTGGACCGCATATGAATAGCTATACTTATTATCAAACGGATTATTCCGTTTCTTTTCAACCACCGAGTTCGGAGCATTGGTTGGGGACGGATAAGTTTGGACGGGATCAATGGACTCGAATTTGGGAAGGGACCAGAATTTCGTTATACATTGCTTTGCTAGCAGCGGTGCTAGACCTCATTATTGGCGTAATGTTTGGCGCCATTTCCGGTGTGTTCGGGGGTAAGGTCGATTTAGTTTTGCAGAGAATTATCGACATTTTAGTAGGGATACCCAATCTTATCGTTGTTATTCTATTAATTCTATTTATGAAACCGGGGATAGTGACTATATCGGTTGCGATGGTGATAACAGGTTGGGTGAATATGGCTAGATTGGTTCGTTCACAAATTTTTAAACTTAAAACACAAGAATATGTTATGGCTTCACAGGCGTTAGGGGCCAATGTTTTTCGGATTATTTTTAAGCACTTTATCCCCAATAGTATGAGTCTGATCTTAGTCAATTTAATGTTCACTATTCCATCAGCTATTTTTACAGAAGCCTTTCTGAGTTTTATAGGATTAGGACTACAAGAGCCTTTAGCGTCTTTGGGAGTGTTGATCAATGATGGGTTCCATGCGATGCAGTCTCATTATTACCTTTTGATCTTTCCTTCAATTGTTATTGTTGCTCTTATGGTTTGTTTTAATTTATTGGCAGATGGTCTGCGCGATGCGGTAGATCCTAAAATGAAAGATTAATATTCTTAAATTCTTCTAGAAGGAACTGATAATATGATTAAAGTCTATCGAGGTAACTACGTTGAAAGCCAACATGAAGTGCATATCGCAGTCGTAAATACAGAAGGGCAATTATTATATCAATATGGAAATCCAGAGCGTGCCACCTTTGCGCGTTCTTCGATGAAACCTTTTCAAGCAGTACCGTTAATTGAGACCGGTGCGGCAGCGTTTTTCAACTATGAGCCACAAGAGCTGGCGATAAGTTGTGCTTCTCATAGTGGTGAGGCCTACCATAGAGAGACCGTTCAAAATATTTTAAAGAAGATCAATCTTGATATTGATGCCCTGCAATGTGGTATGCACCCACCTAAAAATCCTGAGGATTATAAGGCACTGATACGATCCGGGGGAGAGTTAACACCTTTATTTAGTAATTGTTCTGGAAAACATTCCGGGATGCTGGCGACTTCCGTGTTTATGAAAGAGGATCATCGTGTGTATCGAGAGATCGAAAGTGCAGAACAACAACGAATTCTTAAAGTGATTTCAGAGCTTTGCGAGACACCAATCGATCAAATTGGACTCAGTGTAGATGGATGTGGAGTTCCGGTGCATCGTTTACCACTAAATAAAACAGCTTATGGCTATGCCCAATTGGCGGCAGGTCAGTCTGCGAACTCCCCTGAACATAGTCAGGCCCTGGAGACTTTACGTGATGCGATGATGAAGCATCCAGAAATGGTCGGTGGTTATCAACGGTTTGATACTGATTTAATGAGAATGTTTCCAAACAAGATTGTATCCAAAGCAGGGGCTGAAGGGGTTCAGTGCTTAGGTGTCGTCGATAGGGGAATTGGGATTGCAATAAAATGTGAAGATGGCAATCCTCGATCACTGAGTGCAGTGACGTTAAAAGTATTAGAGGATCTTGGGGTTACCGCTCCATCTGGGCAGGATGAAACCTATAAAAAGTATCGAGAGCCTGCGGTTAAGAACATGCGCGGTGATAGCATTGGGAAGATTGAAGTGGATTTGCAATTGGAAAAGTGTTTTTAAAATCCCAACTCCACTGCTTTATGTATAAAAAATTTTACAAGTCTAAACAAGGCCGGGCCACTTTGCCCGGTTTTCTTAAAAGATCAGAAAATGTCTAGCCAGAAGAACGAGCTTGCTTGGATCACAGATTATCCCCCTCATGTACCAGCTGCCACAAAATGTTGACGAGCGGGTGAATCTGAGCCGATTCAACCCTTAGGCTCACTCTTCGATCGGTGCTGTCCCATCCTCTTTGACCTCCTTTGTCTATTTCTATTATAAAGTGAGGGGAAGAAGCAGACGGCTGAAATGGCGTTTGTGCGTCATAGTCATTTGGAATAAGGAGAAAGAGAAGATCTCTATTGAGTGGACATGAGTAGTCTCTTGTCCATTCTTAGGGTTTTTTTAGTTTAGGCTTGATTAAGCTTCTCATTTACTAAATAAAAATCTTGCTTGATGGACTGATTAAATGGCTTAAACTTCAATATAATCTCAAGCATTTGTTTGGCCAAGATATAGTCTTCATGTTCAATGAATAAAGGGTAACTGCGCGTAAAGAGATAAATGATTTGTTCTTCAAGATATAGCTTAAAGTCAAGGAACCAATCGAAATAGAAGTCAGGAAAAAGTTCTAAATCTTGATCTAATTTTTCTAGAATTTGTAAAATAGACCTATGGAGTAAAGGATAATCTGTAAGTGTTGAAGCTTTTTTTATTAATTCTTGTAATTGGAGTACATCGCATTCATAGTCTATATTCAACTGCAAATCTTTTTTATTCGTTGTAATGGCATTAGGAAAGCCTGCATCAGCAAATATCTTGCGTAAATGGCTGAGAGCCACTCTTAACTGATTTTGCGCATTGGGAAGTGGTAAATGCGGCCAAAACACTTCAAATAATTGTTCTCTTAGGACCACCCGATTAATCGCTAAAAAAGCAAGGAGCTCCTTTGCACTTCGCCTGTTCCAGTGTCCACTCACTTTTTTTCCTTTATTGATCATCTCAAAATTATGAAGTAGGCGGATAACAATCTTCTGATCCAGAGAATGGCTGGCTTTGGACCGGCTTAATGAAAGTCTGTCGAAGTAATGGTCCAAAACATCCGAGTAGTGTGAATTCGGTTTCAAATCATCGTATTTTGTTTTGAGAAAGTGACGAAAAATCCGAGCGACGATCTCAGGTTGATCAATGTGTACCATATTGGAAGCATCAATAATGATGGCTGTGCGCCCGTTAGGCAAATAATGCGAATTCATTGTGACGAAGGTCGGGAGATAATTAGGATCACATTCTCCTCCTAAAACAAGTGTCGGTATGGGTATAGATCGAAGTTTTGACAATGATGAGGATCGCGCAATCAGTTCTATTAGTTGAAAATAAACCTTTTGTTCAACTTGATGATATGCCTCATAAAGCAATTGATGCTTCTCAGGCGTCATTTTATGTATGATTTGTGGGATCATAAAGTCGGCTAAAGCGGGGTAGTTTTCAGGTTTGGAGAATCTTTTGCGATAGGCGAGCATTTCCTCACTGATTTCATTTGGAAAAAACGATGTGATCCCAATTAAGGTTAATGATTCTGCTTTTTCTCCATACTCACCAAAAAGTTGAATGCCGAAATAAGCACCTAATCCATGACCGATAAAATGGTAATGGTCAATGTTAAGTTGCTTAAGAAGAGCGGTAAAATCCCCATATAGAATATCCCATGTTAAAGCGTGACAATCTCCTTTTGTCTCGCCATGTCCGCGAAAATCAAATAGGAGAAGATGGTAATCTTGAAATTCCTTAATAAGATACTTCCAAGTCTTCATGTTAAGGCCCAGACCGTGGGCAAGGATGATCGTTTCTGCATGAGGGTTCTTAGATTGTAGATAGTTATAATGGATGCTTACTGTTTCCTTATTTAAATAACTCATACCCATAAGATCCTCCAAGCATTAAAAGTTAAAAAAAGACGAGAAAGGGACAGTGTTTTCTTAAATCAAAAGGGATCGAGATTCACAAGAACTTGATCTAAGCTCCTTTTAAGGAAAATAATGTATACCTATAGAATAATGGATGTCTTAGAAAGAAACAAGTAAAAGGCTAGTTCTCTAGCTATAAATAAACGGGAATGGAAGGTCGCGAGGAAAAAGAAAGAGGTTAGACCGTGCTCGCGGATTGATTAGAATTCTTTACACGCGAGTGGGCCTAACCTCATTAATTTGTTATTAACTCATCTCATGTTCATGAGGCTTTATTAGAGGGGCTTTCCTTGTTATCCCTATCATCAGAGACAAACTTACGATAAAGGGTCGCAATAATAGGACCAGAGATATTATGCCAAACACTAAAAATGGCGCTAGGAACCGCAGCTAAGGGTGAAAAATGGGCTTGGGCAAGTGTAGCGCCTAATGCTGAATTCTGCATACCCACCTCAATAGAGACTGCTTTTTGTTTTGCCGGGCTCATGCGCATGAGTTTTGCTGCCAGAAATCCAATGATTAATCCTAATACGTTGTGAAGGACTACGGCTAGAAAGATCAGCCAGCCCGTTTTGGCAATTTGTTCACTGCTGCCACCGACAACTGCAGCGACAATAGCAATGATCGCGATAACAGAGACTAAGGGTAACACTTTGACACCGGCTTCAACCTTTTGTCTGAGAATCAGGCGAACAACAATCCCTAAAACGATTGGAACAATCACAATTTCTAAAATAGAGATGAAAAGAGAACTAAAACTGACTGAGACCCACTTACTGGCTAATAGAAAAATGAGAAAGGGGGTTAAGATGGGTGCTAAAACGGTTGAAACAGAAGTAATAGATACAGATAAGGCCGTGTCACCTTTTGATAAATAAGTCATAACATTGGAGGCTGTTCCTCCTGGACAAGAACCGACAAGAATAATTCCTACAGCAACTTCTTTTGATACAGGTAATAAAGTAGCAAGTAAAAAGGCTAATAAGGGCATAATAATAAATTGAGCTAAAACACCGATAGCTACATCCTTAGGTCTTTTAAACACTTCTTTGAAGTCTTGTCCTCGAAGTGTTAGCCCCATCCCAAACATAATAATGCCTAATAAAAGCTGGACATAAGCACCAATCCAAGTAAATGCACTTGGGAAGATAAAGCCAAGTACAGCAAATAGGATGACCCAAATTGCAAAGGTGCTGCCAAAAAAACGGCTAATTGATTCTAAGGTTTTCATTTTGTCCTCCTTTAATTGATTGATGTCTCTAAATTATATAATAATTTCTAATTATTACAATGGTCCAATTTAATACAATTTTAATAAGAAAAATAAATAAAAAGTCGTCGCTTAATAGCTTATTCTTGGTCTTCGTAATATAATAGGTGGCGAGATGTTTAAAGAGGTTTTGGTAAGGTGAGAGACTCATAGGTTTTACGTCTCCATCGAGAGGTTTTGTTGTTAAAAAAACTTATTCTGCTTATTTTCCGCCTTTTTAAATGTAGGTTTAATTGATCAAAGTCATATAAGAGGAGTGGCGTTATGACGGGGACAATCCTCGAAGTAAGTCAGCTAAAAACCTCATTTTTCACTGAAAATGGTGAGGTCCCTGCCGTAAGTGATGTTACCTTTCGTTTGGAAAAGGGAGAAATATTAGGGGTTGTTGGCGAATCCGGTTGTGGTAAAAGTGTCACCTCGCTTTCGATTATGGGATTGGTTGAACAGCCAGGCAAAGTTGTCGGGGGACACATTGCATTTAAAGGTGAGGATCTAACTCAAGCCTCGGCAAAAAAGATGAGACAGATCAGAGGCAATGACATCGCAATGATCTATCAAGATCCAATGTCTGCGCTGAACCCTGTACATACGATTGGCGCGCAATTGATGGAATGTCTTGGGCTTCATCACAAGGCCACAAGGAAATCAGCGCGACGCCAAGCCATAGAGTGTCTTGAACGTGTAGGGCTGCCTCAGGCTGAACAATTGATGCATTACTATCCCCATCAGCTGTCAGGAGGGATGTGTCAGCGCGTGATGATTGCAATGGCCATGATTTGTGAGCCAGAGGTTCTCATCGCTGACGAACCAACAACGGCGTTGGATGTTACGATACAGGCGCAAATTCTTGAATTGATGAAGACGCTTAATAGAGAGTTTAACACTTCGATCATCTTTATTACGCATGATTTAGGAGTTGTTGCTGAGATTTGTGATCGAGTCCTCGTCATGTACAATGGAAGGGTTGTTGAACAAGGGACGATCCACACGCTTTTTAAAGCCCCAAAGCATCCTTATACTAAAGGTTTAATTCAATCAGTCCCAGATGTCCGTGAAAAGAAGCAAAGGCTATATTCAATCCCAGGAATGGTGCCCAGCCCAGGGGAAATAAAAAAAGGGTGCCCTTTTGCCCCACGGTGTGAGCGGGCTTTGGCTCAATGCTATGAGATTGAGCCTCCCTTTATCAAATATGAGAACGGGGATGCCGTGCGATGCCTTCTTTACGAAGCTGAAAAAAAGGAGGTGACGACTCATGGTAGAATCGGAGACTTTACTAGAAGCCCGCAACCTAAGAAAGTATTTTGATGTCAAAGGGAGTGGGGGAAGAAAACACCCCAACCTATTAAAAGCTGTTGATGGCGTTAGTTTTTCTGTAAGCAAAGGGGAAACGCTAGGCATAGTGGGAGAGTCAGGCTGTGGTAAGTCAACAACTGGGAGAATGTTATTGAGGCTGATTGAACCGACAGCGGGACAGATTCTTTTCGAAGGGCGCGATCTCACGCAGCTCAGCCAAAGAGAGATGAGAAAGCAACGTCGACATATACAAATGGTCTTTCAAAATCCCTTGGCTTCGCTTAATCCCCGGCGGACTGTTGGTGAATTATTAGAACAACCTTTAAAAGTGCACCGGATGGGCAATGTCAGTGAAAGAAAGCAGCGGGTAATGGCATTGCTTAAAACAGTCGGTTTAAATGAAACCGCTTATGGACGTTATCCTCATCAATTTAGTGGTGGGCAAAGACAGCGCATTGCCATTGCTCGGGCATTGGCGGTGACACCAAAGCTCATTGTAGCCGATGAACCGGTCTCAGCCCTCGATGTTTCCGTTCAAGCGCAGATACTAAATTTACTTAAGGATTTGCAAGAAGCTTATCAATTAACCTATCTCTTTATTTCTCATGACCTAGGAGTTGTTCGCCATATTAGCGACCGTGTCGCTGTCATGTATCTTGGGAGAATAGTAGAGATAGCCTCAACGGAGGACTTATATAATGATCCGAAGCACCCCTATACGCAGGCCTTGATTTCGACGGTCCCTATCCCAGACCCTGAGTACTCGGGTGAACGCGTGCTCTTACAAGGTGATATTCCGAGTGCATCAGAGCCGCCATCGGGTTGTCCTTTTCATACGCGTTGTCCTCTGGCGATGGAAGCGTGTAAAACTGTTGTCCCTCGATTGCAGGAGAGCGAAGCTGATCATTTTGTTTCTTGCCATCTTTATCATAAGGTGGAGGCTTGAATGTTTCTTTACTATGAATGGTTAAATAAACTTAATTCGCTAAGGAGTGAACAAGACTATGCGTAAGGTTTGGGTTATGAGTGTAACCTTCGCGATGCTTATTTTATTGATTAGTGGTTGTTCGAGTAACGGTCAGACAAAAAAGCAAGGCGAAGCCAAAAAGGAAATCACTGTTCGGATGATGGCCGACCCCGATTATCTTGACCCCCATAAAGCAACGGCATCATTGACTTTCCAAATGTTGTTAAACGTCTATGAAGGATTGATGAAACCGACACCAAATGGTGGGGTAGAGCCTGCTGTTGCTGAGTCTGACAAAATTTCAAAGGATGGTCTGACGTATACTTTTAAACTGAGGAAAGGCATTAAGTTCCATGACGGCAATCCTGTCACAGTGGATGATGTCAAGTATTCCTTTGATCGTCTAACAGGTCAATCGGGAGGGGCACCTCTTTCTGATTTGAGTCAGATTATTAAATCTGTGAAAACCCCTGATCAAGAGACCATAGTCATTTCCTTGAAGAAAGCCTATTCTCCTTTCTTATCGCAATTGACGGCCATGAATGCCGCTATTTTAGAAAAGAGTAATGATAGTAAGCAAAATACGCATCCAATAGGCACTGGGCCCTTTAAGTTTGTAGAATATAAACCACAAAATAAACTCGTTCTTGAAAAATTTGCTGATTATTGGGATGAGGATCTTCCTTATTTAAATAAAGTGACTTTTTCCTACCAGCCTGATGATGATGCCGCGTCCTTGAGTGTAAAGTCGGGAAATCTTGATCTTTCCGGTGTAACCGCAAATAAAGTGGATGAGGTCAAGACGAACAATAATATCATTGAACAAAATAATAATGCTGTTTTTCTGATGGGCTTCAATAATGATAAAAAACCTTTCAACGATGAGCGTGTGCGCCAAGCGATAAGCTATGTCGTGAACAAGGATGATGTGATTGACGCTGCTTTTTCCGGACACGGTTCAAAATTAGGTTCCAATATGAGTCCAGCTATGGGCAAATACTTCAATAAAGATTTGGTTGATTATTATCAACCTAATATTAAGAAAGCCAAGGCGTTATTAAAAGAAGCCGGTTATGGCAATGGCTTTTCGATGACGATCACAGTAAGTTCACATAATAAGGTGTATTCAGAGGCCGCTCAAGTGATTGCAGAGGAGTTAAAAGAAGTAGGCATTGATGCTAAAATTAATGTGATCGAGTGGGCGAAATGGCTTGATGATGTTTATAAAAAGAAAAACTATGAGGCAACGATTATTGATTTCACAGGGACGATTAGTCCATTTGAAATGTTGAGTCGTTATCAAACGAATGATCCTTCTAACATGATGAATTTTAGTGATAGCCAATTTGATTCCCTTATGAAGCAAGCAATGAAAGAAAATGATGATGATCAGCGGGCGTCTCTCTATAAACAGGCACAAAAAGTCCTTACTGAAAAGGCACCGGCCGTCTTTATTTGTGATTATCAAACTGAGTGGGCATTAAATAAACAATTTACAGGATTCAAGCAATACCCTATCTATTATTTAGACATGGCCCATATTAAGCCAGCTAACTAATGAAGCGGGGCGTATCACTTTCCTAAATAAATAAGCGGGCGCCAAATGGGGTCCGCTTCTATCTACTCATTGTGGGGAAAGGGGTGAACAGTGTTGGCTTATATCATTCGTCGTTTAGGGTTGCTTATTCTCACGCTTGTCTTTATCTCTATCATCACGTTTCTCGTCTTTCAAATTCTTCCGGGTGATCCGGTACAAACGATGCTAGGTCCAGATGCAGATCCTATCCGGATCAAAACGCTTCGACACCAATTAGGATTAGATCAACCTCTTTACATACAATACGGGCACCTTATTGAGGGCTTTATTAGAGGGGACTTGGGGCAATCCATTCGCTTTTCAATGCCAGTACGTGATTTGATTTTCGATAGACTCCCGTTGACGCTATCGTTGGCCTTCATGTCCCTAATCATCGTTATTTTTGTATCTATTCCACTCGGCGTCATTGCAGCGAGAAGAGAAAATAGCTGGGGAGATCTGCTTCTCTCTATTTTTACACAGTTTGGGATGGCCATTCCGTCTTTCTTCATGGGCATGATTTTAATTTTACTCTTTGGTTCGGTTTTTAGTCTATTTTCACCTGGAAGTTATGTGCCATGGTCAGAAGATTTTTGGGGTGCTTTAGGGTCATTGCTATTACCAGCTTTGACAATCGCGATCCCGCAAATTGCCGTGAGTTATCGTTATGTTCGAAATGGTGTGATTGAACAAGGGCAAATGGATTATGTACGTACAGCTCGGGGAAAAGGGGCCTCCGAATGGAAGACCCTCTCTCATCATATTTTAAGAAATTCCCTAATCCCGGTATTGACCATATTAGGGCTTATTTTGGCAGAAGTTGTAGCGGGGACGATTGTTGTTGAACAAGTTTTCTCGCTTCCCGGCATTGGTCAATTGTTAATTACCTCGGTAAGCTATCGTGATTTCCCGGTGGTACAAGGGCTTGTGCTTTATATTGCGTTTGTCATTGTGGTCATCAATTTCTTAGTGGATATTTTATATTCCGTACTCGATCCACGGATTCGGTTGAAGTGAGGGTGAACGATGAATCAGACAAGGAAAAAGAAGAATATGAATCTCCTGATCGGGACTATTATTCTCCTATTCTTTTTATGCCTAATGGTGATTAGTTTTTTCTATACGCCTTATGATGTCAGTAAAATTCAAGTTAGCGATAAGTTGCAATCTCCAAGCCTTGCGCATTGGCTCGGTACAGATAAATTTGGTCGAGATACGCTAAGTCGCATCATGAAAAGTACGCAAACGGCCTTTTTTGTCGGAGCTGTTGTGGTGGTCATTGGACTGGTTATTGGCACTTTAATTGGGGGGATTGCAGGCTATATTGGTGGATGGATCGATGATATTATCATGCGCTTTATCGATGCCATGATGGCCTTTCCGGGAATTATTTTGGCGATTATGATTGTTGCTGTATTTGGGACTGGCATCATCAATACCTCTTTGGCATTAGGTATATTGACCGTCCCTAGTATAGCCCGGATTGCACGCAGTGGCTTTATCCAAAACAAAGCATTAGATTATGTGGTGGCTGCTAAGGCAGTAGGTGTCCATCCTATGAAAATTGTATTTCAAGAGATTCTTCCCAACGTCTACTCCCAATTGCTTGTGGCCGGATCTATCGCCTTTGCTGGGGCCCTTCTAGCCGAATCAGCACTTAGCTATCTCGGTTTGGGTGTTCAACCGCCGGATCCGAGTTTAGGGCAAATGCTAAATGAAGCGCAAGAATATCTAACAGATGATCCATGGTATGCTTTGGCTCCAGGGGTCACGCTCTCATTACTTATTCTTGGTTTTTATATGTTAAGTAATGGGCTGCGTGAGGTTTTGGATCATCGCCTGTCGTAATTGACACTTACTAACGATGAAAAAAAAGGTATAATAAAACAAGGAAAGAAGATTTAGAGAGTTATAAATGAGAGTCTAGCTCAGTCATCAATAAAAGATGTTGAGCCATCTAAAGAGAAAAAGGGTGAATAGCATGTATTATGGATCTATTGAAGCTGGAGGGACGAAATTTGTCTGTGCAGTTGGAAATGAAAAGGGTGAAATAAAGGATTCTATACAAATAAAAACAGAAACACCAGAGATCACGATGCCACAAGTCATTGATTTCTTTAAAAACTATGATTTAATGGCCATAGGGATAGGCTCATTCGGACCTATAGATATTAATGTCGATAGTCCAACCTATGGCTTTATCACTTCAACACCAAAACTGCCTTGGCGAAACTATCCTTTTATGAAAGCGATCAAAGATGAATTTGACATCCCTGTTGGCTTTAATACCGACGTCAATGCGGCAGCATTAGGTGAGGCAACACTAGGCGCAGCAAAAGGATTAGATAGTTGTTTATACATAACAGTGGGAACAGGTGTTGGTGCTGGTGCTGTTGTTCAGGGTCAACTATTATCTGGGCTGTCCCATCCAGAAATGGGACATATTCTTATTCCTAGACATCCTGACGATGCCTATTCAGGGAAATGCCCTTATCATCAAGATTGTTTAGAGGGACTTGCTGCGGGACCAGCGATTGAAGCACGCTGGGGGAAGAAAGGTATTGAACTTGCAGACAAAAAAGAAGTATGGGAATTGGAAGCGCATTATATTGCGGAAGCACTGATGCAGTATATGCTCATTTTATCTCCAAAGAGGATTGTCCTTGGTGGGGGCGTCATGAAACAAAAGCAGCTTTTCCCACTTATTCATAAAAAAGTACAAACACTTTTAAACGGTTATCTCAACATTCCTGAAGTCACTGAAAATATTGAACAGTATATTGTTCCACCAGGCTTAGGGGATCACGCCGGCATTACGGGTGGACTCATTCTTGCGAAGGAAGCGTATGAAACGGTGAGATTATAGTCGAAGAAGGTGGGTTGACTTCTAAGAAATGGCAACCTTCTTCATCATAAGGGAGGAAAGCGTGTAATGGGGCAAAAGCAAGAGGGTTATTATATTTTTGTGGGGACCTATTTGTCAGACGAGGATGAAGCTATCCAACTTTTACTCTTTGATCCAGATGGGGAAGGGACACTCACAAAAGTGAGTGGTGTCAAAGGGATTAAAAACCCTTCTTATCTAACCTTGGATCAAAAAGGTCAGCACTTGTACGCGGTGAGTGAAATTGATGAAGGCCAAATTGTTTCGTATTCATTTGATAAAGAGGAAAAGGTATTAAAGGAGATCAACCGTAAACCCACTCTTGGGTCTGCACCATGTTACGTAAGTATTGATAATGAACAACAACGTGTATTTATTGTCAATTATATGGGAGGAAGTATTTGTCAATATCCGCTAGAAGCAGATGGGGCCGTTGGTGATGTAATCGATTGTATTAAACATTCAGGGCACAGTGTTCATCCTGAAAGACAGGAAGGGCCACATCCTCATACTATTGTGACCATACCTGGAACCACTGACCGGTTAGTGACGGATTTAGGGACGGACCATCTCTATGTTTATAGAAGCGAAACACCTGATGGACATTGGTCTCTTCATGATGAAGTGGACGTTGTTCCTGGTTCGGGTCCTAGACATGTTGCTTTTCATCCTACCCAACCGGTTATCTACGTTATTCAGGAACTGAAGTCCAGCATTACAGTGTATCGACAAGATGAAGAAGGTACATTAGCCTTGGTTGAAACAGTGAGTACTTTACCGAAAGGATTTACGGATGAAAATACCGCTTCAGATATTCATGTTTCAGAAGATGGTCACTTTCTTTATGCTTCCAATCGTGGGCATGATAGTATTGCTGCTTTCCAAATTGGTGAAAAGGGCACATTGGATTGTATTGGACATACAGCCACGTTAGGGCAAACCCCGCGTAATTTTTTACTGATTCCCAATAGTGACTTTATGCTTGTGGCCAATCAAGATTCTGATACTATCGTCGTCATGAAAATAACGACACAAGGACTGCCCAAACCGACAGGAAGTCAGTATACCATTGAGAAACCCGTTTGTTTGCAAGTCCTACCTTAAAAAGTGTATAATAAAGTGTTCATATATTAAGCAGAATAAAAGAAAAAGCCATTGATTTTATGAGGCTAATCGTCTCATGGAACCTTTGGCTTTTTATAAGTATAGAGGGTGTTAGAGATGAATGGGCAAACCAAACTTGCTTCAGAGTCTCCGCTTAAGGCCAGAAAGTCATTCATCGTTGGCGGGGTTATTTTTATCGTAGTGGCATTAATAGGTTTGTACTGGGCAAAGTGGAATCCTTATTTTCACAAAGCTTTTATAGCGGCACATGACCATGCGATAGGTTCATCATCAATTTCAGGTGAGAAGGTTTCAGCTCCAGCGCCGTCTTGGCATGCTGCCTGGGACTTTACAGTAAACTATTTTAACTCGATCTGGAAGGCTTATTTAGTGGCGATTATTTTAGCTTCACTTGTTCAAGTGGCCCTTCCTAAGGATTGGATTCGTCGGGTTTTAGGTAAAACCACCTATGGGAGTACTGTGATTGCCGGGTTATCTGCATTACCGGGGATGATGTGTACGTGTTGTACAGCTCCTCTTGTTGTAGGGATGAGAAAACAGTCCAGCTCAGTTTCAGCAGCTGTTGCCTTCTGGTTCGGGAATACAGCACTTAATCCAGCCGTATTGGTTTTCATGTTTTTCGTATTAGGGTGGAAATTTACCTTACTTCGCCTCATCTTTGGTGTGGTGCTTGTCTTTGGAATTAGTTATCTTGCTGGACGTTTTGCGAGAAAAGATACTAACGTGACGGAAATGATAGATAAAGTGGAAGAGTCGTTTCAAAAGCCGAAAGGGAATCTTGCTTTCCGTTGGCTGAAAAGCTTAGGTGCTATTCTTATAGCCACAGTTCCAGCTTACGTACTAAGTGTCATTGTCCTTGGCGCTTTTAGGGCTTGGCTTTTTCCAGAGGCAGGGATTGAGTGGGGAAACAGTCTTTTCTTAATTTTATTATTTGCGATTGTCGGGACCTTATTTGTGATCCCGACATCTGGAGAGATTCCTATTATTCAAACCTTTATGAACTTCGGTTTAAGTAGTGGGCCGGCTGCAGTTTTGGCGATTGTCCTTCCTGTGATTAGCCTACCATCCGCTTTAATGGTTCGAAAAGCATTGTCTTGGCGGGTGTTGGGTTTTCTAGGCTTAAGCGTGGCGATTCTAGGCATCATTGCAGGTTTAATTGGAAGTTTAATAGGCGTCTAGACATAGCGGATAGCAGCGTTCGCTGTCCTCATGAAAAGTGCCCTTTACTTTTTGGGGTGGTTGAGGTGCTAGCTTCGGCGTTGTCACACGGATGTGGCGGTTTTAGTCGTAGTTCCTTAATAACGTGATGCTTTTAGCCGAACGTCATTAGTGGCCTCAGATCATTTTGGAATGGACGATTAATGGTCCAAAATATATAAGTTACAAATCCCCTGTTCCTGCGTCTACGAGTATTGCTTCGAAGTCAGCTTCCTCGGAACAACTCGAAGTTTATTCGTGAAGTAACGCTGGTTGCTGTTCCTGATAGAGCCAGAGCGCCTTCCGTTCCAATCAACGGGGTGCAGACGGTGCCTTTTGGTATTAAAAACTATTTCCGTGTTTTTGTTTTAATATGGACCGGGCTTTTGCCCGGTTTTTTCCATTGTCATGAAAATTATAAAATAATCGACTTGTGGATAACTGTTTTGTAAAATATTCATAGATAAATTGAGGAGACAGGTTATGGGCAGGGTAACGGGCATCAGAAAGGTGACTTGGTGCCATTTTTCAGAACAAGGACAACAAACGTGTATCTTAGATATGCTGACACTACACTTCTTTATTCATAGGTTCGTTAGGTTTTCATGACTAAAGGCTTTTATTTGGAAAAGCGCTCTAGCGAGAAAAGAGAGAGATCATGCTGAGTGGAGCCGTTGATGACAATTTCACTTAAAGCCTCACCTATAACACTTCCAAACTTGAATCCATGTCCTGAGAAACCTGTTGCGATGATTACTCTGCTATCTTCAGGATGTTCATCTATAATGAAATGACTATCACTGGAACGTGTTTGTAGGCATGTTTTTCCTTGTAATAAAGTTTCATTGGATGCTGGAAGGTAGGTTTGCAGACATTCCCTTAATTCACCTTCATCTTCATCGTAAACACCGAAGTTTTGCCCGTGCTGATCGGGGTCAATCGGTTGGCCACCGTCAGTGCGCCCTATTTTTAAGCCTGTATTGTTAAGCACAGGAAAGCCGTAGAACATGCGCGTGCCTTCATCAATATAGAATGAGGGAAAATGGGAGCTACTGTACAATGCTTTAGGCGCATCAAACCATCCAAAGACTTTCCGTATTGGTTGAATCGGGAGTGCGAAATGATTGAATAATTTCCCAGCCCAAGCGCCAACGGTGACGATGACCTTTTTTCCATAAAAAGTAGCCTCACGAGTAGAGACTTTAACACCATTGGACTCGCTGGTATCAATAGCTAATACAGGCGCATTGCTAACCATTTCAGCCCCATGTTTTAAGGCAAGTTCTTTATATGCTTGGATACAATGCTCACTATATAATAAGCCGGAATCAGGTTCTAAACAACCGATAAAATGTTCAGGGACAGTGATGCCTGGCCATCTTTCCATCATGGCTTGTGCAGTGAGAATTTCTAAAGGTAGATCGTATTTGTGTGCTGCTTCAATGGTTTCTTGTAAAAAGGGAGAGTCTTTCGCTCCGATACCAAGAACACCTGTTTTTTCAAAAATTTTGTAGTCAGAAATGTGATCAAGTTCCTCCCACAATTGTTGGGCCCTTTTGACCAACTGAACGTATTGTCGTCCTTCCCCATAAGCATGACGAATCATGCGTGTGTCTCCGTGATGACTACTAGAAGCATGTGGTGGGTTAAAAGCATCGATAAGTAATGTATGTACCCCTTGTTTGGCCAAGAAAGCACCAGCGGCCATTCCCATAGTTCCTGCACCTACAACAATACAATCATAAATCTCTTGTTTCATTACGCATAACCTCCTAAATTAAAGTCAAAGGGGAGAAGAAAGAGGCTGGGACAGAAGTATTTCACTCAAAGAAAAATCCGAACATTCTCTTTGAACGGACGGATTTTTCTTTATACTTAGCATGAGGTGAATCGCTTCGTCAAAATACTTCGCTTTCCACGGGCACGGCCACAGCTAACTTTGGAGTGTGTCTTTTAGTGCTCCAAAGTGGATCTTCGGACGCGTGCTGTTCCCGTCGGAGTCTCCGTATTTTGACTACGCTCTCCTTTTCCTACTCAATCTTTGAACTCGCATTGTTCGGTATTTGTATTCATTATTTTGTTTTGTCTCAACCTCTCATCCTATTAATATTTAAGCTCTGAAACAGGTTTGGTGACAGGAATCGCTGCCCCTTTATATTGTTTCTTGATAAAGTCGCTAACTTCTTTTTTCTGGAAGATATCAACGATTTTTTGATAGGTTTTATTGTCTTTGTTCTTTGTGTGTGCAGCGATGATATTGACGTAGGCATTGTTACTGGCATCTTCATGGAAGATCGGGTCACTTGTTGGATTCAAGCCAGCATTGATGGCCATATCACAATTGATGATTGAAGCCGTTGCATCGTCCAGACCACGAGGCGTTTGGCCCGCTTCTACAGGTGTAATTTTTAAATGCTTTGGATTTTCTTTAATGCTTTCCATACCTTCTGTTCCTGTGAACTTAGATGAAAGTTTAATTAAACCTGCTTTTTGGAGAAGGGCAAGCGCACGGCTAAGGTTAGTGGCATCATTAGGCACAATGATTTGATCGCCATCTTTAATATCCTTTATGTCCTTCACCTTCTTGGAGTAGATCCCCATTGGCCAAATAGCGGTTGTTCCAATCGCGGTTAAATCGAGATGGTGCTGTTCTTTAAAAGCATCAAAATAAATCACCGTTTGAAAGGCATTGAGATCAATGTCTCCATTATTTAAAGCGATATTAGGTTGAACGTAGTCACTAAATTTTACAATTTTAATGTTAATATTTTCTTTTGCAGCGAGTTTTTTCACAAGATTCCATGTTGGAAGTTCTGCTGGTGAAATCCCGACTTTAACGGTTGTTTCCTTCCCGCTGCTACTACTAGATTCATTCTTACTTTCCTTACTCGAGCCACACGCCGCTGTGACGATGAGAACGAGGACGAGAATCAGTGCGAATAATGATTTTTTCATAAGATGTTTACCCCCAAAAAATTGTTTTATTTTCTACGAATTTTCTTGGCAAGCAGGTTACCAATGGATTGAATAAGCTGAACAAAAATGACGAGAAGGATGACGGTAATTATCATGACTTCTGTCTGGAATTGTTGATAGCCGTAGACAATAGCGAGATCGCCTAATCCACCGCCACCGACAGCTCCGGCCATGGCCGAGGCCCCAATGAGACCAATCGTTGCGATTGTAACGGCAAGGATAATAGAGCTTAAGGCTTCTGGTAAAAGAAAACGCCAGATGATCTGCCACGGATTTGCTCCCATGGCTTGTGCAAGTTCAATGACTCCGCTGTCTACTTCTAGTAGAGAGTTTTCAATTAAACGCCCAATATAGGGAGCGGTAAAAATGACAAGAGGGACAATGGCAGCGACAGTCCCAATGGATGTTCCAATGATAAAACGAGTAAAAGGAATAATGGCAACAATCAAAATGATAAATGGTATTGACCGAAAAATATTAACAATGACACTGAGAACACTGAAGATAAACTTGTTCTGTAAAATTCCATTTTCCCTAGTGACAACTAATACAATCCCTAAAGGTATACCAATAATAAGTGAGATAAGTAAACCAACTCCGACCATGAGAAGTGTTTGTTCAATGGCGTGGATTAATTCGGGTCTAAAATAGCTCCAATCAAGTGGCATGGATGTCGACCTCCTTTACAATGACCTCTTGTTGCTTAATAAATGCGAGAGCTTGTTTGATATCTTCAGGTTTCCCTTGCAATTCGATAATGAGATTGCCAAAAGGTATTCCTTGTAGCTCGGTAATCGTACCATGAATGACATTCACATCTACCGGGAACTGCTTCGCGATATTGGATAGCAAGGGATTATTGGCCGATGCTCCTTTAAAAAGGACGCGATACATGTAATGAGAGTCAGAATGCTGATGCTTCGTTTTTATAAATGTTTTAATGGTTGGTGGTATTTCATCATTGAGAATTGTCCGCACAAAGTTCTTTGTAATCTCCTTTTTAGGTTCAGAGAAGACATCTAAAACAGAGCCTTGTTCGACAATAACCCCACCGTCAATCACCGCTACTTTATCACAAATATCACGGATCACATTCATTTCGTGTGTGATTATCAAAATGGTAATGCCAAGCTCATTTCGGACCTTTTTTAGAAGTTCCAAAATAGATTGAGTCGTATCGGGATCGAGTGCTGAAGTTGCCTCATCACAGAGAAGAATATGTGGATCCGTCGCAAGTGCTCTCGCTATACCGACTCTTTGCTTTTGTCCCCCAGAAAGTTGTTCGGGATATTGTTTGGCTTTATCGGATAGACCAACAAAGGAGAGCAGTTCATTGACCTTTTTCTCAATTTCTTGCTTGGGCCGGCCATCGATAATCAAGGGCATCGCCACATTTTTGAAGACCGTTTTGGCGTTAAGTAAGTTAAATTGTTGAAAAATCATACCGATTTTCTTACGTTCTTTTCTAAGATGGCGTGGAGGGAGTTTCTGCATATCCACATTATTGATCAAAACCTGACCTGACGTCGGTCTTTCAAGAAGGTTGACACAACGAATGAGTGTGCTCTTTCCCGCTCCGCTAAATCCAATTACGCCAAAGATCTCGCCTTTGCCGACTTCAAGATTAATGCCTTTTAAGGCTTCGACGCGCTTTTTATCTTTTCCATATACTTTGTGAATATCTTTAAGTACAAGCATGAGGGCCCTCCTTGCTTACCATATTTATTGTGATAGTTTTTACGAAACCATCAAAAAAAACCACTTTCATCCAGAAAGAGGTTTGCATCTTAGTGAACCTTATCTTTCAGAATGAATTCATTCTGCAGGATGTAGCACCTTTTCCGAAGAGGAAGGTTGCTGGACTTCATCGGGCCTGTTCCCTCAGTCACTCTTGATAAGTTATTTATTTAGTTACGATTCTTTTATACTACAAATAAAGCAAGAAAAGCTCACTTTCCTTTACAGCATTCGAGTCTTTCGAAGTAACGATATTAATAATATAGTGTGCAAGAAACAGTGTCAATTGAAAATTATGGAAAATAAAGAGCGGTTGCGCTTACAAGTGCTGGTAGTTCTATAATAAAAAAATTCAAGGAGATCCGGAGTAGGGAAGTTATTTCAGAAGGAGGCTTCCTCTATTAAAAGATGAAGAGGACTCGAAAGACCTACGAGGCGGATCATGATGTGAGTGCTCATAGAATGAAGATATTTTAAAGGACTAGACGTTGGGTCTAGTCCTTCTATAGAGAATGTGACTTATTTTGCATCTTCTAATTTTTTCCACTCTTGCATTAACTGACGACGGCGAGCGGTTTCGTTAACTTGTTCATCGGCATGGTAAGAGGAACGCACGAGTGGCCCTGATTCGCAATGCTTAAAGCCTTTCTCTAAGGCGATTTTCTTAAATTCATCAAATTCATCGGGATGGACATAACGTTCAACATTTAAGTGTTTTTTCGTGGGTTGCAGGTATTGGCCTAAGGTTAAGATATCGACATTATGGGCGAGGAGATCATCCATCGCTTCTAGTACTTCTTCCTTTGTCTCACCTAGTCCAAGCATCATGCTCGATTTTGTTGGAAGGTCTGGACTTATTTCCTTTACACGCTTCAAAAGCTCAAGGGAACGGTCATAAGTGGCCCGGGCACGGACACGTTTGGTTAAGCGCCGAACGGTTTCGATATTATGATTAAAAATATCGGGTTTAGCATCCATTAGTGTGCGTAAACTCTCATAATCTCCCTTCATATCAGAAGGAAGGACTTCGACGGTGCAATTAGGGACGCGCCGTCGAATAGCACGTATCGTTTCGGCAAAGACACCCGCTCCACCATCCTGTAAATCATCGCGTGCAACGGCAGTGACAACGACATGTCGCAAACCCATCGTTTCAACAGAGGCGGCGACTCTTTCGGGTTCTTGTAAGTCAAGTTCAGTTGGTCTTCCTGTCTGAACCGCGCAGAAACGACAACCGCGCGTACAAATATTGCCGAGAATCATGAAAGTGGCAGTTTTACGACTGGCCCAACATTCATGAATATTGGGGCATTTTGCTTCTTCACAGACGGTATGTAGACGATTATCACGCATCATTTTCTTTAAGCTTTTGTAGCTTTTATTGGTATTGAGTTTAATTTTTAGCCACTCGGGTTTTCTTTGGTAACCTTCATTATTAGACATTGACGATCACTCCTAGCGTGAGAAATTATATTCAGGATTATTGTATTTCTCTAGAGCAAGCTGACGGGCTTCTTCTAATAATTCTTTATCGGGTTCGTAGGGGGTAAGGGTAATATCAAGTCCTTTTTCAAAACCTTCTTTGAATGCTTGTTTCACCTCGGTTAATGAGAAGGGGGACTGGGCGACTTGGTTGATGGCCACAGCTTTATCACCAAAAGCTTTTCTTGCACGTTCTCTTATGCGTTCATTTGGAAATTCAAATAAATGAAAGAGCACTTCATCATCGATTTCTAATGGAATTGAGCCATGCTGCAAGATGACGCCTTTTTGACGGGTTTGGGCACTGCCAGCGGCTTTACGCCCATCTACCACAAGTTCATACCATGAGGGTTCTTCGAAGCAGACAGCTGTCCCCGATTTTCCAGGAATGTTTTTGGGCTCGGCAAGTGACGCCTGAAGATTTAACTTTCGATAGCCTTCTAATAGCCCCATGGACAGCACCTTATAGGCCGCTGTTATCGAAGAAGGCATCTTTTCATGCGCCTCACTGATGACGACACTATAAGTTAATTCATTGTCATGCAAGACGGCTAATCCACCTGTTGGGCGTCTCACAATATCAAAACCATGGCTTTTAGCCGCATCAATATTGATCCGATTTTTCGTTTTCTGAAAATAACCGAGAGATAACCCGGCAGGTTTCCAGCCATAAAATCTAAGGATAGGTTTAAGTTTCCCTTGGTGGACCCAATTGAGTAAGGCTTCATCAAAGGCCATGTTAAAGGCTGCAGATTGATCACCGGTATCGACAAACAGCCATTCTTCCGTCATTTGTCTTTCCTTCCTTCATGTCACTTAAGTTTTATTATTGCTTATAACTTATGATAACCACCTCAAGTAGGGGATGTAAACCAATTTAGGAAAGTCTTAATTATTATAATAGTTAATTAATTATCAGGGAAAACTTTAGGGCTGAGGGTGTCTTTTAGGGACGAAAGCACTAACAAAAACTTTTATAGATAAAAAGTTTATTAAGAAGTAAGCACAAAGTACTAATTGTGATAAAGGATAGGTCCAATGATAGGTATGAATGACTAGAGCGATCTTTTGATTTATGTCAGACTTGGGACTATCCACTTATTGAATAAACTGAATCTATCACTTATTCTAAATTCACGCTAAGTTTAATAGACGAATTATGCACTTGTTTTCATTGGCCAAAGCATTCCCATGGCCGCCTGTCTCTTAAACGGGGTGATATGAATAGAGTGGAGAGGAGCATTTCAGTGAACTTTAAATTTAAAAAAGGACTTTTGTCTGTTGTTGTTGGTGGGACATTAATTCTTGGTAGTCTCCCTATAACCGCTTCTGCTAAAGAACCAACGACCCAAGTCATTCCACAAGGAACAGGCTCTGCTGTATTAGATCAAGCGAATTATTTTGATGACGTTGATCCAAGTACAAAAGTCACAGTGGATATCGTAATGAAGGTCCAGAACCAGGCAGAATTGCAGCGTTATATTAATAGCACGGTTACCCCTGGGAGTCGTAACTACCACAAATATTTAAATGTGAGTCAGTTTAAAGCCAAATATGCTCCAAACCCATCAGAGGTTAATAGAGTCACTCGTTACTTAAAATCATTTGGTATTCAAAGCCAGGTCTACAAAGATAATTTAGTTATTACTGCTACAGGAACAGTGGCGCAGTTTAACAAAGCTTTCAGTATTGAGCTTAAGCATGCAAAATTCCATGGGAAAAGCTTTCGAGCGACTAAAAAAAGTCCAAGAGCTCCAAAAGATGTGGCTCAAAATATTTTAGCGATTCTAGGATTAAGTGATTATTCCAGTTTTACAACAAATATAGCTAAACGGCCGGTTGATATTAAAGAGAGTGCTGAACAAGGGCCTTTAAATTTAGACCCATCGGATCTCATTGAGCATTATCATCTTCAGCCTTTATACGATAAAGGGGCCACTGGTAAAGGACAAACCATAGGCATTGTGACTTTAGCGGATTTTAATCCCGAGGATGCCTATAGTTTTTGGAAGCAGGAAGGCATTGAAACAAAACCTCATCGTATTAAGGTCAATGAAGTTGATGGTGGCTCTGGCTATGATGGCTATGATGAAACGACACTCGATGTAGAGCAGTCAGGGGCCCTTGCTCCAGATGCCAATATTAATGTTTATGTAGGGCCAAATACAGATCCAGGTTTTGTGGATGCCTTTGCGCAAGCGATCAATGAAAATAAGGCACAACAACTTTCAGTTAGCTGGGGATTAAGTGAGCCGACAATTGATTATTATGTTGATCAACAGATGGAGTCCCCTGAATACGCTGAGGTCTTTAATGAGCTCTTCATGCAAGCGGCTGCACAAGGGATTTCAATGTTTGCTGCGGCGGGAGATGCAGGTGCTTATGATGCGACCCGTAGTTTGGGAACCTACCAACTTTCAGTAGATAATCCAGCTGATAGTCCCTATATTACGGCAGCTGGTGGGACAACCTTACCATGGGAGGTTACGACCAGTTCTGGCGTAAAGGTCCAAGTTAATCATGAGCGTGCCTGGGGCTGGGATTATTTATATCCTTTCTTTGATTCTCTTGGATTGAATACACCTTCAGGCTGGTTGGCGAATTATTTTGTTGGTGGCGGTGGTGGCTTTAGCACACAATTTGATACGCCTGACTATCAAAAGGGTGTAAGAGGCGTCAATACGTATACAGGAGTAAAGCAATGGCAAGCCAATGCAGATTTTTCATCTGTAGAAAAAATAGAGCCTGAAATTGTTAAAGGGAAAGGAAGCGGACGCAATCTTCCTGATCTTTCGATGAATGCTGATCCTTATAGTGGCTATAAAATTTATACTAGTGATCCTGGAAATCCAGGAAGCAATGGAGAGATGTCTGCTATAGGGGGAACGAGTATTGTTGCGCCACAGCTGAGTGGCATTTCCGCCTTGATTAATAGTGATAATCACAACAGAGTTGGATTCTGGAACCCGCAAATTTATCGATTTGCTCAAGAAAAGGATTCACCGTTTGATCCGTTAAATGCAACAGGTAGTGCTAATGATAATCTCTTTTATACGGGTACAAAAGGGACTATCTATAATCAAGCGACAGGTCTTGGTATCCCTGATGTAGCTGCCCTTGCTAAAAAGTTTGCTCGATATTGAGTGAAAGAATATGTTTAAGTTAGTCGAAAGCCACTAGGAGTGTATGTCCTAGTGGTTTTTGTTAAAAGATCAGAAAGTATAAAATTTCTGGTCATCAGGAGGGTGTGGATTTGCGCTTCAGAACGTTTGCTTGAGCAGTTCTGTTTCCGAAATGTTTTTGAGGGGAACAGTCCTCCTTGCAAAATAATTAATCATTAATCAAGTTTTTTATAAAAATCGACATTCTTTCGCTGGAAAGTAAAATATAATGGGAATAAGATTAAGCACCTTCTTAAAACAGTGAAGGCACTAGAGGGAGAGAGCTATGAATAGCAAAACAGGCAATCAAGCATCTCTGAAAATAACTTATGTAGATCGGCTGCTAGAAAGAGTAAGAGCGGAGGAGCATTCAGAACAAGCAATGATTGTGACGGCCCACTCTTCCCGATCGTCTCAAGCGTTGCTAACTGTATATGAATGGGGCAACGGCAACTGGGAAAAACGAGAAGAGATGCGAGCAGTTATTGGACAAAAAGGCATTACCTTCGATATGAAGGAGGGTGGGATGCGCTCTCCTGCCGGCATTTATAGAATCAGACAAAGCTTTGGAACGGAAAAGTCACCACTAGGCATAAAGCTTCCTTACAGACAAACCACAGCTTTTGATTATTGGGTGGATGATGTGACTTCTGAAGACTATAATCAGTGGGTGGTTTACAAGGGAGATCCTGACTTGCGTTGGCGTTCCTATGAGCGATTGAGCATTCCTTTGTATAAATATGCTGCGGTCATTGGCTATAATGAGGACGCCATCCCTAATAAAGGAAGTGCGATTTTTCTTCATATCTGGCCAGGGCCTGATAAATATACAGCGGGATGTACAGCAGTTTCTGAAGAAAATATTGTAAAGCTCCTTCAGTGGATGGATCCGAAGAAGAATCCAGTGATCATTCAAGGGACCGTAGAACAGCTTCAACAATTGCTTTAGTTGTAGGGACAAGATGGAGGCTGAGAAAAGTATATAAGATAAAGGAAGAGGTTGAGACAGAAGTCTTTCACTCAAAGAAAAATCTGAACATTCTTGAATGGCCTGATTTTTCTATACCTAGCATGAGGCGAATCGCTCCGTCAAAAGACTTCGCTTTCCACGGGCATGGCCTCAGCTCACTTTGGAGAGGTCTTTTCGGGCTCCAAAGTATTTATGTTAAAAGCCCCCTGTTCCTGCGTCTAAGAGTGTTGCTTCGAAGTTAAGCCTTCTCGGAACAACTCGACGTTGACTCGTGAAGGCTAAAAAAATTTAAAGACTCTTAAAGATAGACTGTCCAGAATAATATAGAACATCCAGATAAAAAAATCGTAGTGATGAGAATAATCCCACCTTCTTTTGAGCAATGTAAAAACAAAGGTAGGTGACTTAACATGAAACATTTAGTTCCATTACTCATAAAGTTTGTCATGTGTTTTGCGATCTTATATATTGTTGCTGGTTTATTTTATAATTGGTCTTTTTCAGCTGTCTTTTGGACTAGTCTCATTTTGACAGTTGGCGCTTATTTAATTGGGGACTTATGGATACTTCCAACAACAGCCAATATGATGGCGACAATTGCCGATTTTATTTTAGCACTTTTGGTGGTTTGGATATTCGGAAATCTGTTTTTGGATAAGCCTGTTTCCTTAATACGGGAGCCTCTTATTTCAGCTATCGTTATTATGGTGGGAGAATGGTTTTTCCATAAATATATGCGGCATAAATTTGAGGGAGAGACGTATACAGGTGAAGGCTCCCATGCTTAAAAAAGAATAAGGGAAAAAAGCCACAGTGATCAAACTGTGGTTTTTTCTAAAGATCAGAAAGTATAAAATTTCTGGCCAGCAGAACAGTGTGGCTCTCCACTCCAGAGCGCTCGCTTTCCTCATGCCCCACACGACTAAGGAAAGCTGCTAAGAGAATCATCCTCACAGAAAAATCGTATTTTTACGATTTTTCGATGTGGGTAGGGTCGGCGTTCGACGCACCATCGGGGTCCCCGAAAAGTGCTCTTTACTTTTTGGGGTGGTAATCGGGGTCCCCGAAAAGTGTTCTTTACTTTTTGGGGTGGTAATCGGGGTCCCCGAAAAGTGTTCTTTACTTTTTGGGGTGGTTAAGGCGCTAGCTTCGACGTTGTCACAAGGATAAGGGTAAGGAGGGGAAAAAAGCGCTCCATTCGTTATTGGCACTTGGCGACAAACTAATGTGTGAAGGGTATGCCAGAACATTGGCTGTGCTTAGCGAAGTGGTGAAAAATAAGCCCTGTTTTCAAATGCTCCGTATGACTTTAGGATGCCTCGAATAAGAAAAAAGGATTGTATTTTTTTGTTTCTTGTGTAAATATAGCTGTAAAGACATATGACTATATATCAAAACGAGAAGTGAGGGGAGATCTATTTTGGAAACAAAGCGAGGGGTCCTTTGGGGGACGGTCTTTGTCATTATTGTTATTTTAGCCTATCTCATTCCTTATACAGCTTTAACTGAAGTTCATGCATGGTATGGGAGCTTTTTATTTTGGGCTATCGTAGCCTTGGTCATTATTGGTTTTAACTTTTTAGTCACGCGGAATTGGGGGAAGTAAGTTGAGTACATACTGGGTTTGGATAGGGGTTATCATTTATATTGTGATCTCCTTGTTCGTTGCTGTCATTTCAAGACGTGGAAATTTAACCGATATGGAGGGCTACTTTCTTGGGGGCCGGAAAATGAATGGATTTTTGTCGGCAATGAGTTACAGTGCGACGACATACAGTGCCTTTATGATGGTGGGACTGGCTGGTCTAACCTATCAAGGTGGGGTAGGGGCCTTAGGCTTTGAGATTATTTATTTTATTGGCGTGTCT
This sequence comes from Pullulanibacillus pueri, assembly GCF_014639255.1. GTDB lineage: Bacteria > Bacillota > Bacilli > Bacillales > Sporolactobacillaceae > Pullulanibacillus > Pullulanibacillus pueri. The sequence continues at coordinate 52,568 of NZ_BMFV01000021.1, forward strand.
CTTGTTGCCCTATTTGGTCCTAAATTTTGGATTGCTGGGAAGAAGAAAGGCTATTTAACACCATCGGAAATGATGGGTGACCGCTATGAGAGTCAAACGGTAGCAATGATTATCGCTTTATCAAACTGCCTTTTCTTAATTCCTTATAGTGCCGTTCAGCTTGCAGGTGTCGGTTACTTACTTCAAGGGATGACGAATAATGCCATTCCTTTTACAGTAGGGGTTGTGATTGCGACGATTTTGGCGCTTCTTTTCTCTTTTATAGCGGGTATTCGTTCGGTCGTCTGGACAGATTCTCTGCAAGCAATTGTTATGATTATTACTTCAACTATTGTTGTTCTTTTAGTCATTCATGGCTTAGGGGGCTTTAGTCACTTTTTTGATACTTTGAAGCAGAATCATTCAGATTCACTCGCCGTTCCTGGAAATGGTTATTTTAGCTTTACAACCTTTTTGAGTATGACATTGCCTTGGTTTTTCTTTAGTTTATCAAATCCGCAGGTGAGTCAGAGGTTGTATATGCCCGGTTCATTACGTGGACTTCGAAATATGCTCATGGGGTTTCTAGTTTTCGGCTTTATTTATACTTTAGTGTCTGTATTATGGGGGTTCTCAGCCTTAGCGTCCTTCCCTCATCTAGAAACAGCGGATTTAGCGACACCAAAACTGCTTTCTTCACACTTGGTGCCACCTGTTCTAGGCGTAATTGTCATGATTGGGATATTGGCAGCGGCAGTTTCAACGATTGATGCGATTCTTTTAACCTTATCGTCACTTTTCTCAAGAGATGTTTATGGAAATGTCAAGAAGGGGACATCAGACGCGAAACAACTTCAAGTGGGCAAAGTTATTTTGCCTATTATCGCCATTCTTGCTTTTATTTTTGCAGAGTTAAAATTAAACTTAATTTCGGTTTTATCTGTAGCCTCATCGGCTGGACTAATTGTTGTTGTTCCTGCTATCTTTGGCACGTTTTTCTGGAAAAGGGGAACGGCTGCGGGTGTGATTTCAAGTGTTACGATAGGGGCGATTGTTGTTCTTATTGTTGAATTTACAGGGATGGAGCCACCGTTGAATTTAGGCTCTGGAGTGTGGGGGCTGATTGTTTCGACTGTTATTTTTATCGTAGTCAGCTTAGTCACCAAGGCACCAGTCGTAAAAGCTTTAGAATTTGTAAACATTAAAGTCTCTGACGCAAAAAAAATTAGATAACTAAGAAAAACGGATGCATCTATTCCTATCTATTAAAAAAAGGGTCTGCCCCAGTGGCAAGACCCTTTAATATTTTCAATTATTGTTGTTTTTGTAGCTGTAGTTCAAGAAACTCATCGTAAGAGATTTGCTTATCAAACATGCCGTCAGGACGAATGTCGATAATACGGTTGGCAATCGTCTCTACAAATTGATGATCGTGTGAGGTGAAGATGACAGAGCCTTTGAAATTCATCAAGCCATTATTCAATGCTTGGATGGATTCAAGGTCCAAGTGGTTGGTGGGTTCATCAAGCATGAGTACGTTAGAACCACTCAACATCATGCGTGAAAGCATGCAACGGACCTTCTCGCCCCCGGATAGAACATTAACCTTTTTCAAGACCTCTTCACCAGAGAACAGCATTCTTCCCAAAAAGCCTCTTAAGAAGCTTTCCGTTTGATCTTGTGGTGAAAATTGACGCAACCAGTCGACGAGGTTAACATCCTTATTTTCGAAGTATTTGGCGTTGTCCTTAGGGAAGTAGCTTTGACTTGTCGTCACACCCCATTTGAACGATCCACTATCAGGTTCCATTTCACCAGCCAAAATTTTAAATAGCGTTGTATTGGCCAGTTCATCGCCCACAAGAGCAATCTTATCATCTTTGTTCATGGTAAAGCTGATATTATCGAGCACCTTTTCACCATCAATGGTCTTAGACAATCCTTGAACCTCTAGTAAATCATTACCGATTTCGCGGTCAGGCGTGAAGGCAACATAAGGATAACGACGTGAAGAAGGCTTGATATCGTCCAAGCTAATTTTATCTAAAAGCTTTTTACGAGAGGTGGCTTGTTTTGATTTAGAAGCGTTCGCACTGAACCGTGCAATAAAGGATTGCAATTCTTTAATTTTTTCTTCCTTCTTCTTATTTGCTTCTTGTGCCATTTTTTGAGCCAACTGGCTGGACTCATACCAAAAATCGTAGTTTCCGACATAAATTTGGATTTTGCCAAAATCAAGATCGGCAATATGCGTACACACATTGTTAAGAAAATGGCGGTCGTGAGAGACAACAATGACGGTGTTTTCAAAGTTAATGAGAAATTCCTCGAGCCATTGAATGGCTTTGAGATCAAGGTGGTTAGTTGGTTCGTCTAAAAGCAGGATATCAGGTTGACCAAATAGGGCCTGTGCTAAGAGAACCTTGACCTTTTCCGAACCGGTAAGTTCTGCCATTTTCTTAGTGTGTAATTCTTCAGGAATCCCGAGACCCTGGAGCAGAATCGCAGCATCTGGCTCAGCTTCCCAACCATTGAGCTCTGCAAATTCGCCTTCAAGTTCTGCTGCTTTCATCCCGTCTTCTTCAGTAAAATCAGCTTTGGCATAAATGGCATCTTTTTCTTGCATAATTTTATAAAGACGTGTATGCCCCATAATGACCGTTTGTAAGACCTCATTTTCCTCATATTCGAAGTGGTCTTGTTTTAAAACGGCAAGGCGTTCACCTGGTGAAAGATGAACCTCCCCTTGCTGAGCCTCGATATCACCCGATAAAATTTTTAAGAAAGTAGACTTACCCGCACCGTTTGCACCAATGAGACCATAACAGTTACCGGGCGTGAATTTTATATTGACGTCTTCAAATAGCTTGCGGCCACCATATTGTAGACTGATATTATTTACGCTTAACATTTAATGCATTCCTCCATAGGCGCTCTCTATTTCTTACACCCATTACTTAGACATTCTGATCCATTATAACATGTTTTGAAGTCATCTTTGAACTTTTTCTCTGGAAAGTTTGTGAATCTTTTAAGTTTATCTCACCTTATGTCTTTTCAGTCTACCCACTTAATTGAATGAAGAAACACTAATTATATAGGGGTTTCGGCTAGATCCATAGACGGGTTGTCCTAGACGCTTGTCTTATGAGGTTTAGCAATTAAGTAGTTTTTTTCAAAATGATTTATTTTTTTCGTTCATCCTTTATAATAGAATCTAAATCTTTTTGTCAATGTGAGGAGGAACTTATGAAAACATGGGGGTTATTCACGTTGGTCCTTCTCAGTCTTTTATTTGTGGTCTCCTGTGAGAAAGATCAAACTCAAAGCACTACTCAACAGAATGGTGTAAAGGAAAAAACGACAGGCCAAGCATTGAAGGAAGTGGAAGTCAATGGAAATGTCGAAACAGAGGCCTTAGAAAAAAAGCGTATTAAAACCACGACATTGAACAAAGTCATGGTCACCACGGCAGCCACAAAAGTCACGGGGCATCCAGGCTCAGAGGAGCAAGTGATTGAGACGTTAAAAAAAGGCGAGGTTGTCATTGTCTTTGAAAAAGCAGATATAGACGCGGACAGTTGGTACCATATTCATGATAAAAATAAGAAAACAGGTTGGATTAAAGCGGATGAAGCTGAGGTGCCTACATCTAAAATATTGGACGTTACTTTGATTAACCAATTGCCAGAGTTACCAAATGGGTGTGAGGTCACAAGCTTAACGATGCTACTCCAGAGCGCAGGAATCGATGTGGATAAAATGACCGTTGCGGATAAAATGAAAACTGTGCCTTTTGAGGAAAATGGCCTTAAAGGGGACCCTAATGAAGGATTTGTCGGCAATATGTATCATGGACCCCCCGGTTATTCTGTATATCATGGTCCTGTTGCTGACCTTGCCAAGCAGTATCTTGGAAATAGGGTCATGGATATGACAGGGAGTGACTGGAAAAAGGTTGAAGAGCAAATTATAAAGGGAAAACCAGTATGGGTCATTGTAAACGTACAATTTAAGAAATTAGCGGATAGCTATTGGGAAGATTGGAAAACGAAAAATGGTACGATGAAAGTCACAATGCAGGAACACTCTGTATTAGTGACAGGCTTTGATGAAAAAAATGTGTATTTTAATGATCCCCTCGCAGGAATAAAAAATAGAAAAGCCAATAAAGAGGATTTTAAAGAAGCTTGGGAGCAACAAGGGAAACAAGCAATTTCTTATCAGTAATTTTTAACGATGTATTGGTATCCCTAGGAGTCTATTTAATCAAGGTGAGGCTTGTGGATGCTTATTCATGAAGTTGGGACAGTAGTCTGTCACTCATAGAAAAATTCGCTCATTCTTGAATGGAGCGGATTTTTCTTCATTCTTAGTATGAGGCACATCGCTTCGTCTGAACACGTTGATTTTCACGGACATGGCCACAGCTCACTTTGGATGATTTCCAAGGGATTCCGACCACAATGTCCCTGTTCCTGCGGCTTCTATACAGGTTTCGTCATCAGCTTTCTTGGAACAACTCGGGAGTCTATTCGCGAAGTGTCGCACGCTCGTTCCCAATGGACTAAAGTTGTGGCACACGTGAGCCAGTGGTGTTGAGGACCACAATTTATACGAGTGCTTCAAATGTCGTGCCTTACGTTCCAATCCATTGGATTATTAGCGATGCCCTTTGGTATGAATACTTTGTTACTCCTTGAACAAACGAAGAACAGATGAATGTGTCTGGATGTTCTTAAATTTTTCTATTGTTATTCTCAAATAAATCAAGTATACTAAACCTATCGATGTAATCGATTACATCAGAAGCTGAAACAAAAGGACTTTTCGTCGTGTTCAAAAAAGGTCAGTTTTTAGCGCCGAGAAGATCGGGTGAAAACAGCAATGACTAAACGAGCAAAAATGAGTGACGTCGCTAAGCTAGCGGGTGTTTCAACGGCAACAGTGTCAAGAACATTGCAGAATCCTGAAACGGTCAAAGAGGAAACCCGTCAAAAGGTGTTCAAGGCTATTAAGGCTTTAGATTATATGCCCAATGTTCTTGCAAGACAGCTCAGACGTATGGAAACAAAGACAATCCTTGTAGTTGTCCCTAACATTGAGAACAATGTCTTTTCGCAAATTGTCGGAGGGATAGATGCGGTTGCCAATGAAAGGGGATACAAGGTTTTGCTAGGAAATACGAATCATCGGGTTGAGAAAATCTATGATTATATCGATCATTTTAAGCAGAGACAGGTTGATGGGATGATCGTTCTGTTATCTAATCTCCCTGACCCCGTTTTACAAGATCTTGCAAATGAATTTCCTATTGTCGTGACACCGGACGCCAAAGCGACCGTTGAAGTGTCAACAGTGACCCTTGATAATGTTGAGAGTGGTAAAAGAGCAACTGATCATTTACTTAAGTTAGGTCATCGAAGAATTGCGCATATCTCTGGAACGCTTGATATTACATCAAGTCAAGATCGATTGCAAGGCTATCAGCAGGCTATAGTAGAAGGTGGTTATTTTGTTGATCACACTTTGATTAAAGAAGGAGATTTCACCTTTAGCTCTGGTTTTGAAGCGATGTCGGCTCTACTGAATACATCAGTCCCCCCAACAGCTGTTTTTTGTGCAAGTGATGAAATGGCCATGGGCGCCATTAAATCTATTAAAAGTCGTGGGTTAAAGGTTCCCGATGACATTGCTGTTGTGGGCTTCGATAATATTAAGTTTTCTGAGGTTTTTGAGCCCACACTTACAACGATGGCTCAACCATTGTTTCAAATGGGGAAAAAGGCCATGACGGTATTAATTGAAAGAATTAATAATGAAGCTCTCGAGGAACAACATTTTATCTACCAAGCTGAGCTAATCGTTCGTGAGTCGTGTGGCGTAATTTTCAGGTGATTTTTACATTTTCATGTAATCGATTGCATGAATAGAGGGTTATTTAAAGAAGAGAGAGGTAGAGTTTCTTTCAAAACTAGGATTCTTACTCTTCTCTGACTTTTAAATATAAAACTAACTGAAGGAGAGAATGGCAGTGGCAAATATACCAGTAGGATTACAAATGTTTACGCTTCGTGAAGAAACGGAGAAGGATTTTGTCAAAACACTTGAAAAGGTAGCACAGCTCGGTTATCAAGGGGTTGAGTTTGCTGGATATGGGGATTTGAGTGCTAAGGAATTAAAAAATATCTTAGATCAACTCGGCTTAAAAGCTGCTTCAAGTCACGTTCCTATTGATCAACTGGAAAGTAACTTATCTGAGGTGATTGCTTATCAACAAACCATAGGCAGTAAACATGTGGTCTGCCCGTTTCTCTTCCCTGACCGACGAACAGAGGCCGATTATAAACAACTTGTAAAGAGTCTTAATCAGATTGGCGAGACCTGTAAGAAGGAAGGGTTAACTTTCAGCTATCATAACCATGATTTTGAGTTAGAGACATTAAGTGATGGCCGCTCAGCTCTACAAACGCTATTAGAGGATACTAATCCTGAATGGGTCAAAGCGGAGTTTGATATTTATTGGCTTACGAGAGCAGGTGAAAATCCACTTGAATGGATCAAGCGTTACCCAAATCGTACGCCATTAGTCCACTTGAAGGATATGACGACCGATGATGAGCGCTTTTTTGCTGAACTTGGTACTGGTGGTGTTGACCTTAAAAGTGTCACCGATTATGGTGAAGCTGCGGGTGTTGAATGGTGGATTGTTGAACAGGATCAAAGCCGTCGTTCACCCTTAGAAAGTATAGAAATCAGTATAAATTACTTAAAACAGCAACATATTCTATAAAACTACTATCTTATAAAATAAAAAAATAAAAAAGGGTTTCGAAAGGATCATAGCCCAATAACAGTTCGCTCAATAAGGAGTGTCGGGATATTCGATCTAACGCGTTGTGAACCCTATAAGGAGCGAGAAGATCATGAGTAAGGTTAGAGTGGGTGTCATTGGTTGTGGCGCCATTGCCATTAGAAGGCATTTACCTGAGTATGCGGGATTAGAAAATGTAGATATCGTCGCTGTGTGTGATATTGTGCCTGAACGTGCAGAAGAAGTCGCTCACCAATATGGTGCGACAGCTTATACGGACTACAAAGAGCTTTTAAAGGATGGAAGTATCGATGCCATAAGTGTATGTCTTCCTAACTATCTTCACGCACCAGTCTCTATTGATTCTCTGAATGCAGGAAAACATGTCTTGTGTGAAAAGCCGATGGCCACCTCAAGAGAAGAAGCGGAAGCCATGATTGCAGCGGCAAAAGAAAACGGAAAAAAATTAATGATTGCTCATAATCAACGCTTTGTGAGCTCCCATGTCAAAGCGAAGCAGATTCTCGACAGCGGGGAGTTAGGAAAGGTCTACACCTTTAGAACCACTTTTGGTCATCCAGGACCTGAAGCATGGAGCGTAGATGGTGCTGGAAGCTGGTTCTTTGATAAAAAGAGAGCCTTTATTGGTGCCCTTGGCGACTTAGGGGTCCACAAATCTGATTTGATTCGTTATCTCCTCGGTGAAATTGTAGAAGTAGGTTCTTTGGTTGAAACGAATGCCAAAGAGAATACGGATGTCGATGATAACGCGGTCACATTATTGAAGACTGAAAGCGGTGCGATCGGGACGCTGACTGCAAGTTGGTCCTATGTAAGAAATGGGGATAATTCCACTGTTATCTACTGTGAAAAGGGTGTGCTTCGTCTTGAAGATGATCCTAAGTATTCTTTAATTGTAGAATACAAAAATGGTGAAACCGTTAATTATGAGTTAGACAAAATCCAGACGAATGAAGAGGGTGGACAAACGACCACTCACGTCATGGAAAACTTTATAGAGAGTATTGTGAATGATACAGTGCCTCCAGTTCCAGGTGAGGAAGGCATGAAGTCTCTTCAGGTGATTATTGCCGCACTAGAGTCCAATGAGACTAAGACATTTATTCAATTATAAATTTAAATGACAATGGACAGGTCAACTTCTAGGAGGTTTTATTAGTGAAACTAGGTGTATTTACAGTTCTATTTGCAGACCAATCTTTTGAAGATATGTTGGATACAGCACAAAAGGCAGGACTAGATGCCGTGGAGATCGGTACAGGAGGAAATCCCGGAAATGCCCATTGCCCGTTAGATGAACTTCTTGAGAGTGAGGAAAAGCGTAAGCAGTACATGGAGGCCATTGAATCACGTGGTCTTACCATCAGCGCGTTTAGCTGCCATGCGAATCCAATTTCACCGGATGCTGCTTATGCCAAAGAATCTCATGAAACTTTTATTAAAACAGTCAGACTTGCAGAAATGCTCAAGGTTCCTGTAGTGAACTGTTTTTCAGGAACTGCTGGTGACCACGAAGGCGCTAAGTATCCAAACTGGCCAGTTGTTCCATGGCCAACGGAATATGCGGATGTCCTTAAATGGCAGTGGGAAAAGAAGCTTATTCCTTATTGGAAAGAGGCAGGAAAGTTCGCACAGGATCATAATGTAAAAGTGGGACTTGAACTCCATGGTGGTTTCCTTGTTCATACCCCTTATACAATCTTAAAGCTAAGAGAAGCGACTTGTGATGCTATCGGTGCGAACCTTGATCCTAGTCATTTATGGTGGCAAGGTATTGATCCTGTTGGTGCCATTAAGATCTTAGGAAAAGCAGGAGCGATTCACCATTTCCACGCGAAAGATACTTACATTGATCAAGACAATGTTAACATGTACGGACTCACCGATATGCAGCCTTATGAAAATGTTCAAACGCGGGCATGGACCTTCCGTTCGGTGGGCTGTGGTCACAGTGTGAGCGAGTGGTCTGACATGATGAGTGCTTTAAGAACCTATGGCTATGATTATGTCGTCAGCATTGAGCACGAGGATCCATTAATGTCCATTGAAGAAGGCTTTAACCGTGCCGTAACCAATCTAAAAACAGTATTGATTAAAGATCAACCCGCTGATATGTGGTGGGCATAGTCAATTGCATAGAAACTTATTTTGAAGGCATTAAGGGGCATCACTTTTGGTGATGTCTTCTTTTTTTACACTTAATATATACCTGATACGATGATCAAAGTTTTATGGTGAGAGGGTAAAAAATATGCTTTTAGGAAGGGGGAATCTAATGTTTGAGTGAGAAAGCACGAACATTAGGCTGGACTGAGGTGGTGAATGACAATCCAAGCTTCAATCCAAAAATCAAAGGCAGGGTGAATAATTTCCGATTTAAGAACCGCTTTTTTAGTTTGGAGAATGTGTGTTATTATTTCAATAAATGTTGTAATAAAAAGGGGGATTTTTTTGAAAAACTTGCAGCTAAATTCTGAGAATGCAATGCCTATCTTAAAAGCGTTGGCAAATGAACATCGAATGAAGATATTAACAATGCTAAATAAAGGGCCGCTTAATGTTAATGAAATATCGGAAAGGCTTCATTTACCCTTTTCTACAACAGCTGTTAATGTAAAAAAGCTTGAAGATGCTGGATTAATTACGACAGAAATGATACCAGGAAGAGGGAGTCAAAAGATTAGTTCTAGCAGATATGATAGAATCTCGATTGAATTAAAAAATGACCTCCCTGCTCCAAATGATAGTATTATTATTGAAATGCCTATTGGTGAATATGTGAATTGTGAAGTCGCGCCTACGTGTGGTTTATTAAGTGAAGATGAGATCTTAGGACTACACGATGATCCAAGAAGTTTTTATGAACCCATACATAAACAAGCCCAATTATTATGGTTCAGATCCGGTCATGTTGAGTATCGTTTTCCCAATAGAATTCCTTATGGGGCATTAAGTACAGCATTTGAAATATCGGCAGAGCTTTGTTCAGAGGCTCCCTATTCAAAATTAGATTGGCCATCAGATATTACCCTTTGGATAAATGATGTTGAGCTGGGAACTTGGACCTCCCCAAGTGATTTTGGAGGCCAAAGGGGCTTTCTAACACCCACATGGTGGGAAACACATAACACTCAATATGGATTGCTGAAAAGATGGAGAATCACGGACCAAGGGTGCTATATTGACGGAACAAAGATTTCTGATACAACTATTGACGTCTTAAAGCTCTCTTCAAAACCTTATATTTCGGTAAAATTTGGTGTGAAGGAGGATGCTGTCAATAAGGGTGGAATGAACTTGTTTGGTAAAAGGTTTGGCAACTATGAGCAAGATATTATTATGAAGGTGCAATATGTGAAGAAAGATGTTGAGTAATTTACTCAAGGAAAAGATGATGATTGTGGGGCCACTCGTTAACTCTTAGTCACACATTCCTCATCTTTTTTATATTTTTTATTGTAATAAAACAATTTTTAATGTTATATTAATGGTAATGAAAGAAGTGGCCCTTTTCTCATTAATTTTATTGTAAGCGATATCAGTCTGTGGTTAGTTTTTTTGGTATTCTACTAAATTAAATTAATTAATTTAGTAGAATGGTGCAATTGATGATTTACATAATGGAGTTAAGGAGGGAGAAGGTTGAAGCGAGTATTCGTTGTCCTTTTATGTTCGATAGCGTTGTTTTCCTTTTCAACAGCATGTTCAACGGCGGGAAGTACATCAGAGTCAGCGAAAGGCAAAATCACATTACAATATTGGACGTTGTTTGGTGGTGGGGATGCAGAATATATGCAGCAAATTGTAGATAAGTTTAACAAGACTCATCCAAATATCCATGTCAATAATATGCAACTGGACTCTACGCAATATTATACCAAGCTTGTTTCAGGGGTGGCAGCAGGCCGTTCTCCAGATGTAGCCATTTCGCATATCACAATGATGCCAGAACTTGAAAACTTAGGGATTCTATCACCAGTAGATGACATCATAAATGAAACAAAGGTAAATGTGAAATGGGATGATTTTAATCAAAATATATTAAAGTCATCTATCTTTAATGGTGAACATTATTCATTACCCATCGATACTCATCCCTTTGTCATGTTTTACAATAAAAAATATCTAAAAGAAGCAGGGCTTTTAGATGCGAGCGGAAATCCGATAATAGGAAAAGGCCCGGATGGTTTTCTTAACTTTTTACAGCAATTGAAGGAAAAGTTACCCGATGATGTTGCACCCTTTTCCTTATCGAATGGGGGAGACGATCCTTATCGCCTCTGGTGGGCACTTTATTTCCAACAAGGAGCGGAAGGCATTGTTTCTAAGGATTTACAAAGGTCGGCTTTAGATATGGATAAGGCAATTAAAGCAGCCCAGTTCATAAAAGACTTGTATTTTAAACAAAAATTTATTCCGAGAAATATTGCAGACTTTTATCAAATGTTCCAGACACAAAAGGCTGCTATTACAATGACAGGGGTTTGGGCAACTGGAACGTGGGCATCGACTAAGGGACTGGATTTTGGAGCGATGAACATTCCAAATATTTTTGGGAAGCAAGTGACGTGGGGAGATTCTCATAATCTGATATTTCCTGTTCAAAAGAATCCTGATCCTAAGAAACAGAAAGCTGCGCTAGAATTTGCCAAGTTTGTTGAAGAAAATGGTCAAATGTGGGCTCAGGCTGGGCATGTTCCAGCGAATACAACCAACTGGGATAAACCCGATTTTACAAAGTTGCCTTATCGTAAAGAATATACAAAGGTTGCGAGTACGGTTGCCTTTCCGAGACAAACGGCAGAGTTTGGGGGAATTAAGGATTTTATGATGGAAGATTTAGATACGATTTGGAATGGTAGTGTTTCTCCAGAGCGAGCATTTAAGAAACTCAATAATCAAATCAATGATTTACTCAAAAATTCGATTTTGAAATAGTTAAAATCAAGGGTTGACTTAGAATTTTTTGATGTGAGGAGAGGTGAAGGATGAGAAACAAAAGGATTTCAGGGAATATCAAGGCCATCCCTTTTTTACTTCCTTTTTTTGTGGTCTATGTTCTCTTTACCATTTGGCCGATTATAAAAGGGCTACAAATGAGTTTTTATGATTGGTCCATTATTAAAAAGATTAGATTTATCGGCCTAGAAAACTATGCTCAAATGCTTCATGATCCCGATTTTTGGGCATCGCTATGGCATACGACTTTGTTTGTTCTATTTTCGACACCCACAATGGTCATTCTTGCATTAGTTCTGGCTTTATTAGCCAATAAGAAATCAAAATTACAAGCCTTTTATCGAGGGGCTTACTTTTTACCGACTATACTCTCTGTCTCAGTGATCTCGTATCTTGCTATTTTTATGTTACAACCCTATTCAGGATTTATAAATTCTTTTCTTCATCTCATAGGGATTCATGCTGAACCCTTTTGGATGGCTGGTCCTCACTTAGCTTGGGTGTCTATTGTTGGAGTGACTTTATGGTGGACGGTTGGCTTTAATATGATCCTGTTTCTCGCGGCATTACAAGATATTCCTGATTATATGTATGAAGCTGCGAAGATTGATGGGGCGACGCGTTGGCAGTTATTTTGGAACATTACGCTTCCACAATTAATTCCTGTGGGACGAATTATTCTTTTGTTACAAGTGCTTGCTTCCTATAAAATTTTTGCACAAATCATGTTGATTACTAATGGTGGCCCTGGGACATCGACCAGACCCATTATTCAATATATTTATCAAACAGGTTTTCATAAATATAATCTTGGCTATGCGGCGACAATGTCCTACGGTCTATTTGTTATCTTACTGATTTTATCTATTTTGCAATTAAAAGGACAAACAAGTCAAGGAGGGGAAAGCTAATGAGAAAATCGAGAGCGGTAATGGGGAATTTACTTCCTTTTATCATAGCCATCATTTTTATTTTCCCTATTATATGGATGCTTTTTGTTTCTCTTAAGCCTCAAGGGCTGGGGATTAGTAATCCTTTAAAATGGTTTTTACCTCCTTATACATTTACAAACTATGTTCACATTATTGCAGATTTCCAAGTTTTAAGGTGGTTGCTAAATAGTTTATTTGTAGGTATAGTAACTACAATTATTACTCTTATTGTGACCTCGCTAGCGGCATTTGCTATTTCTAAAATCAATTTTCAATATAAAAAGTTTATTTTTATCTTTTTCTTAATTGGGCTTATGGTTCCTGGGGAGGCAACCCTTATACCGTTGTATCAAATTGCCCAAAGTATGCACATTTTGGATTCGTATATCGGGTTGATTGTCCCGGGGATTGCGTCTCCTTTAGGTGTCATTGTTCTAAAAAGTTTTTTTGATAGCGTCCCCAAGGAGGTTATTGAAAGTGCAAGAATGGATGGGTGTTCTTTATTCAGAATCTATTACTCTATAGTCCTTCCACTAGCAAAGCCTGCACTGGCCTCTATAGCTATATTCACTTTTATTGGCTCTTGGAATAACTTTCTTTGGCCATATATGATCACTTTCTCAGATCACTTATATACATTGCCTGTAGGTATTCCTGTATTTAATTCAAATTATTCACAGGACTATATCTTACCGATGACAGTAAATGCTGTATCTTCTATTCCCTTAATTATCGCCTTTTTCTTCTTTGAAAAACAAATTGTCAAAGGCATTAGCTTTTCGGGAATTAAAGGATAATCATAAGAAAAATTAAAGGAGAGGTTACGATGAAGATGTCTACACTAAACGAAGAAACACATCCAACGCCACAATTTACAAGAGGGGAATGGATAAATCTCAACGGAGAATGGGATTTTGCTTTTGACGATGACAATCAAGGCGAAAAGGAGAACTGGTTTGCTAAACACTCCTTCGATAAGAAAATACAGGTTCCCTTTACTTATGAAACAAAAGCAAGTGGGATTGGAGAAGAAAAATTCCATCCTTATATTTGGTATCGTCGCTCTTTTGAAGTTCCAGATCATGTTCAAGACCAACGGACGATTTTGCATTTTAATGCTTCGGACTATATTACGAAGGTCTGGGTTGATGGTGTTTTTGTTGGTCAACATCAAGGCGGCTATACGCGATTTAGTTTTGATGTGAGTGATGTTCTCCAAGAAACTGAGCAACATGAGCTTGTAGTTAAGGTAGAGGATTCCGATAGCTGTGCTCAACCACGCGGGAAGCAGCGTTGGATTGCCGAGAACTTTGGCTGCTGGTATGTTCAAACCACAGGAATTTGGCAAACAGTTTGGTTAGAATTTGTGAATCGCGCCCATCTTGAGTCTGTAAAAATCACACCGGATGTCGACACCTCATCGGTTGCTATCGAATATCTCATTGAGGGAGTGGACGCGAATCGAGGGTTAACCCTAAAGACAGATATCCAGTTTAAAGGGCAACCCGTCAAATCATTTATTCAAAATGTTGACTCATCCTCTTCTGAAATAAAAATCAAGATGACGAGTGATGTTGAAGAATGGAAGCTGAAGCTCTGGCATCCTCATCACCCTAATCTCTATGACGTCACATTCACACTTTATGAGGGTGAGAAGGAACTGGATCAGGTCTATTCTTACTTTGGGATGCGTAAAGTATCTATAGAAAACGGTAAAGTGTTATTAAATAATTCACCGATCTACCAAAAATTGATCCTTGACCAAGGTTATTGGCCTGATACCCATCTTACGCCTCCTTCTGAAGAAGCACTTATTGAAGATATTGATAGAACACTAGAAATGGGCTTTAACGGTGCTCGTAAACACCAAAAAATTGAAGATCCTTGTTATCTTTACTGGTGTGACAAAAAAGGGTTGCTGGTTTGGTCAGAAGTGGCGGCAACCTATGAATTCTCTGATGAAGCTATCGATAATTTTACAACCGAATGGATGGAAATTGTTCGTCAGAATTATAATCATCCCTCGATCATCACTTGGACACCATTCAATGAATCTTGGGGTGTGAAGCAAATCTTTAATCAGAAAAAGCAGCAGAGATTCACTGAATCTATTTATTATTTAACGAAAGCTATTGATGACATGCGGCCAGTTATTGTTAATGATGGCTGGGAGCATACCATTTCCGATATCCTCACCTTACACGATTATGAAGAGTTAGGTTCTGCCCTTTATAAGCGTTACGAGGATAAAGAAAAAATAGTTACAAATAGCGTTCCTCATAACAAGGATAAGTACGCTTTTGCCAAAGGCTATGAGTATAAAGGCCAACCCATTATTATAAGTGAGTATGGTGGGATTGCATTTGACGAAGGCCGTGGTTGGGGCTATGGGCATCAAGTCACAACTGAAGAAGAGTTCTTTAAACGTTATCATGAGATCACTCAGGCAATTAAAGACCTTGATTATGTTTCAGGGTATTGCTATACGCAAATCACAGATGTTCAGCAGGAAATTAATGGCCTATTAACGGAGGACCGGAAGCCGAAAGTTGATCTAAAAAAAGTACGTGAAGTCAATAAATAAAAAAGTTGGAAGTGCTCTTCTTTTGAAGAGTGCTTCTTTCTAATCATAAAAAAAGGCGAGGGGTTATGAATGAAAAATGGAGTCGCTTTAGCTAAAGAAATTGAATCTACAGATATGCCTTATGGAACAGTAGCCATTTGGCATCTCGGACAATCAGGGGTGATCATTAAAGGACAAAGAAATGCAGGGGCAATCGTCATCGATCCTTATATTACCGAATCGATTGAAAGTAAGAATGCTACAACAGAATTTAAAAGAGCATTTTCTCCACCGATTTCGCCCAGTGAACTGACACAAATTTCAGGTATTTTAGTCTCGCATTATCATGATGATCATCTTGATGTGGGATCTATTTGTGGCATCGCTGCTTCTAATGAAGAGGCGACCATTGTTGTTCCTGCTTCCCATCGCGCTTTGCTGGCGGATAAGATTCAACTAGACAAGCTTAAGGGGGTAAAAAATGAAGATGCTTTCTTTGTGAAGGAATTTAAAGTCATCCCTATTCCCGTCGCACATACAGAATATGACAGCGATGCTGAGGGCCATCCTTTTTACTTCGGCTATTTTATTGAAGTTAATGGGGTCAAACTCTTTCACAGTGGTGATACATTGGTCACAGAACCCATCATTAAAGCGGCGAAAGCCTTTCAACCGGATATCGCTTTTCTCCCCATTAACGGTGGAGATTATGCGAGAACCAAGCGTGGGATTATAGGCAACATGAACTTTAGAGAGGCTACAGATTTTGCGGTTGAAGTAGGCATTGATATGCTTCTTCCCATTCACTTTGACCTCTTTCCAAATAATCGAGACAATCCCGCTTATTTTGTGGATTACTTGTTGCAGCATTATCCGCACCAAAAGTTTCATATGATGACAGCTGGTGAACGCTTTATTTACTATAAATGATGGTCACTTTTAAAGAGATAAAAGTATAAGGAGGAAAAGAAGATGGAGAAAGCCTTATTAAGTGAGACGATGTTTCGCGCTCTGCCCTTAGGAAGCGTGAAGCCGGCGGGCTGGTTACTCAATCAATTGCACATCCAGGCGGAAGGATTAACCGGGCATCTGCATGAGCACTGGAAGGATGTTGGACCTGATAATGGTTGGTTAGGAGGTGAAGGTGACAGTTGGGAAAGAGGTCCCTATTATTTAGATGGGTTGCTGCCACTCGCTTATTTATTGGAGGATGACCATTTAATAGCTAAAGTTCAACCGTGGATAGAATGGACATTGCAAAGTCAAAAAAAAGATGGGTCATTCGGTCCCAGTCACCTTAAGACTGTTAATACTGAGGTAGAGGACCAGGATTGGTGGCAGGATTTCATCATGCTCAAGGTGTTGACACAGTACGAAGAAGTTACCCATGATGAACGCGTGATCCCTTTCATGCTTAAGTATTGTCATTACTTAAAAGCGGCTTTACTTAAGTATCCCTTGAAAGAATGGGCAATGGCCCGTGGAGCTGACCTTCTTTTATCGATCCAGTGGCTATATGAGAGAACTGGAGAGGACTCATTAATAGAGCTTGCTGAGCAAGTGCGTGAACAAACAATGGACTGGAGTACCCTTTTTGATCATTTCCCTTTTTGGCGGAAACAGAAGGAATGGGATCATCGCATTCACGTGGTTAATGTTGCTATGGGCATTAAAGCCCCTGCTGTGTTTTATCGACAGACTCAGAATGATTGGGAAAAGGAAAGTGTTTATAAAGGCATTAAAAGTTTGATGACATACCATGGTCAAGCCCATGGCATGTTTTCTGGGGATGAATGGTTATCGGGAACACATCCCAGCCAAGGTGTTGAATTATGTGCTGTAGTGGAGTACATGTTTAGTATGGAAAATTTAGTCCGCATATTAGGAGATGGAAAGTTTGCAGATATTCTTGAAAAGGTTGCCTTCAATGCCCTACCTGCAACCATCTCTCCAGATTGGGATGCGCATCAGTACGATCAACAGGTTAATCAAATTATCTGTAACGCAGCACGCCGCCCGTGGATTAATGCCCCAGATTCCAATATCTTTGGATTAGAACCCAACTTTGGGTGTTGTACGTCTAACATGCATCAAGGCTGGCCAAAATTTGTCGCCAGTTTATGGATGGCCACTCAGGATAAGGGGCTAGCTGCAATTTCCTATGCTCCATGTCAAGTCGTAACAACAGTTGCGGAGGAAGTTGAGGCACAATTGGATGTGAAAACAGACTATCCGTTTCGTGAGCAAGTCTCAATAAAGCTGACCTTATCAGAGAATACGGAGTTTCCGATGTATTTAAGAGTTCCAGAGTGGTGTGAAGCACTTGAAATAAAGATCAATGAAGAACGCCAACAAGTTGAGACGATGAACCAAGGCTTTGCCATTGTGAAGCGCCTGTGGCATGATGGAGACTGCATTGAAGTGACTTTGCCGATGCAAGTTCAATTTGAAGAGCGCAATAACTTGGCGGTGAGTGTTACAAGAGGACCGCTTGTCTATGCATTACCTCTAGGTGAACAATGGGTTCGTGTCCAAGAGCGAGAGCGATTCCATGACTGGGAGATCTACCCTAAAAAGGCTTGGCACTATGCGCTTTTGACACAAGCCGAACCCCAATCCAGGTTTACAAAAGATAAGGTTGAACGTCAACCGTTTGCATTAGACAATGCCCCAATCAAACTCATAGTGAAGGGGCGTCTCATTTCAAATTGGATAATGGAAAATAACTCAGCAGGAGATCCTCCGCTTAATCCTATCCCTTATCCTCATGCACCGATCGAAACATTGGAACTCATTCCTTATGGAGCGGCGCGTCTCAGGATCGCAGAGT
This sequence comes from Pullulanibacillus pueri, assembly GCF_014639255.1. GTDB lineage: Bacteria > Bacillota > Bacilli > Bacillales > Sporolactobacillaceae > Pullulanibacillus > Pullulanibacillus pueri. The sequence goes on from NZ_BMFV01000021.1 coordinate 70,666, forward strand.
TTCCGGCATTATACTAATCCACCTATTCAGCGGCCAAGGGCTTTTGTTTTCTAGATAGAGTTCTTGGCTTATTTTAGTTTAAAAAGGAGTCGGAAGTGATCGAGGTGAATATGGAAGGTCAGTAACAGCGACTCTTTAAGTGAAATAAAAATGATAAGATCCTTTCCATTGACAGCGGTAATTGAAAGCGTTAACTTAATAGTTAATTAATTTAATTAAAATATATTTTTCTCTATACTAGGGCGAAAACTTGCATAGAGAGTCAATGTTTGAATGGAGGAATCATATGCCAATATATTTCAATGAAGTGACGAAAGAGTTTCATCTACAAAATGAGTCGACTAGTTATATTTTTAAGGTCTTACAAAATGGACAGTTGGGGTCTCTCTACTATGGGAAAGCGATCCAACACCAAGAGGCCTTTCCACATTTTTATTATCAACGCGAGATGCCAAGTTCCACCTTCCTTGATGACGATCCGACATTTTCGTTAGATATGATCAAACAAGAGTATCCTTCTTATGGCACGACTGATTTTAGGGAGCCAGCGATTCAAATCACACAAGAAAATGGCAGTAGAATTTCAGATTTTAAATATAAGACCCATAGAATTGTTAAAGGGAAACCCAAGCTTAAAGGATTACCTGCTTCTTATGCTGAGAATGAAGAAGAGGTAACAACACTTATTGTCACCTTATATGATGAAGTGATTCAAGCTGAATGTGAACTTTATTATTCAATCTATGAAACTTATAATGTCTTGACCCGCAGCACTCAAATCATCAATAAGGGTGAGCAGGCCTTAACCATCAACAGGCTGTTGAGCACAAGTATAGACTTCCCAGATTCTGATTATGAATGTCTACAATTATCAGGGACTTGGGCACGCGAAAGGCATATTAAAACAAGAAAATTACAACCCGGAATTCAAAGTATTTCAAGTACAAGAGGCACAAGTAGTGCCCAACAAAACCCATTTATTGCGCTTAAGAGAGAAGCCACGACTGAAAACCAAGGCGAAGTGTATGGATTTAATCTTGTCTATAGTGGCAACTTTTTAGCCCAAGTTGAAGTCGACCCCTTTGATGTGGCAAGAGTTATGATAGGGATTAATCCCTTTGATTTTAGTTGGCGATTGGAGCAAGGGGAATCTTTTCAAACCCCTGAAGCCGTTTGCGTTTATTCTGATCAAGGACTAAATAAAATGAGTCAAATCTATCATCAGTTTTATAGAGAACGCATGGCCCGTGGTAAATGGCGGGATCGTGAAAGACCGGTGCTTATTAACAACTGGGAAGCAACTTATTTTGATTTTAATGAAGAGAAGCTATTAGAGATTGCTAGAACGTCGAAGAACCTTGGTGTCGAATTGTTTGTCTTGGATGATGGTTGGTTTGGCAGGCGAGACAATGATCGCTCTTCATTAGGAGATTGGTTTGTAGACACCCGTAAGTTACCGAATGGGATTAAAGGATTGGCAAATAAGATTAAGGCTTTGGGGCTTGACTTTGGCCTATGGTTTGAGCCCGAAATGGTTTCAAAGGTGAGTGAACTTTACGAGCAACACCCTGACTGGATCATCCATGTTCCTGATCGTACACCCTCACAAGGGAGACACCAATATGTTCTCGATTTCTCGAGGAAAGAGGTTGTGGATTACATCTTTGAAAAGATGTGTGCCATCATTGATGATGCCTCCATCTCTTATATCAAATGGGATATGAATCGAAACATGACTGAAATTGGCTCTTTTAATTTAACGGCCGATCGCCAGCAAGAGGTCGCTCATCGTTACATTTTAGGGGTTTATGATTTATATGAGAGATTGACGACAAAATACCCAGAGATTCTTTTTGAATCGTGTGCTAGTGGAGGGGCTCGTTTTGATCCAGGAATGCTGTATTATGCGCCGCAGGCTTGGACGAGTGATGATACGGATGCGATTGAGCGCCTTAAAATTCAGTATGGCACGTCGATGGTCTATCCGATCAGTTCGATAGGGGCCCATGTTTCAGCAGTACCGAACCATCAAGTAGGTCGATTGACGAGTTTAGAGACACGAGCAAATGTGGCTTATTTTGGGGCCTTTGGGTATGAGCTAAATGTCAATGACATGACAAAGGATGAACAAGCACTCGTTCAGGACCAAATTGAATTTTTTAAGAAGCACCGCCGCCTATTTCAGTATGGAACGTTTTATCGATTAATCAGTCCTTTTGAAAGTGAAGGTGTGACCAGTTGGATGGTAGTATCAGCGGATCAGGATCAAGCAATATTCGGTTATTATCAGGCCCTAGCCCAGCCTAATGTGCGTCTTCCTAAAGTTAAGTTATTAGGACTAGACCCTACCAAAAAGTATCAATTAGAAGGTCATGAAGAGAGCTATCATGGAGATGAACTCATGCACTTTGGTTTGCATATGGAGCAACAACCGACACGAACCTCAGGAGATCACGGCGATTATCAGTCGAAGCTCTATGTTTTTAGGGCTTTAGGATAAAAGAAAATAAGGTTCTATAGTCGAAGAGAGGTACCTTAGGAAAACTAAGGTGCCTCTTGTCGTCTTTGCGGGTAAGCATAATTTCGCACCTTCCGCTCCACTGAATTGCTGTCGATGCTTTTTGTTAATTTTAGCCTTGATATGAGTTCCTTTTGTAAGTTGAGACTCACTTCTTTTGTTAGTGGGGGGTCTCTTTTGTTAGTCATATCCTTCTTTTATGCGAGTAGTTTAAGTCGAAAATCCATCTACACGTTCCATCGCAATCTCTATTAATGATGTGGAATTGAGCCAAGCAAAAGTCGCAGGTCATCAGTGGGCTTTCTTCGGCGTACGTAATCGGGGACTTCAAAAAATAAAAAAGACAAGGTTTTAGTCTTGACAGATGAACCCTATTTACTTGAAAATAAAGAATTGATACCGTTTACCTATTGAGGTAGATTTTTAAATTGAAATTGTTTAAGTTTTATAACATTGAGTATGAAAATTAATGAGGTAAGCCGTGTATAGAGCGCCTTAATTTAGGGAGAGTCGATTAAGTGGTAGAAGTGAAACAGCATGTATTAAATGAGTGGCAATTTAAAGCATCCAATACCTTAGAATGGTTGCCTGCAAAGGTTCCAGGTTGTGTACATACTGATTTATTGGAAAATAAAAAAATTCCTGATCCCTTTTATGGAAAGAATGAACGAGATTTACAATGGATTGATAAGCAAGATTGGGAATACGAAACAACGTTTGCAGTTTCTGAAGATGTATTAAATAGAGAGCATGTCCATCTTGTCTTTGAAGGCCTGGATACTTATGCGGACGTCTTCTTAAATGGGGAAAAATTATTTTTTGCGGATAATATGTTTCGGACTTGGAAGGCTGATGTTAAGTCCCTTTTGCGGAAGGAAAAGAACACTTTAAAAGTTTACTTTCATTCTCCCATTAACAAAGGTCTCGTAAAACTCGCACAACAGGGTTATGATCTGCCCGCAGGTAATGATGTCTCCGAAATAGGAGAAATTGGGGATAAAAGGGTGAGTGTGTTTACTCGTAAGGCGCCTTATCATTTTGGCTGGGATTGGGGTCCAAGATTTGTAACAAGTGGTATATGGAAGGATGTCTATTTGGAGGGCTGGGATCATAGCCGGATTACTGACCTTTATATAAAGCAGAATGAGATCAATGCATCATTGGCGAAAGTGACTGCAGTTATTGAAATAGAGTGCAGTGCTGATTTTGTTGGGAAGGTCAATGTTTCTACTGAAGGTCTTAGTTTAGAAAAGGAAGTCTCTTTGGATAAGGGGACGCATGTGATTGAGCTGGATGGAGAAATAGCTCAACCGAAGCTCTGGTGGAGCAACGGCTTAGGGGAACCTCATCTTTATGATTTCACAGCATCTTTAAGCGATAAAGACCAAGAATATTCTTCGAAGACCGTAAAAACAGGGTTGCGTTCATTACGTTTGGTCACTGAGAAGGATAAAGATGGCTCCTCTTTTTATTTCGAATTGAATGGTGTGCCGGTATTTGCTAAAGGGGCTAACCACATCCCTAATGATAGTTTTCTAACGTCCATTGATGATGAACGTTACAGATATGAAATACAAAGTGCTGCAGCTTCTAACATGAACATGCTTCGTGTTTGGGGCGGTGGTATTTATGAATACGATGTTTTCTATGAGCTTTGTGATGCTTATGGCATTCTTGTCTGGCAGGATTTCATGTTTGCTTGTAGCATGTACCCTGGAGATCAGGCCTTTTTAGAAAATGTTAAAATTGAAGCTGAAGAGAATATTAGACGGTTAAGAAATCATCCGTCCATTGCCCTGTGGTGTGGGAATAATGAGATGGATACGGCTTGGTCTCATTATGACGAAAATGCGGGCTGGGGCTGGAAAGAACAGTATGAGCCTGAATTACGAGAAAAAATATGGAAGGATTATGAGGCTGTATTCCATGAAATTTTACCTCAGGCGATTGAAAAGCATACACCTGGGACAGCCTATTGGCCATCTTCACCAATGCAAGCTTTAACAGGGGATATTCACCAGCATGCGACCAATGATTCACCACACGGGGATATTCATTATTGGGGTGTTTGGCACAATGTTGAGCCTTTTGAAAATTATAATGTAAAAATCGGAAGGTTCATGAGTGAATATGGCTTCCAATCATTCCCTGAAGAAAAAACAGTGCGGACCTATGCTGAAGAAGAGGATATGGCACTCGAATCCGAAGTGATGCTTCAACACCAAAGGAGTGGTGCTGGGAACCGGCTGATTAAAGAATACATGGAACAATACTTTAATGAGGCCAAGGATTTTCCCTCCTTCTTGTACATGAGTCAAGTTCAACAAGCTGAAGCGATTAAAATGGCTATTGAGGCCCACCGTCGTAAAATGCCTTTCACTATGGGAAGTTTATATTGGCAAATGAATGACTGCTGGCCCGTCGCTTCATGGTCAAGTATGGATTACTACGGCAGATGGAAGGCGCTACAATATTATGCTAAACGCAGCTTTCAGGACGTTATAGTTTCTATAGATGGTCGTGATCATCAAGTGAAAATTTATACCGTATCCGATAAGCTTGACGCTATTAAGGGCACACTTTCCATTAAACTTCTTAATTTTAAAGGAGATACGCTCAATGAGTGGCATGAAGAAATAACGGTGGCAAGCAATACATCACAAGTGGTATGGGAGAAGACCGAAGAACAAGTCTTAGGGAATCATTCCCCTCAAGAAACTTTTCTCTCTATAGAACTTCAAAGCGAGGATGAAATGCTTGATAATAAAGAACATTATTTTGTTCCATTAAAGGCCTTAAATCTTCCGACGCCAACGCTCTCCGTAACTGAAGTTGAAGGGAGTCAGGGTACTCAATTTACCATTGAAACGGATGTTCTTGCGAAACAAGTTTGGCTTTCTGCCGAGGAAGACGGTGTATTTACAGATAATTTCTTTGATCTTATTCCCGGAAAACCAATAACCATCGAATTCACAAAACAAGTAGCTGGAGAAAGACTGTTTGTTGCAGCAAAGCCGGGTAAAGTGGCGGTTCAATCCATGAAAGATTTTATTAAAGAATAGGTAATAAGAGAGTCAGAGCCTTCTGTTAATCTATTAACAGGAGGCTTAGCTATATAATCGCAAACGATTTTATATATTTTGGAGATTTGCTAAAGAGAGAGGCAGATCCTATTTACCATAATCTAAAAAATGGGAGCGTTGATTGTGCCAACAAATAATACTGTTCTTCCTTTGAGAATGCTTTTGTTTTGTTTTCACTCCGCTAACACGATTATTGTGAGCTTCTTGCCGATTTATTTAAAATATAAAGGATTGGATGGAGAACAGATTGGTTTGTTGCTTGCAGTGGGTCCTTTTGCTGCTCTAATTTCTCAACCGATTTGGGGCTACTTAAGTGATAAATATCATTCTGTTAAACGTTCCTTACTCATTTGTTTAATTGGGCTATTAATCAGCAGTTGTTTGTTTTTTAATATGAACACTTTTGTGACGTTGATTTTATTCGCTGTTGCATTTTATTTTTTTACTTCGCCTATCAGTGGTCTCGGGGATAGTTTATCGCAGAGAAAGTCGGCGGAACTCAATATTTCTTTTGGGAGCATACGCATGTGGGGGTCGATTGGATTTGCGACTTCTTCCTTATTGATTGGGCAGCTTCTTGGAAAGATAGGGGTTCAATATATGCTATTCCCTTATTTGTTTTATGGAAGCTTAGCCTTTATTGTATGCTTTTTTCTTCCCGATGTTAAAGGTGAAGGCACGAGTATACGGATTCGAGATATTTGGCGGCTATTAAAGAACATCCCTTTCCTTACTTTTTTACTTTTAGTGGTGTTTGTGACCATTACCCATAGGGCTAATGATAGTTTCATCAGTCTTTACCTCACTGAATTAGGAGGAGGAGAGGGTCTGATTGGATGGGCCTGGTTTGTCGGTGTAGCCAGTGAAGCGACGGTTTTTGCGCTCGGTACATTGTGGTTCAGACGTTTCCATGAACTCTTTTTTATTAGTGCAGCGGCTTTGCTTTATAGTATCCGCTGGTTTATTTATTCGTTAGTAGGCAGTCCACTTATTATTGTCGGTTTACAAGTCATGCATGGCATCTGTTTTGGGATCTTCTATCTGGCTTCTTTTAGCTATGTGACAAAGCTTATCCCGAAGGATTTACAATCGACAGGGCATCTTTTCTTTTTCTCCGTATATTTTGGATTTTCAGGGATTGTTGGTTCGCTGTTCGGTGGAGCCATTATTGATACGCAAGGTGGCGACTTGCTTTACTTTTGCTTAGGGTGGATGGCCCTGCTTGGGAGTATAGGCTTATTCATGTATTATCTGATGGTTCGACGTCGCTCGAAACTTCCTATTGAAAGTCCACACACAAGTGCATAGGCTATTCAAACTCTTTTTGAGCCTTCTAGACATTTCTAGGGGTCTTATTTTTTTGGACTAATTTATATGTTGGGTTCTATTACACTATTATGGAGGAGAAGTAAATTTGTAGAGTAATGTTAAGGACTAAAAGGTGATGACTCTGAGCTTTAGTATGGATTTCCGCTTTAGGTCGCTTGCTTTCCACATGCCCACACGATGTGGGTGGGAGTCGATGGCCCCGAAAAGTGCTTTTTACTTTTTTGGGGGATTGATGGGCGAGCTTTGGCGTTGGGGACCACACTTATCCTGAAGTGTTTCGAATCTCGCACCTACGCTCCAATCCACTTGATTTGCTGTCTGTCGATGCTTTTGCTCCCATTCGTGCGTTATTTGTTAATTGTAGCTGTCTTTTGTTAGTGTGACGCATTTTTTGGAGTCCGCTGCTTCTTTAGTGCAAGCGTAACGGTTTTTGTCAAATTTACCTTTGTTTATACCTTGGATCCTTGTAAAAATAATAAAAAATAATTTAAATTCGTTCTTGCTTTTAAAAGCGCTTTCAATTATAATAACTTTGAAAACGATTTCACTAATGGTTTTTGCGAAACCCTAACTCACCATGGGAGGTGTTCATCGCAGAGGAGGATTGTATGACAACGATTGAAGATGTTGCTAAGCTTACGGGATATTCACGGGCTACGGTCTCTAGGGTCATTAACAATTATCCTTATGTATCTGAAGAGAAAAGAAGAAAAGTACTTCAAGCGATGGAACAGCTTGGCTATGTTCCTAATTCAATTGCCCGGCAATTGCGCACCCGAATAAACGAAACGATAGGGGTATTGATCCCTAGACTTTCAAATCCGTTTTTTAGCAAACTTGTTGATTCCATGGAATCAATTGCTGCTGAGAATGGATTCCAAGTCATTGTATGCCAAACGCGATCCGAAAAGAGTCGTGAACTTTTATACCTTAACTGGTTAAAAACACGGCAGATGGGTGGTGTGATCATGGCATCCAGTGAAAATGATTGGGATGTTATTAAGGAGTACAGGGCGTTTGGTCCAATTATCTTTTGCAATGAATATCCTCCTCATACTGAGGCCCCGATTATTTGTCTCGATCAACATAAAGGAGGATATATTGGGACAAAGCATCTTATTGAGCGCGGTCATACTAAAATTGCCCACTGCTATGCTGGCAGCCAATTTACGAATATTAGAGAACGTTTCACAGGTCAAAAGCAGGCCTTAGAGGAATGTGGTCTTGAACTTCGTGAGGAATGGATTTTTAAGGACGCCTATGATACCCAAGATGGCAGACGCATTTACTATGAAATGATGGCACTGGAGAATCGTCCCGATGGTGTGTTCACAAGCAGTGATGAGGTTGCTTTAGGGATCCTGGCTGAGGCGAGAAAAAATCATACAAAAGTTCCCGAGGAATTAGCTGTCTTGGGATTTGACGATCAACCGATCGCAGAATTGGTTTATCCAAGTATTTCTACCGTTCATCAACCTGTAGAGAAAATGGGTAAAGCGGCGATTGAACTAATGATTAGCCTGCTAAAAGGGGAGCGAGAGCCTAGGCAACAAGTCATTGAACTCCCATTGCATCTGGTTATAAGAGAGTCTACTTAAGATTTTTATATGTTTCATTTGAAATCGTTTACAACCGAGAAATGGAAAATAAGGAGGAAATGGTGATATGAAAAAACTGAGCTTTTTAATGGTTATTGTCTTAGCATTTGGTCTTATATTAACGGCATGTTCATCATCAAAGGATGATTCATCAAGTTCATCAAGTGATGGGGGAAGCAAGGATTCTAAGGATAAAGATGTTACACTCGTTTATGCTCGTGGTAAAGATACAACCGATGCAACAAAGTCGATGATTGCAGCATTTGAGAAGGAACATCCAAATATTCATATTAAAGTTCAAGAAGAGCCTAATGATACAGGTAAACAACATGACGCCTATGTCACTGCTTTTAATGCTAAATCTTCAGCTATTGATGTTATTAATATGGATGTGGTTTGGCCAGCTGAATTTGCTCAGGCAGGCTATACTTTACCCCTCGATCGTTTTATTCAACAAGATAATGTTGATCTCAGCCAGTATAACAAAGGGGCTTTAAGTGCTGCTCAGTTCAATGGTAAACAGTGGGCTTTACCAATCTTCATTGATGCAGGTGTTTTATTCTATCGCACTGATCTTGTTAAATCACCACCGAAAACATGGGATGAGCTTATTGCTGACGCTAAGAAATTCCAAGGGAAAAATGGAACAAAGTATGGCATGGCTTTACAAGCAAAGCAGTACGAAGGTCTCGTTTGTAACGCTGTAGAATACCTTGGCAGCTATGGCGGCGCGTTTGTCGATAGTAATGGTAATGTAGCTGTTAACTCTCCAGAAACAGTAAAAGGTCTAAAAGAATTGAAAAAGGTTGCTGTTGACTCAGGCATTACCCCAGATAATGTGACGAACTTTGAAGAAACAGATACAGATAATTCCTTCGTCGAAGGACAAACGGTGTTTGCACGTAACTGGCCATATATGTGGGCAGATGCTAATGATAAAGACAAGTCAAAAGTCGTAGGTAAAGTTGGCGTTGCAGCAATTCCAGCCGGTGATAAGGGTTCTGCCTCTGCTCTTGGTGGTTGGCAAATGGGGATTAATAAATACTCCAAGCACCCACAAGAGGCTTGGGAATTCCTTAAATTCATGACAGGTAAAGAAGGCGAAAAAATTCAAGCTATTAAAGGCGGTAGTGCACCGGCCATTATGAGCTTGTATCAAGACCCAGATGTGCTTAAAGCTAATCCATTCTTTAAAGAAAAAGGATTTACCGACGCTGTTGCCAATGCAACGTCTCGTCCAGTCGCACCTAACTATCAAGAAATTTCAAGTATTATTCAGATTCATGTGTCTAAAATGTTGGCAGGTCAAGAAACACCAGAACAATCGGCCGCTAATATGGAAAAAGAAATGAAAGCTGCAATGAAATAAAGCTTTAAAAACATTGGCCTTCAAACTATTGGAGGCCAATGCATTTGAAACGAAGGACGTAGTCGTAGACGTCCATGTTTGATCGTTTATTAAAACGAGGTGTTAAAGATGAAGAGGACGAAAGTGCAGCGTAGAAATTCAGACTGGAAAGCCGCCTACCTGTTAATGGCGCCGGCTCTGATCTTAATTTTTGTCATCGC
>NZ_BMFV01000022.1 GCF_014639255.1 Pullulanibacillus pueri
CACCTGCATAGCAGGTGGTTTATTGTTTCGCACGCTATCGCGAGCTCAACTGACTAAAGTCGTAATCAAAAATTCTTTATCCGATAGCCTGGGGGGCTAACAACATTGCCTCAGGAGATTATGTCTTATCTCTGAATACAAACGCTAATGGAGTAGAAAAGCAGATCACCCACAAATTTAGTATCAATAATAAGCAAATCAAAAAGGTGGATGAACAGCCTAATATCACAACAACTCACCCTTCATCAAGAAGCATCAAAAATTGGATTATTGGGGGGCTTGTGATCATTATTATTGGGGGGTTCATGTACTGGCTTGGGCAAAGAAAGAAAAGAGATTAAACGAGGTTCAACTCTACCACAAGATATTACAACTTAATACTAAAAAAACTTGCCCATGGGCAAGTTTTTTAAATATTTGAAGCAACATCCGCTTGAAAATTCAAGCGATAGGCAAGCTTCATGTAATGCGGTATATTCTTCGGATCGGCGTTACCCCCGGAAATAAAGATCCCGACATTTTCATTTGACGTCTGCAATGGACGATAGATTAGGGCAGCCAAAGCAGCAGCGCCAGCTCCTTCCACAAAAGATTTTTCACGTTCCAGCATGAGAAGCATAGCGCGAGCAATTTCTTCATCGCTAACGGTCACGATATCATCGACATACTTTCGAATGATCGGAAAGGTAAGGCGCCCCGCCTCTTTAACTAAAAGACCATCTGCAATCGTAGAGACCCTTTTTAACGTCGTTGGCCCACTATTTTTAAAGCGATTATAGGTGGCCGCAGCGCCCTCTGCTTGAACCCCAATCAACCGAATCGAAGGATTTAATGTTTTGGCTGCTACAGCTGTGCCTGCAAGCAGACCACCACCACCAACCGGCACAATTAAGGTCTCCAAATCCGGACATTGTTGCAGCATCTCGAAAGCAACGGTGCCTTGACCGGCCATGACCAATGGATCATCAAAGGCGTGGACAAAAGTAGCGTCTTCTTTTAGTGCTGCTTCATAGGACTCTTGATAAGTATCACCGATGAGGACGACTTCAGCACCATATGCCCGCGTTGCATCCACTTTCGTTTGGGGTGCTAATTGTGGCATAAATATTTTAGCCCTTGTCCCTCTTTGAGCGGCTGCATACGCAACTCCTTGTGCATGGTTTCCTGCCGACGCTGCGACGACGCCCTTTTTCAGCTCTTGCGCTGAGAGAGAAAAAACTTTGTGGGTAGCTCCCCTAATCTTAAATGAACCTGTTTTTTGCATATTCTCCATTTTAAGAAATACTTTTGCACCTGTTAAATGATCAATGGTCTTTGACCTTTTAATCGGTGTGCGATGAACGACTGAAAACAAGTGCTCCATTGCATGTAAAACGTCATTTTTTAATACGTAATCCCCAAGGGTTTCACCTTCCTAATTTTTGACTTTTTCTTCAAACGCATTAATTTTATCCTCAAGCTGCAAGGTTAAGGAGATTTCATCCCAACCATTGAGCAAGAGTTTCTTTTGATAAGGATCAATATCAAAAGCAGCATTAAAGCCATCCTCATCCTTTACCGTTTGCTCTTCTAGATCAACCGTAAGAGCATAGCGACCATTTTTTGCTCTCTCCAAAAGTTCCTCTACTTGATCTTCTGCAAGTTTAACAAGTAGAATGCCATTTTTCATGCTGTTATTGTAAAAAATATCGGCAAAGCTTGGTGCAATGATCACTTTAAAGCCATAGTCCAATAATGCCCATGGTGCATGTTCACGGGAGGAACCACACCCAAAATTATCACCGGCAATCAAAATGGAGGCTTGCTCATATACAGGCTCATTTAAGATAAAATCAGCGCGCTTATTTCCATCATTGTCAAAACGCCAATGATAGAATAAAAACTGCCCAAAGCCTTGACGTTCTATACGTTTTAAAAATTGTTTGGGTATGATTTGATCGGTATCAACGTTTACACGGTTTAATGGGCAAACCAGGCCTTTATGTTTACGGATCGCTTCCATGAGATTTTTCCCTCCTCTAATCATTCATTGCTTTTAGTAAACGACACTCAAGATTTAAGAAAACACAGGATTATTGCTAAAAGTACGAACATCAACAAAATGGCCGGCAATCGCAGCAGCAGCAGCCATCGCTGGGCTGACAAGGTGGGTACGCGCACCATTGCCTTGTCGACCTTCAAAATTACGATTCGATGTTGAAGCGCAGCGGTCTCCCGGCATAAGCACATCGTCATTCATAGCAAGACACATGCTACATCCCGCGCTTCGCCATTCAAAGCCGGCTTCAGTAAATATTTTATCAAGACCTTCTGCTTCAGCGGCTGATTTCACCGATTGTGAACCTGGAACGACAATTGCGTTCACATTACTGTGGACCTTGCGCCCTTTGACAACCTCAGCTGCAGCCCGCAAATCACTTAAACGTGCGTTCGTACAGGATCCGATAAAGACATGATCAATAGTAATAGACTCGATAGGGGTACCCGGTGCGAGGCCCATATAGTCTAAGGCTTGGGCGATTGCCGCGCGATCATTCTGTTTTTCATAATGAGAAGGATCAGGGACTTGACCACTTACCGGGCCGCCCATTGAAGGATTGGTTCCCCATGTGACTTGTGGTTCAATTTCAGCGGCATCAATTTCAATCGTACGGTCGTAAACAGCACCTTCATCTGTTGCGAATTCTTCCCACTTTTCAACTGCTTCGAGATAGGCGTCACCCTCTGGCACATAGCGCTTCCCTTTCAAGAATTCATAGGTGGTTTGATCAGGACTAATCAAACCAGCACGCGCCCCAGCTTCGATGGACATATTACATACTGTCATGCGTTCTTCCATGGAAAGATTGCGAATCGCTTCACCGGTATATTCCATGACGTAGCCTGTTCCAACCTTCACGCCAAACTTAGCAATAATGGCCAAGATTAAATCCTTTGCCGTCACGCCTAACCCAAGCGTACCATTGACTTTGACTTGCATTGTTTTAGGCTTCGCTTGCCAAATCGTTTGTGTAGCGAGGACATGCTCAACTTCACTAGTACCAATCCCGAAAGCAAGAGCACCAAAAGCTCCATGAGTAGAAGTATGGCTATCCCCACAAACAATCGTTTTTCCCGGTTGTGTTAAGCCTAACTGTGGACCGATAACATGGACAATCCCTTGATCAGGGTGGTTAATATCTGCAAGTGGAATTCCAAATTCCTTACAATTCTGTTGAAGTGTGGTCATTTGCTTCTTAGACACTTCATCAGAAATGACATTTCGATGCTTTGTTGGCACATTATGGTCAACAGTCGCATACGTTAAATCTGGGCGTCGCACTTTTCTGCCATTCATGCGCAAGCCTTCAAAGGCTTGGGGAGAAGTGACCTCGTGGACAAGATGAAGATCGATATAGAGAAGATTCGGCTTCCCTTGTTCTTCATGTACAACGTGACGCTCCCAAATTTTCTCAACAATTGTCTTTGGCTTCATTTTGGCGAGTCCTCCTTATCTTTGTAGTGAACGGTTTAGTCATCACGGCCCATTCTTTCTGGGAATTAGCCGTGATGCTTTTATCTTAAGAATAGGTTTCTAAAATGCCTTTAATGGTGTTTTCTTCATTTATTTGCTCGATAACTTTTTCAATAATGCCTTCTGTTCCGAGTTCCTGGCCATTTTCTATTACGAGATCTTTTGTATGATAGCCCTCTTCCAAAGTGTGTTGTACAGCCACTTCAATGGCTTGAGCCTCTTCAAAGAGATTAAAAGTATAGCGGAGCATCATAGCGGCTGACATAATCATGGCCAGTGGATTAGCAATCCCTTTTCCCGCAATATCTGGTGCAGAACCATGGACAGGTTCGTACATACCAAAGCCATCACTTCTAAGACTTGCAGACGGGAGCATGCCTAGTGATCCTGTTAACATTGAGGCTTCATCACTCAAAATATCACCGAAAAGATTTTCTGTGACAATGACATCAAATTGTTCGGGATAACGGATCAATTGCATCGCAGCTGAATCAACGAGTTGATGTTCGACTTCAACATCCGGGAACTCAGGAGCAATTCGATTCACTGTTTCCCGCCAGACCTTACTTGATTCAAGCACATTCGCCTTATCTACAGACGTTAGTTTGCCACGACGGACACTGGCGAGTTCAAAACCCTTTCTGACAATCCGTTCAATTTCTTGCTTCGTATACTCAAGTGTATCAACGACCTTGTCGCCTTCTCGACCACTGGGTTGACCAAAGTAAATACCACCAGTGAGTTCTCTCACAATAAGTAAGTCAACATTGCTGACAACCTCTTCTTTAAGGGGTGAAGCAGGAATCAAGGATTTAACGGTTGATACGGGACGGAGATTCGCAAACAATCCCATTTTCTTGCGAATACCTAAAAGACCTTTTTCAGGGCGAAGATGGGAAGGTGCATCATCCCATTTCGGTCCGCCGACAGCGCCTAAAAGAATCGCATCACTCTTTTCACAAAGCGCAACTGTTTGTTCTGGAAGTGGGGTGCCCTCTGCATCGATCGCACCCCCACCAATTTTCCCCTCTTCGAATAAAAACTCATGGTTAAATCGTTCAGCAATCGCCTCTAAGACCTTTTGACATCCTGCCATGACCTCAGGTCCAATCCCGTCGCCAGGTAAAAGTGCAATTCTCTTTTTCATACGCTTTCCCTCCCTTATTAATGTAGATTCTTTAGACCTTTGCTTCTTTCAATGCTTGAAGACTTTCATTATAGAGTGCTCGGTTTGCGGCATTTAAGAAAGCACGTGCTGAAGCATCAAGAACATCTTGACTTGAGCCCCTGCCTCCAGATTCTTTTCCATTGAAGATCACTTTGACATAAGCTTCAGCTAAAGCATCGCGGCCGCCACCGATAGAATTGAGTTTATAGTCTTCGAGTTTAATATCACCGGTAATCATTCGTGCTAGAGTATTATAGACGGCTTCTACACTTCCTGACCCTGTACCGGCTTCCTCTTTTTCAACACCCTCTGGAGTTTGTAGAGCCACAGTAGCTGTTGGGATGTGATTGGTACCATATTGAACTTGAACTGATCTTAATTCGTACTTTGGCACATCCGTATTCTCTGTACGCTTCTCAGTTAAGATAGCAAACAAATCTTCATCGGTGACATCCTTCTTTTTATCCGTTAGCGCCTTGAAGGTTTGAAAAGCTTCATTGACTTGGGCTTCCGTAAGCTCAAAGCCTAATTCTTTAACCTTATTACTAAAAGCGTGCCGACCAGAATGTTTTCCTATAACAAGACTATTGGAGGCGACACCGACAAGCTCGGGTGTAATAATTTCATAGGTTGTTTTCTCTTTTAAAACACCGTCTTGATGGATCCCCGATTCATGAGCAAAGGCATTTTTCCCAACCACCGCTTTATTCGCTGGAACAGAGAGTCCGGTGAGGCGGCTGACGAGTTTGCTTGTGCGATTAATCTCTTTCAAGACAAGACCTGTATCCGTTTGAAAGTAGTCATTACGGATGCGGAGAGCCACAGCAATTTCTTCAAGTGAAGCATTCCCCGCTCTTTCACCAATCCCATTGATCGTGCCTTCAATTTGATCTGCACCCGCTTCAATAGCTGCCAAAGAATTGGCTACCGCCATCCCAAGATCATCATGGCAGTGACCGGACAAGCTTACTTTATGAATGTTTGAAACATTTTCCTTAATGAATTTAAAGAGTCTTCCGTATTCGTCTGGTGTCGTATAGCCTACCGTATCAGGAAGATTTATCACTGTTGCCCCTGCGTCAATCACCTTTTCAATGATTTTGACAAGAAACTGCCAATCTGAGCGGGTTGCATCTTCTGCTGACCATTGAACGTGTGGAAAATATCGGCTAGCATGACTCACAGCTTCGATCGCCATTTCCATCACTTGTTCCGGAGTTTTCTTTAACTTATGGGTCATATGAATCGGTGATGTTGCTAAAAATATGTGAAGGCGAGGTTCTTCGGCATACTTCAAGGCCTCCCACGCTGTATCGATATCGGTTTGCCTTGTCCGGGAAAGTCCGGTGACCGAGCTGCCTTTGACCGTTTCTGCTATTTTTTTGACGGATTCAAAATCACCCTTTGACGAAGCAGGAAAACCGGCTTCAATCATGTCTACACCCAGTCTTTCGAGTTGAGCGGCAATTTCTAGTTTCTCAAGAGTATTTAAATTCACACCTGCTGATTGTTCTCCGTCACGCAAAGTAGTGTCAAAGACATTAATTTTTCGCACCAGTTACCACTTCCCTTTCTTTAGAAAATTGACTCTTCACAAATGGCATTAATTGACGAAGTTCTCGACCAACGACTTCAATTTGATGCTCTTTTTCACGCTTATTCACCGCATTAAATTGTGGACGGTTCGCCTGATTTTCGAGAATCCAGCCTTTAGCAAATTTTCCGTCTTGGATATCTTTAAGGACTTCTTTCATCCGTGCTTTTGTTTCTTCATTTACCACACGTGGTCCAGAAACAAAATCGCCCCACTGAGCGGTATCAGAAATGGAATAACGCATGCCTTCTAAACCATCTTCATAAATAAGGTCTACAATGAGCTTCATTTCATGGAGGCACTCAAAGTAAGCTACTTCAGGTTGATATCCAGCTTCAACAAGCGTTTCAAAACCGGCTTTAATGAGTGAGGTTAGACCGCCACAAAGGACAGCTTGCTCTCCGAAAAGATCTGTTTCTGTTTCCTCTTGGAAGGACGTTTCAAGGATGCCCGCACGCCCTGCGCCAATCGCTTTCGCATAAGCAAGAGCAACGTTCTTGGCTTCACCTGTTGCATCCTGATGGATACCGATAAGTGCCGGAACGCCAGCCCCTTCTGTGTATGTCCTTCTGACTAAATGTCCTGGGCCTTTAGGGGCAACAAGGAATACATCGACATCTTTTGGTGGGACGATTTGGCTAAAATGAATATTAAAGCCGTGTGCGAACACAAGCGCTTTACCCGCTGTCAGACCTTGTTCAATAGATTCATTATAAATTTTTGTTTGCTTCTCATCTGGTGAAAGCAGGATGATGACATCAGCTTCCTGGCTGGCTTCAGCGACTGTTTTTACCGTAAAACCATCTTCTTCAGCACGTTGCCATGAATGTCCTGGACGTAAGCCAACAATAACTTCAAAGCCACTATCTCTTAAGTTTTGAGCATGGGCATGACCTTGAGAACCATAGCCTACAACTGCAATTTTCTTACCTCTGAGGACTGCATCCTCGATATCACCGTTATAATATACTTTTGTCATCTTCCAATCTTCCTCTCCATTTTTAATTATTTTTTGGGCCTTGCGACTAAACAAACGTTCAAATGCGGTCAATGACAGATCAATGGTCTTCATATTGTCCTAACATTTTGAACTTTATAGCGTTATTTAATCAGCGAATAGGGCTTCATTTCTGTAACCTGTCGCTGTTGCCCTCTTGGGAATGCCGTTAATCCTGTACGGGCGAGTTCTTTAATCCCGTAAGGACGCAAGAGTTCAATTAATGCATCGACTTTCTCGGAATCACCAGTGACTTGGACGGTTAAACTATCGCGACTTACATCTATAATTGAAGCCCGGAATGGGTCAACAATACCATTAATCTCAGTGCGAATTTGTGGGTTACTCAAAACCTTAATTAACACTAATTCTCTTGCCACAATCGCTTGATCAGTAATATCCCAAACTTTTAAGACATCTATCTGTTTATGGAGCTGCTTGATGAGCTGCTCACATTGGGCTTCATCTTCAACATCAACGACGAAAGTCATTCTAGAAATATCATCGGTTTCTGTACGACCCACTGAGATGCTTTCGATATTAAAGCGTCTCTTAGACATGAGTCCGGTCACGCGGTTGAGCACACCGCTTTGATTATTGACCAGTGCAGTGACTATTCTTTTCATGGTTTCACCCCTATCATTTCGTGAATACCTGTTCCAGGTGCGACCATCGGTGTCACCATTTCCTCGGCATTAACACGACAATCAATGAGAACAGGTTCTCTATCATGGAGTGTTGCACTTAATACTTCTTGAAGTTCTTCTTCTGTTTCTACTCTATAACCCCTAATATCATAGGTTTCTGCCAACTTAACAAAGTCAGGTTGAACAGGGATAAGAGACTGTGAGTGGCGTCCGCCATAAAAGGATGTTTGCCATTGTCTCACCATGCCTAAGGATTGGTTATTGACGATGACAATTTTAACCGGCAGCCGGAGTTCTTGAAGTACAGAGAGCTCTTGCAAAGTCATTTGAAAACCGCCGTCTCCAACAACAGCGATCACCGTATCATCAGGTGCTGCCAGTTGAGCACCAATAGCTGCTGGAAAACCAAAACCCATCGTCCCTAAACCACCCGAGGTCACCCATTTTTTGGGCTTTGAAAAAGGATAATATTGGGCTGCCCACATCTGGTGCTGACCCACATCGGTAACGACAATCGCCTCACCATTTGTTTCTTGATGCAACTTTTCAATGAGATACTGTGGCGCCATCACTTTAGGTTGCTTGCGATACCATAATGGTTTTTCTATACGGTCCTGCTTTAGGCGAAACACCCACTCATTGATTTCCGGTGGTGTGGTCACTTCATCAAGCAACGCTTCAATCGTGAATTTTGCATCTGCAACAATCGGAATATGGGTTTGAACGTTTTTCCCAATTTCCGCAGGATCAATATCAATATGGGCAACTACGGCTTTTTTCGCAAAATGTTGAAGGTCCCCTGTCAAACGATCGTCAAACCGAGCCCCTATATTAATTAATAAATCTGCTTCGTATAAGGCCATATTTGCAGCATAAGTGCCGTGCATGCCAGCCATTCCAAGGAACAATTCATGTTCGGCCGGAAAACCCCCTAAGCCAAGCAACGTGTGAACAACGGGAATCCCTTGTCGTTCGACAAGTTCAAGCAGTGCTTTGTGCGCTCCGGAATGGATAATTCCTGCCCCAGCCAAAATCACCGGCCGCTTCGCTTCTCTCATGGCCTCTGCTAATTTGCGTACTTGCAAGAGATTAGGCATATAGTTCGGCTGATACCCTGGTAAATGGATGGTCTCAGGATAGTCAACCTCCCCTATTTCTCCAGAAATATCTTTAGGTATATCCACAACGACGGGGCCTGGTCGTCCTGTTGTAGCAATATGAAAGGCCTCTTTTACAACCCTTGGGATATCCTTCAACTCTTGAATTTGATAATTATGCTTTGTAATCGGGGTCGTAATGCCGGTGACATCTGCTTCCTGAAAGGCGTCGGTTCCAATAACACCACGAGCAACCTGACCTGTAAAAACAACAAGGGGTAAGGAATCCATCATGGCATCAGCAATACCCGTAATTAAATTTGTCGCGCCAGGACCGGATGTTCCAATAACCACCCCAGGCTTCCCACTGATTCTGGCATAACCCTCTGCCGCATGAATCGCTCCTTGTTCATGGCGAGGTAAAATGTGACGAAGGTCCGTTTTATATAAGGCATCATAGATCGGGAGGACCGCTCCTCCAGGATAGCCAAAGACTAAATCAACACCTTCATCTATCAAGGTTTGCATCAATACATCTGCACCTGTCTGACTAGCAACTGTTTGCTCATACTTCGCTTTTGCTTGCAAGGCTCTCCCTCCACACGATAATTTATTTAACTAAGTCATTGACTTGAATAGCCGTTAATCTATTTACAATCAAAAAGCCTTTCCACACCTCTACCTATCGGAATTGATAAGATAAAGGGGTGAAAAGGCTCTTCCACGGTACCACCCTTTTGCACGACATTTTCACAAATGCCGCCTCAGTAACTCACGCATGAGTTCTTTTGATAACGTGTGATGGTCTCACACGGCTGATCCTAATGAGATAAGACCTTTCAGATCAGCACTCAGGGGTGAGTGCATTATAAGAGGTATTACCGCTTTCCACCTACCGCGGCTCTCTGTAAATCCCATCTTATAATTCGTCCCCGTCTTCATTTTAAACTCTTAAATTTTAAATACGCCACCTGTATTGGCTGAGGTTACAAGTTTTGAATAGCGTGCAAGATAACCACTTTTAATTTTTGGTTCTGGACGTACCCAATTCTTTTTACGTTCTTCTATCACTTCTTCATCAACAAGGGCATTGATGGTGCGATGTGTGAGATCAATCACGATTTTATCTCCGTCTTCTAGGAAAGCAAGTGGTCCACCTTCAGCCGCCTCTGGTGAAATGTGTCCAACACAAATACCTCGAGTAGCACCTGAGAAGCGTCCATCGGTTATCAATGCGACCTCCTTATCAAGCCCACGTCCGGAAATTGCCGAGGTTGGCGATAGCATCTCTGGCATCCCTGGTCCCCCTTTAGGACCTTCATAACGGATAACTACAACGTGCCCTGATTTCACTGTTCCGTCTAAAATTCCTTGTTGGGCTTCATCTTGTGAATTAAAGATGATAGCTTCCCCAGTAAAAGTTTTAATCGATGGATCAACGGCACCCACTTTTATGACCGCACCATCCGGTGCCAAATTACCAAATAGGATGGATAATCCTCCTACTGGACTGTATGGATTTTCTTTTCTGCGAATCACGACATCGTTTTTGATTTCAGCTTCTTTGATGTTTTCATATAATGATTTTCCTGTAATAGTAATGCGATCTTTATTAATGAGACCATCAATACTACAGAGTTCTTTAATGATAGCACTCACACCGCCAGCTAAATGAACGTCATGCATGGAATATTCTGACGCCGGGCTAATTTTGGACAAATACGGGACACGTTCTGCCACTTCATTAATTCTTTGTAGGTCATAATCTACCCCTGCCTCGTGAGCAAGAGCCAGCGTATGAAGGACTGTATTCGTTGATCCTCCCATCGCCATGTCTAATGCAAAGCAATCGTCGATGGCTTCCTTCGTGATAATGTCACGAGGACGAATATCGTTTTTGACAAGATCCATAAGATGGTAAGCTGCTTTATAAATGAGGTCATGACGTTCATCAGACGTTGCAACAATCGTACCGTTTCCTGGTAAGGCTAACCCTAGCATCTCCATTAATGAATTCATAGAATTAGCGGTGAACATTCCGGAACAAGAACCACACGTCGGACAAGCGAGAGTCTCTAACTCTTGTAACTCTGCTGTGGTCATCTTTCCTGAACTATGCGCGCCTACACCTTCAAAGACAGACACAAGCGAAAGATTTTCACCTGTCTTAGATCGCCCAGCTTCCATCGGACCTCCCGATACGAAAACCGCGGGGACGTTCGTCCGTGCTGCTGCCATGAGCATTCCCGGTGTAATTTTGTCACAGTTAGGAATATAAAACACGCCATCAAACCAATGGGCATTAATCACTGTTTCAGCTGAATCAGCAATGATTTCACGACTGGGAAGTGAATAACGCATCCCAATATGTCCCATCGCAATTCCATCGTCTACACCAATCGTATTAAATTCAAAAGGAACTCCGCCTGCTTCTCTAATAGCCTCTTTTACAACTTCAGCAAATTTGTTTAAATGTTTATGACCGGGAATAATATCTACATAGGAATTGCAAACCCCGATAAAGGGTTTATCAAGATCCCTTGTCTTTACACCAGCAGCATATAATAAGCTGCGATGAGGAGCCCGATCAATACCTTTCTTGATCGTATCGCTGCGCATAATCCGTCTCCTCTATTCCTTCAAGTTTTTATTTTTTGTTTTTTGAGATAATTCATGTTATTTCACGGTGTCCAAAAATGTTCGAGAGATTAACCTAATTGCTTTTTATTTTGTTATGGTTTTTCTAAAAAATTAATTTATTGTTGTGGACATAATACGCCCTTTCCAATCAGAGGTCAACCGTCTTTTTCTAAAAATATGAATTATTTTTACTTATCATTCAAATTGTAAGCGCTTTAGTATTTGTTAGTATGCTATATTTTCTGACAAAGATTTTTCAATTGTAAATTTTTATAAAGCGTTTTCAAAATAAGAGGCACTTAGGCGCTTTATCATTAAAATGAGAAAGCTTCGCTTCCTCCAAGCCTTAATGATGAAAGCTAATGTTCACTTATTAGAGCTTCCACTTGTTTTAATTTTTCCGTTACAAAAAGAAAGATCCCTGAACGCTAGGTTTAGGGACCTCCAATTTTATTAATTTTATATAATCAAATGACAGATTCAGCCAATTTAATATCCGGATTTTTTTGCATGAACCAATTTAATCCAAACTCATTTTCAAATAAAATCACCGGGCGATCCTGGGAATCATGGACTACCATGTTTGTCGTACTCCTAAGCGCCTCACGTGGAATCTCATCATTTAACAACCAACGAGCTAAATGAAAGGACATTGGCTGAATATCTAGATCGACATTATATTCTGCTTCCATTCGATATTTGAAGACATCAAATTGCAGTTGACCAACAACCCCAAGAATATATTCTTCATACCGCTCAGTCTTATAAATTTGGACAGCTCCTTCTTGGGCAAGCTGCTCAATGCCTTTGATAAAGTGCTTCTGCTTCATCGCCGTTTTGGCTCTGACCTTAGAAAAATGCTCCGGTGGAAACGTCGGCAGCTTTCCAAAATTAAACGTATCCTTAGTAGCACACAATGTATCGCCAATTTGATAGAGACCGGGGTCATAAATGCCGACAATATCCCCTGGATAGGCATCCTCAACATTTTCCCGACTATCCGCAAAAAATTGTTGGGGTTGGGCCAGCTTTACAGGTTTCCCCGTTCGATCGAGCCACGTCTCCATTCCTTTCTCATATTTGCCTGAACAAATACGCAAAAAGGCAATTCGGTCGCGGTGAGCCGGATTCATATTCGCTTGGATTTTAAAAATAAAACCAGAGAAAGTTTCATCAGCAGGGTCTACATGCCCCTTACTCGTCTCTCTCCCCGCTGGACCCGGAGCCAGCTCTAGAAAATGCTTTAAGAAGGTCGGCACACCAAAACTAGAAATGGCACTACCAAAGAATACAAGTGTTTGCTTTCCAGCCTTGACAGCTTCGGCATTAAAAGGATTGCCGGCCTCTTCAAGCAACAGCAATTCTTCTTCTAATTGATCAATGGTCGCTTCATCAGCCACTTGGACTAAGCGTTCACGCACGGTCTCTAGAGAATCGGCAGGAATAAGCGTCTGTTCTCTCTTATCATCATAGAGTTCAATCTCTTTCTTGAAGCGATCATAAACGCCGCGGAAAGATTGCCCCATGCCAATTGGATAATTCACAGGACAGGTTTGAATGCCCAAGACTTCTTCAAGCTCCTCAAATAATTCAAGGGGCTCTTTTCCTTGGCGGTCAAGCTTGTTAATAAACGTGAAAATCGGAATTCCCCGATCGCGACATACTTTAAAAAGCTTGAGGGTTTGGGCCTCAACACCTTTTGCAGCATCAATAATCATGACCACACTATCAACAGCCATAAGTGTCCTATAAGTATCCTCACTGAAATCTTGGTGTCCTGGTGTATCTAAAATATTTATTTTATAATCATCATAAACAAATTGCATTACACTCGAGGTGACCGATATTCCCCGTTGTTTTTCTAACTCCATCCAGTCCGATGTCGCAAATTTTTTCGATTTCCTTGACTTAACAGAGCCAGCGCTACGAATCGCGCCTCCTAAAAGGAGCAATTTTTCTGTCAATGTCGTTTTCCCAGCATCAGGGTGCGATATAATCGCAAATGTCCGACGACGGGATGCTTCTTGTTCAAGCTTCGCCATGCTGCATTTCCTTTCTTTAATCCCATATACACATATGACAAAAAGATACCATACGTGAGCCATAAAGTAAAATGATGATTGGAATCCCTCTATTACATTCACTAACAAGAATCTAGTATTAAGATGAGATAAACTCGCGGTTAATAGACTTATCTAAGGGCAATCTTGTTCCTCTGCAAGCAAAAGATAAACCACAGCCATCCACTGTGGTTTTCTTCTTAATTTCTTATAATACTTGATTCACACGTGCCATGACGCCTTTTTGGAGTTGCTGCAATCTTTCACGACTCTCTTGATCATTATCGGCTTTGACGCCAAAGTAAAATTTAATCTTTGGCTCCGTACCTGAGGGTCTAAGGCAGAACCAAGAACCATCTGCTAAAATATATTTCAACACATTGGAAGAAGGAAGCTCTATCGATTCTTTCCTCTTCGATTCAACGCGGATACGCTCTTGAACTTTGTAATCTTCAATTACTGTGACTTTGCTGCCTACCATTTCTGTTGGTGGCTCAGATCGAAAGCTGTTCAATATTGTTTGAATCTGCTCAGACCCCGAAATCCCTTTTAAAGTCAATGACTCAAGACCTTCACGATAATAACCATAGGTCTCAAAAACTTCCTCCAAACCATCATAGAGTGTTTTCCCTCGTAATTTGTAAAAGGCAGCAACCTCTGCCGCTAGCAAGCAAGCCTGTACCGCATCCTTGTCACGGGCAAAATCGCCAATTAAATACCCATAGCTTTCTTCATAGCCAAAGAGATACGTGTGTTCTCCCGACTGTTCATACTCACGGATTTTTTCACCAATAAATTTAAAACCGGTCAGCGTATCCACTGCTGTCATGCCGAAGGACTCCGCAATAGTACGTCCGAGTTCTGAGGTAACGATTGTTTTCAAAACGACACCGTTATTAGGCAGCTGTCCCTTTGCTTTTTTCTGGGTCAGTAAATAATGCAAAAGAATGGCTCCTGTTTGATTACCTGTAAGAACAACATACTCTCCCTCTTTGTTTTTAACCGCAACACCGACACGATCGGCATCTGGATCAGTGGCTAATAGGAGATCCGCATTTTGCTGCCTGCCATATTCAATAGCAAGAGCAAATGCCTCATGCTCTTCAGGATTCGGAAGTTTTACCGTTGAAAAATTGGCATCTGGCTCGGCTTGGGCTGCGACTACACTGACATGTTTAAATCCCCAATTATTCATACCTTCGACGACTGGATGATATCCCGTCCCATGTAATGGCGTATAGACAATTTTAAGGTCATCTGCAGCCTTTTGAATCACCTCTGGATGGACACAAATTGTTTTAAGCTGTTCTTGATAAGCGCGATCAACAGTCTCACCAAGCATTGTTAATAACCCTTTGTCCTTTAATTCTGTTTCATCGGCAACAGACACAGTCAATTCATTTTCAACTTGATTCACATATTGAATCACTTGCTCAGCCTGGACAGGTGGTAATTGTCCACCATCTTCGTTATAGACTTTGTACCCATTATATTGAGGGGGATTGTGACTCGCTGTAATGACAATGCCAGCCTTGGCCTGAAGATAACGAACTGCAAAGGACAACTCCGGTGTGGGTCTTAAAGATTCAAAAACATAGGTTTGGATCCCGTACTTTCCCATTGTTTTCGCTGCTTCCATCGCAAATTGTGGTGAACGATGACGGGAATCATAGGCAATGACACAGCCTTTAAACTTAGCTTCCTCACCTTGACTTAATATGTATTGGGCCAAGCCTTCTGATGCTTTTCGGACCGTATAAATATTCATACGGTTTGTTCCAGGTCCTAATTCACCACGCATCCCACCGGTACCGAATTCCAATTCCTTATAAAAACTGTCTTCTAAAAGAGCATCATCTCCGCTCAATTGTTCCAATTGCTCACGAAGGTCCGCTTCGAGTTCACTGTAATTTTTCCATTTGTCATAAGCCGATTTCCAAGTCATTACTCTTTTCCACTCACTCTCTTTGCTTATCAGTATCTCTTTTGTACATTATACATTATTTAGTAATTCATTTCCTCAAGGCTTTAATTCCTTTGGGTTATTCTTTTTCGGAAAAGGCCTGAATGAGTTCCTCAGCAGTGATGTCTGCAAGAGACTTCAATTGACGGTCAGCCTGACTAAAATCAAGCGATTGCGTCACCTCGTTGGGAACGACAACGCAATAAAGACCGGCTCTTTTAGCAGCAATCATCCCGTGGTAGGAATCTTCAAAGGCAATAGCTTCGTCGGGTTTGACTTGAAGAGCTTCAACCGCCTTAGTAAACAATTCTGGGTCGGGTTTCACCTTTTCAACGTCATCCGCCTCAATAATGGCCTCGAAAAAGTCAATGATGCCTAAGCGCTTAAGGTGTCTCTTAGCCCATTGATTCCCTGAGCTTGTCGCTAAAGCAATTTTAAGTCCAAGCTGTTTCCCCATCTCTAATAAGGGTAAAACGCCCGGAAGAATCGTCTCACGTTCTATGTATGCATTTATTCTTTGTCTTTGATCTTTAAGCAATGCTTCTTTGTCAATGGTGACTCCGCTTTGTTCCGCTAAATGGGTGGTTAAGTCAAATCCGTCATCCTGGGTCCCTGCAAGATTGGCCCAAATACTGATCGGTAACTCTGCCCCATATTCCTTGTATATTTCTTGTGTGGCCTTATAGATGGCTGTTTCCGTATCTAAAATAAGTCCGTCAAAGTCAAACACCAATGCTTTAATCATGTGCATCCTCCTTTATTGCTATAGTGTATCAAAAAGTGAGTTAAAATTCTGTAGATCGCAGTCAAACATTTGTTAAGAATAACCTGGCTAAAAGTTTAGATGCCATTTTTTCTTAAAAAAGGTTTAAATAGATAATATAGCATATACATGGACTTAAAGTGTTTTTATTTACAAGAATGGGATAGACTTTTATTTCTCATTGCTCTTCTTTTGTTTCTCCGTTCAGTTCTTTTATTTGTCTGAATCCTTTTTAGGAGCAAGTAATGCTTCATTTGGAGGGGTTTTGGCTGTCTCGCTCGGGTTTTATTTCTCATTGCTCTTCTTTTGTTTCTCCGTTCAGTTCTTTTATTTGTCAGAACCCTTTTTTTGGAGCAAGTGATGCTTCATTTGGAGGGGTTTTGGCTGTCTCGGTCGGGTTTTATTTCTCATTGCTCTTCTTTTGTTTCTCCGCTCAGTTCTTTTATTTGTCTGAACCCTTTTTTTGGAGCAAGCGATGCTTCATTTGGAGGGGTTTTGGCTGTCTCGCTCGGGTTTTGTTTCTCATTGCTCTTCTTTTGTTTCCCCGTTCAGTTCTTTTATTTGTCTGAACCCTTTTTTGGAAGCGCAGCCATTCTGTTAAGCCGATTTTTATTAAGATGATGTCTTTTCACTGTTGCTGGGCCTGCCTATATTATGCCTATTTCTCTGGCACGCTTTATCATGAGGCTCTTGGTGGTGAGATAAAAAAGCTCCTGACCGAGATCAGGAGCTTAAAGGGGGAGTTTTCCCCGCACATTTGCGGATGTAAACCTTTAAAAAGGGTTTACATTATTGAGGATGGGATGGTGATGAAATGGTGTTTAAGGCTTGACCTGCTTCTTGTTGTGTTTCTTGTTCGGTTGCGAGATCTCCTAATGCGACCATACCAACAAGTTGTTGGTTGTCAACAACTGGAAGTCGCCGAATCTGATGTTGAGCCATGATTTGAGCGGCCTCATTTACATCCATAGTCGTTGTCCCTGAAACAAGATTTTGATTAGACATACATTCCGATACCTTCGCCTTTTCGTTACCACCTTTTGCCGTTGAACGAAGCGTGATATCACGGTCAGTAATAATCCCTCGTAATTGACCATTTTCAACAACCGGAAGAGCACCAATATTATTCTGACTCATCAACTGAGCAGCTTCTTCAATACTTTGGTTAGGAGTTACTGAAACGACATTCTTTGTCATAAGTTGTCCTAATGTTTGTGCCAAGCTTAACTACCCCCTTCCTCACTATTTTTGCCTATAGGCACTCGATTCATGAATCCCAGTTTTTACTCCTTTTCTTCCTGATGCTCTTGTTCACTTTTTCCATAAGTAAACGTGATATTGTGTCCATCCGAATGGGCAACAATCGTACCAAGTAAATCTGAACGATAAGTAGGGATCTTTAAATAGTGAAGGCGATTGATCACCGCTTTTGAAGGATAGCCCTGTTTTATTCGGTTGCCTGTCGAAATAACCGCTGTATCTGGATTAACTTTTTTTAGGAAGGGTAATGTAGAACTTGTATCTGCACCATGGTGACCAATTTTTATGACATCAGCCTTAACATTTACCTTCTTTTCTAACAGTTCGGTTTCACTTTGTTCACCCGCATCGGCCATGAGTAAGAAGGAATTTTCATTATGAATCACTTTTAACACATAACTATAGTCGTTTAGGTGATCATAGTTTCCCTTAAGAGGAGCAATAATATTGATCTTCACACCCGGCTCAACATCAATCTTATTGCCAGCCTTAGCCTTAAATATCATAATGCCTTCTTTCTTAACGGTCGTATAAAGGTCATTGAAGGCGTGGGTGTAATGGGAAATATCAGGCATATAAAAGGCTTTAACTGTAAAATTTTCTAAAATGGCCGACATGCCACCAATATGATCATGATGTGGGTGCGTTGCGATCACAGCATCAAAGGTAGTGATCCCAAATGCCCTTAAATAGTTCATCAGTTTTACGGCTGATTTTTTCCCTCCAGCATCGATTAAGATATTTTTTCCTTGAGGTGTTCGAATAAGGATGCTATCAGCCTGACCTACGTCAATAAAATGAATTTGCAATTCCTTTGGCTCTTCCGCTTCTGTCGTTTGTGGCGGTATAACAAAGAAGAGACAGAGGAGCACAAGTATAAACTTCTTCATGAATTCCCCCCCATCCACCATATTTACCCTTAGGTTTTCCGAGTTCGCTTAGAGTTATTTTGTCTGGAATACATTCGCTTAATCAAACGATAAAATGATTTAAAAGCCCTGCGTGGGGGTGGGGGAATTGCTTATAAGAAAAAGTTAACTTTCTGTTTTTTCTAGCCCATTTTTACTAAAAAAGTGTTTGAGCGCATAGTATATATCCTTTTTGTCCTTAAAAACATAACAGCGGTTTTTCTCGTGATCGATGTGTTGATACACTTCCATAAGTGTCGATTTCCGGCCATAAGGATTTATTTCTCCATAAGCAAATAATGCTGATAGCTCTGTTAGTTCTTGGACAAGTTTAATGCAGCGGTCAGTATCTGAGGATAAGTTATCACCATCTGAAAAATGGACTGGGTAAATGTTGTAGGAAGCTGGGGAATAATGGGCTTCGATGAGATCCAAAGCCTTTTGGTAAACAGAGGAGCAAATGGTTCCACCACTTTCACCCTTGGAGAAAAATTCACTTTCTGTCACCAATCTGGCTTCGGTGTGATGGGCGAGATAAACAATTTCAACCGATTTGTAGTTTGTTTCTAAGAAACGCTTCATCCAGAAGAAGAAACTACGAGCCATATATTTTTCCCACATGCCCATACTTCCACTGGTATCCATCATTGCAAAGACAACCGCTCGACTCTCTGGCTGTTCAATGTTTTCCCAGGTTTTAAATCGCAAATCATCTTCTGACAGTGAACCCAGTTGTCCCTTTCCACTGATAGCATTTCTCTTTAATGCCTGTAACAAAGTCCTGCGCTTATCAAGGTTTCCCATTAACCCTTTTTTTCTAATATCCCGGAAAACAATTTCAGGAACACTGCTTTCCATAACAAAATCCTTTTGCTCTAGGTCAGGTAGCTCTAATTCTTTATACAAATGTTCCTCAATATCTTCTAAAGACACATTCTCCTCATAATAATCAATTCCTGGCTTACTGTCCGCTCCATTGCCCTTCTCAGATTTACTTGGAGGAAGCTTTTCTAAAACATCCCCCACCTGGCTATCGCCATCACCCTGCCCTACTTGAGATTGCTCGCCACTGCCATAACGCAATTTATACTCATCTAATGATCGGATAGGTAAGCGTGTGAGCCCTTGCCCATCTGACATAATAATGCTTTCTTCACTTAATAAATCAGGGAGATTATCTTTAATGGCCTGCTCAACCTTCTCCTTATGCCTTTGCTGGTCCTTATTGGCTTTATGGTACATATCCCATTCACCGAATGAGAGATGGAAATCCTTCATGAGCGTCACTCCTAAAAGAAAAAATCGCTATTACCACAGTTTATGCGGAGGACATAAGAATTTACACGTTTATTTATTTTTAAATGAGAAAAAATGGGCAACCATGCCCAGTCCTCAATCAGTTGGGCATTAAAATGTTTTTTACCAACAGGCATCGTCAGTACCAAGTGGATCGGAGTGGAAGACACGAGATTCGAAACACTTAAACATTGTGTGTTCCTCAGCGTCGCTGACTCACGGATGCCTAAACTAGAGTCCTACGGGAACAGCACGTGTCCGAAGATCCACTTGGGAACCAAGGTGACCATTCCCAAGTTAGCTGAGGCCGTGCCCGTGGAAAGCGAGTGGTCTGAAGCGGAAATCCACACTATCCTGATGACCAGAAATTTTATACTTCTTACCTTTTGAGAAAAACTGGGCAACCATGCCCAGTCAAACAACCTGGAGTGAAGATAAACACTATCCACATCAAAAAATTGCATTTATTCAACAAAAAAGAGGCTGGGGGAACCCAACCTCTCAAATCTAGCCTACATTTAATGCATATATTTAAATTCATCAAAGGGCCAATAACGAACATTTACTTTTCCTACAATCTTATCCATGTCGACAAAGCCGAAATAACGACTGTCTTGGCTATTTCGTCGGTTATCACCTAAAACAAAGACCTTCCCTTTAGGGACTCTTTCTTGACCATTTGGAATGTCCTTCAACGTAAAATCATAAGTTAAATTGCCCTGGCTAATTTGCTCCTTATAAGGCTTAAGATAAGGTTCATCATATTTTTTGCCATTAACATAAAGAGTATCATTCTTATACTGAACCGTATCCCCAGGTAAACCAATGACACGCTTTACATAATCATCAGTTGGAGTGGCATGAAAGATAATGATGTCAAATCGCTTTGGCTGCGTGAAGTCATAATCAATTTTATTGACTATGAGACGATTACCATCCTGAAGAGTTGGCATCATTGAACTGCCGTCTACTATATAATTTGTAAAAATAAATGATCGTACAACAATGGCTATGATGACTGCTATGGCTAATGCTTTAATCCATTCAAATAAATCGCTTTTTCCCCTTTTCATGCACTTACCTCCAACTATATAATCCGTTCAATAAATATAACATCATTAACTTTACCATGTTTATAGTTATTTGCTCAAGGCTGGCACGACTAAAATAGTCTTATTTCATTGTCTCCTGATCATGCTGTAAATAAAACAATAAAAAAATTAGTGTTGAAGCAAGCCACTGACATAATGTAAAAGTTGTTCCGCCGACCGCTTACTGTAACCATACCTTTGGACAAGACGTCCCTCGACTTCTTTCAGTCGCTCCTTGGTTTCCAAGTTCGTGGGACTCATGGCAGTGGTCACTTTAATCAAGTCTTTAAAATCAGCAAATAGTTTCTTTTGAATCGCATGATAAAGGCCATCATGAGACTTATAATCAAAGACCTTCCCTTTACGAGCAAAAGCTGAAACCCGAATTAAAATTTCTTCCCGAAAATCTTTTTTTGCATTCCCAGAGATCCCTAGATGTTCTTCTATAGACCGCATAAGCTTTTCATCAGGTTCTTTCGCCGTACTCGTAAGCGGATCGACGTCACCCCCATTTTGGCAATAAGCCTCGACGTTATCGAGGTAAAGATTGAGTAAAGACTGGGCTGACTCCTCAAAGGATTCGATGGCAGCCATCTGGACTTCGTTTTTCACAATCTCGTCATATTCCTCGCGGACAATCATAATTAAGTTTTTGTAATGCTCTTTTTCCTCAAGCTTAATCGATGGATGGTCAAGGAGACCCTCTTTAATAGATCGAAGAATATCAAGAGCAGACACTGGGCCGCTTTCATTTTTAGTCACCGCCAAGGAAATACGATTCATAATGAATCGCGGGTCAACGCCAGACATCCCTTCATCGCGATGTTCATTCTTCAGTTCAATGACATCTTCATGAGTAAAGCCATCCACTTTTTCACCATTATAAAGCTTAAGTTTATTTAATAAATCAATTTGTCGAATTTTCGAGGGTTTAAGGCGGGTAATCACCGAGAAGATAGCGGCAATTTCCAAAGAATGAGGCGCAAGATCAATGCCAGATAGCCTGCTTTCACGGAGCATTTTTTCATAAATCCGTTCTTCTTCCCTAGCGCTTAATGTATAAGGAACTGGGACGACAAGCATTCTCGAGCGCAGGGCTTCGTTTTTATCATTCTCAATAAAGGCTCTAAATTCAGATTCATTGGTATGAGCAATAATCATTTCATCCGCACTGATTAACGAATAGCGACCAATTTTAAAATTACCTTCTTGCGTCAATGAAAGCAAATGCCAAAGAAATTTTTCATCGGATTTAAGCATTTCTTGAAACTCCATCAATCCACGGTTGGCAATATTCAATTCACCATCAAATCGATAGGCTCGGGGATCAGACTCAGAACCATAAGTTGAAATGGTGGAGAAGTCGATACTCCCCGTGAGTTCTGAAATATCTTGAGATTTTGGATCAGAAGGGCTAAAAGTACCAATCCCTATACGATCTTTCTCAGAGAAAAAGACACGTTCAACTCGCACCTTTTCGATATCGCCATCATACTCTTCCTTCAGCCGCAATGTATTTAGCGGCGAGAGCTTCCCTTCAATAACGATCCCATATTCATTATAAAAATCTTGGCGAAGATGCTCTGGAATCAAATGAAGGGGATCTTCATGCATCGGACACCCTTTAATGGCATAAACAGCGCCCGCATCGGTTCGGGTAAATTGTTCCAACCCTCGTTTGAGTTTAGTGACTAAGGTTGACTTTCCTCCACTTACAGGACCCATGAGCAGTAAGATTCTTTTCTTAACATCTAAGCCTTTGGCAGCAGGATGAAAATATTCCTCCACTAAGCGTTGAATGGTTTCTTGTGAACCAAAAATATCTTTCTCAAAAAACTTAAAATACTTCTTCCCATTTTCTTCAGTGACGCCCTCTGAGCAAATCATATTATACAGTCGGCTGTGTGCCGATTGGGCTACCCATGGCTTTTCTTTAAGTAATGCTAAATAATCACGAAATGTGCCTTCCCATTTAAGACTCGATTCTTGTTCTTGTTGTCTTTTGACCTTGTCTAAGAAATCCATTAAGACCCCTCCAGAAAAAGCAATCTAATACATCCTATGCAGGAAGGGGCTTCTATTATCCTAAATCCTCGAATTCTTATCTTCAAAAGAAACGCCAAGCCCAAAAGAGTAAAATCAAAGCGTATACATTATAGCCTAATTTAGGTATAATAGGACGAGAGAAAGGCTAGGAAAGGGGTATGGACAGTGCATTTATTTTTAGTATTGGCCGTCGTAATTTCCTTCATTGTCGCCATTTTCACAGCTGGATACAATGATAAACCTGAAGCGGATAAAAGTTAATTCGGCCCAAGTAATAAAAACGGTATCCCACTGACTGGGGTACCGTTTTTATGCAAGCCTATGCAGTTGGAAAAAGTTTTAAACACAAAAACACTGTCAGTAGCCAATGGATTGAAGCGCAAGTCGCGAGATTCCGAACGCTTTAGGAAAGTGTATTCCTCAGCGCCGCTGACTCACGGGTGTCTCTACCAGAGTCTTTGGGATCGGGGATAGCACCACTTTCCGAATAGACCCCCGAGTTGTTCCGAGAAAGCTGACTGTGAAGCCCACTGGATACGAGTAGGGCGCTAGACCAGTGCGACTACATTTTAGGAAAGCTGCGGATACCCTTGGTGTTTCAGGGCTTCATAAACCATGATCGCCACAGCATTCGAAAGGTTCAAGGATTGCACATGATCATGTTCACCCATAGGAATTCTCAGACAACGCTCGCGATTAGCTCTCTTAAGCTCATCCGGTAATCCCGTCGTTTCCCGGCCACAGACAAAAAAGTACTCCTTATTCCGGTCACTATAATCAAAGTCCGTGTAAGAATGCTCTCCAAATTTGGTTAAATAAAAAAATTCTCCTCCAACATTTTGTTCAAAACATTCATCCAAGCTATCATAATATTTTACGCTAACATATTGCCAGTAATCTAAACCAGCTCTTTTAAGTCTTTTATCATCAGTCGAAAAGCCTAATGGTCGAATCAGATGAAGGGTGGCATTGATTGCGGCACACGTTCTTGCAATATTCCCAGTGTTGGCAGGTATCTCTGGTTGGTAAAGGACAACATTAAGTCCCATCGTCTTACACCTCGTTTAATTGTTATGTCGTGTTTGATTTATTAAAGTACTATAATGACTCTCCAAAAAATATTATATCATCAATGATTCTCTGCAAAACAAAGTGTTTATGGTAGAACGAACGGATGCCTACACCGGGATTAATCAGTTATATGGAAAAACTTATATTGTATATTAGGCGTCCAGGCACTTGAATCCTCATAAGCCCAGTACCGATGACGCGAGTTGGTAGTATGAGCATTCACAAGTGGCATATTATTCGCATCTTTTTCAGTCACTACCGTCGAATGATCCCAATGACCATCTCCTTCAAAATCATAACAGATAACATCACCCGGCTGCAGGTCTTCAGGCTTATCTACTGTTATCGCACCATGTATATTCTGATCACTCGATAGGTACCAGCGAAAAGAATGGGCGACTGCCCAACTCAAGCTCCAAGCCTCTTGCTCAAACCACCAGCCCGAATGTTTGTTATACTTCCCGGTCATTGGGACCCCGCCTGCATGAACACATTGAGAAATATAATTGGTACAATCAACGTCAAAGGCCTTAAATTCTGGATTGTAAGTATTCCACCATCGATCGGCGTATTTAACGACCTGTAAGCGATCATATTGATAAGCCTTACTCCTCTCCGATAATCGTAGCTCATCACTTGACAGGCTCAGTCTCTGGTCAGAAAGCCCCTTAGTCTTTTCTTGTGAACCTTCCCACTCCAATGTTTCATCCTGAATTAATTGGCCATCATTAAATGTCGCCTTTTTTCTTTTTAGTGTTTCTTCCACATAAAAATGCTCCCCTTTTTGTTTGTGCAAAAGGCTTAAATAACAACTATATTCAACTGTTCTTCTCTCACCATAGGAGGTTGTTCCGAGAACATTCCCTATAACATTTGCCTTAATAATTTGTGTCTGTCGCTCCTTCAAAGACTCCTTCTTCCTGCGTATCGCACGGCTCTCTGAATCGGGACAGACTTGGTAAAACTCTCGATTTTTATCGACCCAAAGGTCACTTGTCTTTTGCAAGTGCGCCTTTAACTGTTCAATCCAAGTCATCTTGTATCACCTTCCACCCCTGTTTTTATCATCTATATGACGAAATGAGGCAGATAGGCACCCATATGAGAAAAACTTAGCTCCCACCAAGGCTTTATGAAGGAAGATAAATAGTTCTACGAAGCGCTTGCTTCCCTCGTCAGCCTATATTTCTTATAAAGAAGATGCGGACTCACAAAAAAAGCCGCTGATTCCTTCCAGGATCACCAAGAAGGAGGAGCGGGTTCTTTTAAAATCCAAGCGGGGGACTGTGAGCCCCTTTTGAATAAAATCTTGCATTATTCAGCCGCTGCATGTTTTCTTTCGAGATTTAATAAATACTCTTTTTTAGATAATCCTCCACCATACCCTACTAAAGCACCGTTAGAACCAACAACCCTATGACAGGGGATAAAAATCGCGAGTGGATTTTGATTATTTGCTCTCCCGACTGCTCTTACTGCTTTCGGACGACCTATTGATTCTGCTAGTTGCTTATAAGACTGCGTCTTACCATACTCAATATCTTGTAGGGCCGTCCAAACCTTCTTTTGAAACGGGGTTCCCTTTAAGCATAATGGAACAGTAAATTGTCTTCTTTCCCCTGCAAAATATTCCTGCAATTGTTGGATAGGCAGAGCAGTATGCTCACTATCGCTTATGAGTTCGTTATGCAACATATGCTTATTGGCCCACGCTTTAATTTGAATTTCCGTTTCTTGAATAGATCCAAAAGCAACGTAGCAGACGCCTTTTCCAATACAGGCGACGGTGAGAGCGCCAATGGGACTTTCGGTTTCCCCAACATAAATAAGTGGTTGCTTTTCCACTTTAACCTCTCCCTTATTAAAGTCTATTCATTGCTTACTAACGCTAAAGGATGTAAAGCAAACGTAGGAGATCCTATTTTAAGGTAGAGTATATAAAATCACTTGACTGCCCTATTACTTTTAATTTATTAATTCTTTTTTCGAATGTTCTATTTCTTTTAAAACTTGGTCGTCTGTTTCCGAAATCATAGCTTGTTGAAAGACATCCAGCACTTTTTGAAGGACTTCAGAGTCTGCCTTGGCAATTTTGCCGAGGGACCATGCTGCTGTCCCCCTAATCACAGGGCGAGGATCCCTTAAAAGGCAATCAATCAATAGGGTAACAGCTGTTGCATCTTTATAATTTCCAAGCGCAATAATCGCATTGCGTTGAATAGGCTTTTTTCCACGCCAAGAACCTGACATGGATCCAAAGCGTTCTTTAAACTCCCGGTTAGACAGACCTAGGAGCATTTTAAGCTCTGGTTTTACCTTTTCAGGATCTGGTTCCATTTCAAGATGGTGGTGAAAATCCACTCCTCTATTGTAAGGACAAACCTGTTGGCATGTATCACAACCGTACACGCGGTTACCTATAGCCTTCCTGTAGGGTTCAGGAATAAAATCTTTCTTTTGGGTTAAAAAAGCGATACACTTTTGTGCATTAAGCTGCCCGCCTTGGACTAGGGCCCCACTTGGGCATTTATCCACACATAGATTACATTCGCCACACAAATCTTCGATAGGGGTGTCTGAAGGAAACCGTAGGCTTGTCAAAAGTTCACCTAAATAAACATAAGATCCAAACTCCTTCGTGATAAGGTTGGTATGCTTCCCTACGCGGCCAACCCCCGCACGTTCGGCTACAGCACGATCAGAAAGTGCTCCTGTGTCTACCATCGATTGAACAATAGCATCGGGAACCCTGTTTAAAATATAAGCTTCAAGCTTTTTCATTCGCTCTCTTAAAACATCATGGTAATCTTGTCCCCATGAAGCACGAGCAAAATTCCCTCGCCTTTTTCCTTTCGTATTCTCCGGACGGTGAGGCATTTTTGTAGGATAAGCCAAAGCGATAGCGATAATCGATTGAGCCTCAGGCATGATCTGGGTGGGTTCTGTTCTCAATTCAATATCCTTCTCTTCAAAACCGGATTGATAGCCTAAGGTACGCTGTTGATATAGACGGGCCTTTAAATCTGTAAAGGGAGCAGCCGTCGTAAACCCAATTTTGTCAATACCGATCGCTTGACTGTATTTTATAATCTCTTCTTTTAACGCATGCATGTCCATAATAAATCCCTCAATTACTTAGCCTTCTTGCAGGAATATGATATGATAATAATGCTTTGTGAATGAATAACGTTTGTTGTAGGAGGCATTCTTCATGAAAACGATCATCTCCGAAACACTCAAGCACTCTATCCCTGATTTTAAAATCGGTATTATTACTTATCATGATATCGCGGTTAGTGATTCACCGCAATTCTTTAAAGAACAAATGCATGCATTAGAAAAAGAATTAATGCTGTCATTTGAGGAAAAATCTGTCGGTGAGCTTGAAGGAGTAAAAGAATGGCGACAACTCTTCAAACGATTAGGAACTGATCCCTCGCGTTACCGGCCTTCTCATGAAGCCCTTTTAAGACGCCTTTATAAGGGACAATCTTTTCCTTTGATTCATTCAGCAGCTGACGTGAATAATTATCTGTCTGCTCGTTACCAAATTCCTTTAGGGATATATGATTGCGACAAGCTTAGTGCCCCCCTTTCAATTCGTTTAGGTGGGCAAGATGACGATTATGACGCCTTAAACGGACGTGAGATGAAGATGGCTCAAAAGCTCGTTTCCGCCGATCGTGCTGGAGCCTTTGGCAGTCCTATCGTCGATTCTAAGCGAACCATGACAACCGCTGATACACGAAATGCTTTACATATCGTCTATTTAAAACCATCAGACAGTCTTGAGACCTGTTATCAATTACTTCAATCGATAAGTCACCTCTTTACAGAAGTGAATGGTGGACAGTCTCATGATCCATTTATTTTATAAATCGCGAGGTGCAAGAATATGAATACAGAGATCTTCAGCGTTGATTATTTTAAAGAAGCTTTAAAGACACACATGAATAAAAACATAGATGCCGTAAAGCCTATTCACTCTCTCAACAGTTATTACCGGTCGATTGTCTCCTCTAGCCTGTATGAAACACGGCAAAAGAGTATTGATTTGCTCGTACGCCTCCGAAATCTCGATCAGGCTTATAATGAAGTCAAAGCTGAATTACGTGAAAATAACCTCCTGCGCTAAATCGCACAGGGGGTTTTTAGTGGCTAATGATTCTCTCTATATAGAGCGATAAAATTTCGGGCTTGCACTGGAAACGCTTCACGTGTTATATTTTTCAGCAATATATTTTATCCTGGTGCAACTCACAATGAGAGGAAAAAACCCCCACTGTTTGAAGTTTCACTTTATTGAACATTTATTGTTAAGGAGGTTATTGGTATGAGAAAAGTATCATTAGAAATGGTCTTTAACCATCCTATCACTCAAAGATATCTACGACGTTCTGGTATTGCACATGCCGTGAAAGTCGCTGAATATGCCTATACCTTTGCTAAGGAAGCGAATGTTGATCCCGATTTAGCCACTAAAGCCGCTCTTTTACATGACATTGGACACTACAAATGGTACAGAAATGGCGAATGGGACTTTGAACTGTATAAAGAAAATGATATTCATGCTATTAAGGGAGCTAACCGCGCCCATAAGTTATTAATTCGGATTGGCGAGGATCCTCGAAATGCTAAGCAAATCGCCCTAGCTATCTTACTTCATACAGATTCTTACTTGCCAGAAGGTCAGCTCCATCTTAGTCCGCTGCAAAAAGTTGTTGCCCTTGCCGATGAAGCTGATGAAGAACCTTCAGGGCATCATCATTATAAAACGATTGATGACAACAGCGCCCTTGCTCGGATTCGGCTTTTGGACCAACGCATTGATAGAGATAGGGATCAGACTGCCGGAAGTGCTTAAATCTCTTTTGCCATTTGGGGGGATTCCCCACCCTCTTTGCATTCCTCTCAAACTTTTATCCTACCCCAACCTTTTCGAATTGCTCAACATACAAATCTTTGCTTTAATTCATCTCTGATCATTATTTCTTTGGGGCTTTACTTCACCGCTCTAAAACCTGCTATTCTTGCTTCTTTCTTACTATTAAAACAGCGTTCTGCCACCGTATCAAAATAGTAGGGATCACTAGAAAGATGATAGATTTTGTCTCCGGAATGAGTGATGTTTCCTTTTATTTTCCCCTGACAATTCCCCTTATCATCAGGATCGAATCCTCTATTTTCTTTTCCAGGAGAACTGTTGTAGCCTTGAATCACTTCAGGGTGAAAGCCATCAGATTCAGCATATCCTTTGGTACTCCAAATATTGAGTTTTCTTTTTCGAGCGTAATCCTCTGCCTTTTTATATGCCTGGAGGTGGTTCGTATTCGGTTCATATACATAAGCCAGCCGTGCTAGTCCCCGTCTGAGAAGTTGCTCCTCTAATGATTTCCCATCCACAAAAACATAGGCAAGTCTTCTACCATAAGCATCTCTTTCTCCATTAACCGCAAGCTCTAACGTCACCTTTTTTCCATTAAGAGATTTTTTTGTAAATGCGGCCGCAGCTTGTCCATAAGGTTGAACGCCCAGCTTTGGATGATGGGTCTCAGGTGTATCAATCAGCAAGACTCTAATCGTTTCTTCCTTGCCGTTTATCTCTACTTTAAATGTATCGCCATCAATCACGTTTGTGACTGGGACAGTTAATCTAGTGCCCTCCTTCTCCGTATGATCTGCACGACACCCCATGAGCACTGCAAGTAAAATACATCCCATCATGACATATTTCATTTTTCTCCCTCCGTTCTCCCCTTATTTTCAAACGCCTATTGACAATATACGTATAATTATACTTATAATATACTTATAGGGGGAATGTCTATGAAACAACAACATCATACCTCAACAAGTTATTGGCAACTCATTAAATTACCCGCCTTCTTTATTTACTTAAGCGGTCGGATGGTCTCAGAATTTGGAGATATTTTGTTTACAATGGCCACCATGTGGTACGTATTCACAACGACGCATTCTGCATTAGGGGTTGCGACTATACCACTGATTCCTGCTCTCGTCTTCTTATTTCTATCCATGCCCCTCGGCACTTTGACTGATCGGCTGCCTAAAAAAGGGGTCCTTATCGGCACGGAGCTTTTTCGTGGTCTTATTGTGATTATTATGTTTTGTCTTATGGCTATCCACCAGGTCAATGCTCTTGAGGTCTACATAGGAAACTTTCTTCTAACAATTGGGGGAATTATGTTTTCAACGGCTGAGCAAGCGACATTGCCCAATATCCTCACTCATAAAGAGCGTCAACTTTCGAGGGCTAATGGATTGCTCTCAGCTGCCAAAAATGGGGTGACCTTATGCGGATATGGTTTAGGCGGTATTCTCGTGGCCTTCTTTGGCTCACCAAATGCTATTTTAGTGGACGCGATCACCTTTTTTATCAGTGCGATCAGTTTTCTGTTTATTAAGGTCCCTGATCGGTCCATTAAAGGGCAAAAGGGGTTTATCGGGTTTTTAAAGGATTCTAGCGCAGGATTACATTTTATTTGGAAACAAAAAAAGTTGCGGTTACTTATCCTCTTTGGTGCCGTTATTAATATGTTAGGGGCGCCCTTACAATTTTTCACTCCCATTTATTCAGAGGCTATTTTGCATGCGGGGGCAATAGGTTATGGTGATTTAGAAGTAGCTGCAGCGGTTGGTACCTTGATAGGAGCACTCTTCTCTGGAAAATATGCACGTGTTTTAAACTTAGGTCAATGGATGGCACTCTCATTTTTCATTTCCGGAATCTCGTTGCTTTGCATGGCCCTTTTTCCTTCTCTCATTCTGGCTGTGGTCCTTTTTGGTTTGTCTATGGCCGCAAATAGTTTACTTAATGTACCACTCATTACGACACTTCAACTTCTCGCCCCTGATGCGATGCGTGGGAGGATCATGGCTAGCTTCGGTATTTTTTTCATGAGTGCCGTTCCGATAGGATTAGCTGTTGGTGGATGGCTCACTAACCTTTTCGGTCCTCTAATGGTATTTTCACTTATCGGTGGTCTTAACATTTTTTCATCCGTCATGGCCACTTTTATCAAAACTTTTCGTCACACGGTTGTCCATCATTCAGAGGAGGAGATGCGCACGGATCCCTAATCCAGCGTCATAAGAGTAGCCTTGACTAGTCTTCTTATCATAAATTCGTTACAATTAAAGCAGAACGCGTGGACGGAGGGGAAGTCAATGCCAAACAAAACAATTTATGTCGCTGAAGGTGATCTTGAAGTCTTTGAAGAGGCACAAAAACGCGCAGGCAGCAACTTGTCCGCAACAATTGCAGCAGCACTTAAACAATTTATTAAAACATCAGAGGCCAAACAAGAGGGATTTCAAGAAATAACAATTAAATTAGGAGAAGATGGTACCTATTCTTATAAGCGGTTTCTTGGTCGTGAATTAGGTCGAAGCCAAACGATCGATGATGATAGAGAAACAGCTCATGTCTACATTGTTTATAAAACAGTAAAGCAAAACTATGCTCTTTATACTAAAGAGATCCATCGATCCATTCATGAATTAATGCGCTTAGAGACAGAGAGAAAGTTAGCGGAAAAATATAACCTAGAGAGAGAATCGGACGAGGAAGCCTTGTGGATACAGCCCAACCGTTATACATTAGACGTCTATCATACCTTTGAGGAGCTCAAAGAACACCTGCCTGTTAAACTTTTTAACACACTAAGTCGTCAACAGGGACAATCAGATGATGACTTTCTAGATATATAACCTTCATTTTAACTTGATCCTTCACACCCCCCACTCCCCTTCTTTGATGAAGGGTTTTTGTCTATTATTTATCTCATTTTACAGAGTAACACGGCTCATTGACATCAACCTCTAATTTCCTTCTCGCTATCCAGGAAACAAAATCTAATTCCTTATCTGTGAGTTCTCTTCTTAGTTTTTCTTCAAATTGTTTCTTTAAATCTTCTTTTATAATGTCCATCCTACTCACGCCCCTTAAGGTGAATTTAGGTTTTCGGAATCTATTTTTAGATTACCATGCATTCTCTCTTACTGAATATCGGACGAATCTATTATTTTTAATATTCAGTATAAGACTTAATACCTACCCCAGAGTGTCAGTTTTCCTAAAAATGGGGGTTATAAGCCACACTTTCAGTTTATACCCCCTCATGCTATACTTTAAACCTCCATTTCCTCCTTTTTTCGAAGATTAATCATCACCTATTAATCTCAAGAAGTTTGACAACCTATGTGTTACCACTCAGCTACACTACCATCTGGATGTCTCCAAACGGGATTCTTCCAATCATGGCCCATTTGTGCCATTTCTCTTACATAAGCTTCATTAATTTCAATGCCAAGTCCCGGAGCTGTTGGCATCGCCACAAATCCTTCATTATAGGCAAAGACAGATGGATCAACAACATAATCGAGAAGGTCATTTCCTTGATTATAATGAATCCCAAGACTTTGTTCTTGAATAAAAGCATTGTGACTAGTGGCATCAACCTGCAAACAGGCTGCTAGTGCTATAGGACCCAGTGGACAATGCGGCGCCAACGCAATATCATAAGCTTCTGCCATTGAAGCAATCTTTTTACATTCTGTAATCCCACCAGCATGAGAAAGGTCAGGCTGAATAATATCCACGTAACCCTCTGCTAAAACCTTTTTAAAATCCCAGCGCGAAAACATTCGTTCACCCGTTGCAATCGGTGTCGTCGTCAAACGAGCAATTTCTCGCAAGGCCTCATTATTTTCAGGCAGAACAGGTTCTTCTATAAACATCGGCCGGAATGGCTCTAACTCTTTTACTAAGATTTTTGCCATGGGCTTGTGCACACGACCATGAAAATCAATACCAATCCCAATATAATGACCAACAGCCTCTCGTATAGCTGCCACTCTTTCTAACACTTGATCCACTTTTTCATGTGTATCGATGTACTGAAGCTCTTCGGTTGCATTCATTTTAATTGCAGTAAATCCTCTTTCTACAACCTCTCGAGCAGCATCACCCACATCACTCGGACGGTCCCCGCCAATCCATGAGTAGACGCGAATAGCCTCGCGACAAGCGCCTCCCATTAAATCATGAATGGGCGCCTGGTAATACTTACCCTTAATGTCCCATAAAGCCTGGTCAATCCCGCTAATAGCACTCATTAATACAGGCCCTCCACGGTAAAACCCACTGCGATACATCACATTCCATAAATCCTCAATTCGCAAAGGATCTTTCCCCAATAAATAGGTTTTTAATTCTTGGACTGCTGCTTCTACTGTTGCTGCCCGTCCTTCAACAATGGGTTCTCCCCAGCCTGTAATCCTCTCATCGGTTTCAATCTTCACAAATAACCAACGCGGGGGAACAATATAAGTTTCCAGTTGACTAATTTTCATCTAAAAACAGCCTCTTTTCAGGAGATAGAAATGCGCATTGATTCTCTCTTTACTTATAACGCCTCTAAGACTTTTTTATTTTTTGGTCATCGTTTAATTATACCGATTTTACAATAAATTGATGAAAGCGTAAACATAGATAAAAAAAGAATCTTGAAGCCACAGTGAAAAAACATAGCTTCGCCAAACCATTAACGGCGGAAGCCAAAACTGTCCTTTTAAGGGCTTCTAAAAAGTTATACATTCTGGTGTAAAAAAAGGACCTTCTTACATGAGCGTAACAAGGAACCTTAAAGTCTAAGACATTTACATAATAATATTTGTCATTCCCCATAATAAAAAGAAGCTTAGGAGAATTGTAACATTCGAAGCGATCCCTACAAACTTTTGATTGTAATCAAATTCTACTGAATAAGGAAGCACGGCTACAGAAGTAGGTAATATGAGTCCCATAAGCAAAGTGTATTTGAACATATTATCGAAGGGAAGGATAAAAAATAGG
The DNA here is from genome assembly GCF_014639255.1 of Pullulanibacillus pueri. Classification (GTDB taxonomy): domain Bacteria; phylum Bacillota; class Bacilli; order Bacillales; family Sporolactobacillaceae; genus Pullulanibacillus; species Pullulanibacillus pueri. Next base: position 33,993 of record NZ_BMFV01000022.1, read on the forward strand.
AGAATGCCTAAGCCTAGTCCAATCAAGTACCTAATTCCTAAAAACTTATATAATAGTTTGTTATAACTTTTATCAAATCTAAAATTCAAATAAAGACCAAGCAAAAGCAAGGACATCGGCATGTTCGCAACAGAGATGATCTTCGAGGTATCAACAATAAAAGCAGGCAAATGAATGCCGATAATGCTTAATATAAATACAACAATATAAGTCATAAAAGGAATTGATTTAAGCATCTTAAATGATATGTCTTTAGCCGTAAGCTTTACATCATCCGAAGAATAATAACTCCCAATTAAATAAATGAGCCCAAAAACAAGAAAGGAATTCCCGACATCGAACATCCCAAAGTACTTTATTCCCTTTTCTCCCCAAATGCCCTCCACAAGTGGGTAGGCAAACAAACCGATATTGAATCCAGGGACCATCATGCAGACCATGCCTTTAATCTTTCTAGGCTCATTCCTAAAAACAAAGAGCCCAATAGCAGCTACTAATAATCCGAATAAAAAGCAACTAGCAATGAGTAAAAGCAACGAAGGATCAATGACAAAATCGCTAAAGGTCACAACAATTAAAGCGGGGAGGGTTAAATTAAATACAATTCTCGATAACCCTTCCCCATCCTTCGCTTTCAGAATATTAAACCGCTTAAGTGCGTATCCTAGTGCAATAATGAGTACAGAATATAAAAATTGTTGATTAAAACTAGCCAAATCATCTTCCCCTTCTCTTCGTTGTAAGTCAATGCAAATGAAGTCTATGAATATGGTAATATAAAAGCCCTATCAAGGTCTACTGTTTATTGTAGCGACTTTTCCTTTTTTTCCAAAATTAAAAGACCTGAGAAACCAGGTAAAAAGCATGCCTGGTCCTTATTAAAACACAGAATAAGATTTTAATCCCAAAAGGCACCGGCAGCAACCCAGTTGATCGGAACGGAAGGCGCTCTGGCTCCTTTGGGAACAGCACGTGTCCGAAGATCCACTTGGGAACCCGAGGAAAGCGAGCGACCTGAAGTGGCGATCAATACTATAAGCGTTCAGCTTATAAACCAAAAAGCCGCACCTCAATGGAATGAGATGCGGCCTTACTAGTGTTCAGATTAATCTAAAACACGATTATTCTCGTCTACAGCCACGGTTCGAGCGGTTTCATAATTTCCTTCCAAATCTAAAATACCGTCACCGCCACAAACCGGACACTTATACTGCCAATTTTCGTCATCGGCTTGCAAGCCTGTGCCATCACAGGCTTTACATACTTGCTCTCTTGGCGTCATCATTGAATCCCCCTTTCTAAAGCCACAAATTTTATCGCTATCTAAGCTTCTTTCACCCAGTTAATCAAGCCACCTTTTAACATAATGTCTTTTTGGCGCTCTGATAACGCAAAATGGGCTTTGATTTCAGTCCCTTTATCCTTTACCTTGATGATGATGTCATTGCCGTTTTTAACTTGATTTCTTATATCCTTCAGTTGGAGAATATCGCCTTGCTCAAGCTTGTCATAATCTGACTCATCGTCAAAGGTCAATGGGAGGACTCCGAAGTTCACAAGGTTTTGCCAATGAATCCGCGCAAAATCCTTCACAAGGGCAACACGTAAACCGAGATATCGAGGCGCTAAAGCCGCATGCTCTCGACTGGAGCCTTGTCCATAGTTAAAGCCACCGACAACAGCATGTCCTCCCTGATCACGAATGGCCATTGCCCGATCATAATAGGTGTCATCAATAATTTCAAAAGCAAATTTGCTTATTTCCGGTAAATTACTTCTGTACGGGAGGACGCGAGCACCTCCTGCAAGAATCTCATCGGTAGAGATATTATCCTTCATCTTTAATAAAATTGGGATTTCCAATGTATCAGGAAGAGCATCCATATCTGGAATGGAAGCAATATTCGGCCCCTTCTCCAGTTTAACTTTACGAGCTTCCTCTAAAGGAAGGGGGGCTTCCAATAAATTAACATCAATGGTGGGATGCTTTGGATCCTTCACCTTTGGGTAATCAAAATCCAAGCTTCTAGGATCAATAATTTCACCCTTTAAAGCAGAGGCAGCCGCGGTTTCTGGACTGCAAAGAAAGACACTATCCTCTCTCGTCCCTGAACGACCTGGAAAATTCCGTGGTGTTGTACGAAGACTATTTCGTCCAGTTGCTGGCGCCTGGCCCATCCCGATACATCCATTACATCCTGCTTGATGGAGACGTGCTCCTGCCGTTAGGAAGCTTGCAATATGTCCTTCTTTAACAAGGTCTGTCAGCATTTGTCTTGATGTTGGATTGATATCAAAGGAAATGCCTGGTGCTATCCTTCTTCCTTTTACAATCTCTGCAGCTATGGCAAAATCACGAAAACCAGGGTTAGCTGAGGAACCAACATAGGATTGGTAGATCGATTCTCCCTGCAAGTCTTTAACCGGAACAACATTCCCGGGGCTAGACGGTTTGGCGATGAGCGGTTCGAGATCAGAAAGATTGATTTCCTCGTGTATGTCATATTCTGCATCTTCATCTGCAACGAGTTCAATCCAATCTTCTTCTCTATCCTGTGTCTTTAGAAAACGTTTAATTTCTTCATCTGATGGAAAGACCGTGCCCGTTGCCCCCAGCTCAGCCCCCATATTGGCAATAACATGGCGATCCATTGCACTTAAATTTTTAAGTCCTGGACCATAATACTCGATTACTTTTCCAACGCCCCCTTTAACATCATAACGACGAAGGAGTTCTAAAATGACGTCTTTGGCACTGACCCAATCTGGCAATTCCCCTGTTAATTTAATGCCCCATACTTGCGGCATTTTAACATAAAAGGGCTCCCCAGCAATGGCCATGGCGACATCGATTCCCCCGGCCCCCATGGCGAGCATCCCCATACACCCATTAGCACATGTATGACTATCGGAACCCAAGAGCGTTTTCCCTGGTTTAGCTAATCGCTGCATATGAACCGGATGACTGACCCCATTCCCTGGTCTGCTAAAGTACAATCCAAATCGTCTAGCTGCACTTTGTAAAAATAAGTGATCGTCAGGATTTTTACTATCCTCTTGAATAACATTGTGATCAACATATTGTGCCGACGCCTCTGTTTTGGCGCGATCGAGTTTCATGGCTTCAAGCTCAAGCATGACCATCGTACCCGTGGCGTCTTGGCAGAGGGTTTGATCAATTTTCAGTCCAATTTCTGTGCCGGGGATCATTTCACCGGCCATCAAATGATCACTAATTAATTTTTGGGTTACATTTTTCCCCATTCCATTTACCTCCAATAAAATGACTCTAAAAATAATATAAAACCATCTCTAGTAACTTTTTATAAGGTAAGCTAATTTCTGAAAAAGTATGCAGTCAAAATAAGGATAAAATAATAAGGTCCTCTCGCTCCTATCAAAAGGCATATCTCTAGCAAAAATGGGGAATGTATACACAAAGAAGTCTAAGCACTAAGGAGAGATGACAATGGTCAAAGAGGTGGAAACGATGCAGGCTAACCAGATGGAAACAAAGATAATGTCGCAGGTTACACTTGGACACTATTTATTGGATCGCCTCAGTCAGGAAGGGGTAACAGAAATCTTCGGTGTCCCTGGAGATTATAATTTTTCATTACTTGATACCATTGAAAAGTTTGAAAACATTTGGTTTGTCAATGGGCGTAATGAGTTAAACGCTGGCTATGCTGCTGACGCTTATGCCCGATTGAAAGGGTTATCGGCACTGATTACAACGTTTGGTGTCGGAGAAATGAGTGCCTGTAACGCCGTAGCAGGTGCCAACAGCGAAAACGTCCCCATTGTCCATATTGTCGGAACCCCACCTTCCATGGCTCAACAAGAACATAAACTCATGCATCATACTTTGATGGATGGGAATTATGATGTCTTTCGCAAGGTTTATGAACCCCTATCTGCGTATACCGCTGTCCTCACTCCTGAAAATGCGGTATTTGAGATTTCTAAGGCCCTTCATATTGCTAAAGAAAAAAGGAAGCCAGTCTATTTGATGGTTGCCATTGATCTCGTCACAAAACCTATCGTCCTCCCCCAACAACAAATAACGTTGCCAAGCACCAAGACAAATCAAACCACGTTACAAGCGGCATTAGATCACGCCAAACAACTGTTAAAACAAGCTCAAAAGACTGTATTATTAGTCGATGTCAAAACCATACGATTTACTTTAGAACAACCCGTTATTCAACTCGCAGAGGCTATGAACATCCCCGTGGCTTCTACCCTCTATGGAAAAGGAGGCTTTGACGAAAGTCATCCTCAATTTATCGGGGTCTATGGCGGCGCTTTTGGACGACAGACCGTCCGGACAACTGTCGAGAATGCTGATTGTATCATCGCTGTCGGCTTAGTTTGGGCCGATAGCAATACAGCCAACTTTACAGCAAAGTTGAACCCATCACAGCTTATACAGATTCAACCTAATAAAGTTAAAATCGGAGCAGCCGAGTATCCTCAAGTGCTGGCAGAAGATATGCTGCAAGCCTTGCAATCCATTGGCTATCAAGAGCAAGGGACTGTCATAAAAGGCGCTTTTCCTTATGATCAAGTCATCGGTGAACCTGAGCAGGCTCTTACTGCTGCCTCCTATTATCCACGTCTTCAGCAGTTCTTAAAGACAGGGGATATTGTTATTGCTGAAACAGGCACCTTTTACTACGGCATGACCCAGGTAAAGCTTCCTCAAAGCGCAACCTTTATTGCTCAGGGAGGCTGGCAATCCATTGGTTATGCCACTCCATCCACCTACGGCGCTTGTATCGCTGCACCGAATCGGCGCGTTCTATTATTTACAGGCGACGGTGCTCTACAGCTTACGGTACAGGAAATTAGTTCAATGCTTATTCATGGCTTGCGACCGATTATCTTTGTTCTCAATAACCATGGATACACTATTGAAAAATACTTGAATGTCAAAACTGAAAACCAAAATTACAACCAAGTCCCCAACTGGTCGTATGCCAAACTTATGGAAGTCTTTGGAGGCGAGGCCTTTTCAACGACTGTCCAAAACAATGGAGAACTGGATGCCGCTTTGACACGCGTGGAGACGGAATCTCAAAATAAGCTCTGTCTGATTGAAATGATTGTTCAAGATCCTATGGACGCACCTCAATATATGCTTAACATGAGAAATTATTTGGAGAAGCAAGAGAAGCAACGGAGTTAAGAAAAATTTGGCTTCGGCCAAGTCCTAATCAGAGAAGACAAATTTTTCTAGCGATCTCTTTATTGCTTCGAAGGCTTATACTTTCTTATTCTTTAAGAAAAGCTTGGCTTCCTCCAATAAGACATATTTTTCCGCAGCAACTCCTCCTTCGTCTGCCTTTGTTTTCTTACTAGTCATTAAAAGCCCCTGGTTCGTCTAGAAACGCTAAACATTAACCAGGGGATAAAAATATTACTATAACCAAAGTTAGTCTTATGAAAGTGTGGCATAAACCTCACGATAATTTCTAATCTGTGGAACAGTATGAGCCAAGCTTTCCATATATTTCATAGCATGAGAGGTATTGAATAAGACAACACGATCAGTCGGTTTTATCTCTCTCCTGTCAAAAAGATGTTGAAGTGCCGCAAAAGTTGCTGCCCCTTCAGGTGACGAGGATATTCCTTGACAGCCCAATTCTCTTTGTGCTGTTTTAATTTCATTTTTACTTACGGCTATCGCTGTTCCATTTGTTTCTTTTAAAATCGATAAGAGGAGATTGCCAGCCGCAGGTTGGGGCACCCTCATCCCGGTTGGCGCTGAAGTGATCGCCTCATTGCCCTCAAAGGTGACAGAATCCTTCTTTTGCTCTATTGCCGTTACAAGCGGCTCACAATTTTCTTCCTGAACAGAAACAAAGCGTGGAAGGTCCCCATCAATCCACCCTAATTGTTTCATTTCATGAAAGGCCTTCCACATCCCAATAACACCTGACCCGGCCCCAGTGGGATACACAATAACATCAGGGAATTCAAAGCCTAATTGTTCAACAACCTCATAGCCCATCGTTTTTTTGCCTTCAACTCTTCCTGGTTCTTTTAATGTTCCAACGTTGAACCATCCTTGCTCCTTTTGTCCCTCTTGAATAATTGATCCCGCGTCATGGATAAGCCCATCCACCTTATATACCGTTGCCCCATAATGAAGACATTCTTTAATAATGGGACTTGGGCAATCCTTCGGGACAAAGACATAAGCCTCCATATGAGCACGTCCAGCATAGGCTGCTAAGGCAGCTGAAGCATTGCCGTTAGAGGGTACCGCCACTTTATGGATTCCATGTTCATTTAAAAGAGAGACCGCAACAGAAAAACCACGTGCCTTGAAACTTCCAGTAGGGTTTTGTTCCTCTCTTTTGATCCAGAGTTCTTGAAGAGGCCATCGCTTTTCCAGAGCCGCCAAACGTATTAAAGGTGTCCAGCCTTCTCCAAGTGAGATAACCGATTTTTTATCCTCTACTGGCAATACATCGAAATACCGCCATAGAGTGGTTGGGCGTTGCTTGAGGCTTTCTTTCGTGAACGCCTGACCAATACGCTCAAAATCATATTCTGCAAGCAGTACCCCGCCACAATCACATTGTCCTCTTAACGTGTTTAAAGGCAACACCTTGGAACATTTCGAACAGACAAGTTGACATTGCACATTCTCCACCCGCTTCATTTTTAGAGTATCGTCTTTCTGGTGGCTCTCCGAATGAGACACTTTAATTTATAGGATGTGAGCACTCATACCTTAGAATGTTCATTTCTGCTCCTGGAACGATCTATGAATCATTATATTTTGCCACTTCTTGTTCGTATGATAAAAATAACCATTTGAAAACTTGTTTTTACTTTATTTGGTGCAAACAACCCCTCCGGTAGAATACACACGCTTTCTACAAAGCCAATCATTCGTTACGATGCCTCTTTTATAAGTCCGCTGATTCTTTTATGCAGGCGCAACGCCCTTTTGTTCGTTCCACCTTTGTTTCGTGCGCCTTTTTGGTCTTTTATCGAGTTTTATCATTTTCGTTTTGAAATCTTATTATTGGTTACAATCTTTTATTACCCCAACATTTATCTTAGAACCGTTAGAAAACTAGGCTTATACTTCACCGCTTCGCTAAGCACAGCCTGATGTTCAGGCATAGCCTTCACACATTAAGGTTGTACTCTAACACTTTGTTAAGCACAGCCTGATGTTCAGGCATACGCCTTCACACATTAAGGTTGTACTCTTACACTTTGTTAAGCACAGCCTGATGTTCAGGCATAGCCTTCACACATTAAGGTTGTCGCCAACCCTTAGTGGTGAAAGACAAAGTTACCCTATTAAGGCCTTCCACAAGGCTATAACGCTGACGTTACAAAAATGCGGAAGCACTAGGCCACCGCATTCTTTTCAACATCTTATTCTTTTACACTCTGTCTAGATCGGCCAGAACTGCGCAAATAGGATGCCGCGATAGCGAGGACCGTTAACAGCATCATCACAATAAAAGCTAAGCGATAACCATTAGAGATGAGCACAACATCATCAGAGGCAAGATGGGCACTTGTTCCCGCATAAATGACATCCTTGAGTCGAGTAGGTAGCGCGCTCGTCACAATCATTAACGATAAGGCTGTGCTGATGACCTGACCCATACTTTGTAACATTGAACGCAAGCCATTGGCCACCCCGCGCCTCTCTATGGGCACCGTTAACATAATCGACTGTGTATTTGGCGTTTGGAAGATGCCTGTTCCCATCCCAATCAGCAATTGTCCGAAACTTATCCAAAAGACGGAGGCATGAGGTCCAATATTCCAAACCAATAAGCACATCCCGATACAGGTGCCAATTAATCCGGACGTCGATAATAGCCGTGAGCTATACTTCGATGCTAAGGCCCCTACAATCGGAGACGCAATGATCATCCCTATGGTGACGGGTAAAACCTTTAATCCCGCTACAAAGGCATTTTCATGGTCGATGACCTGAAAAAATAAAGCAATTAATAAAACAATGGATGAGCGCGCTAATGAATTAATAAACGTCGCTAAATTAGCCATCGTATAGGGACGAATGCGGAATAAAGAAAAATCGATCATCGGGAATCTGGCATGCCTTTCTACCCAGACAAAACAAGCTGTAAAAATAACAAAGGCGGCCAAACCAAGGATCACCGACAGATTTCCCCAACCGACAATGCCTCCCTCCGATAAAGCAAAGATTAATCCGCCAAGCCCTAAAAAGACAGTAATATTTCCAAGCCAATCCACTTTTTCTTCCTTCGCCCGGCCAGGAACGGGACGCAGAACGAAGAAGCCCCAAATAACACCGATAATGCCAAGCGGGACATTAAACCAGAAGACCCAGCGCCATCCCAAGGCAAAACCTAAGCCGCCCCCGACAACAGGACCGGCAAGCTGGGCAACAGAGGCCACAAGCACATTAATACTTAACGCTGCTCCAAGCCGTCTTTTATCAAAAGCGTCCGTAATCAATGGAGTAGTATTGGTAATCACGAGAGCACCACCCACGGCCTGGAAAATTCTTAGAAGAATCAGGACCCAAATATTGGGGGAAAAACCGATCAGCAAGCTGACGATAGAAAATTCTGTTAAACCAAATAAATAAAGCTTGCGTCGCCCGTAAATATCCGCAAGCTTCCCAAACACTAAAATAAGAACCGTATTAAAAAGCATATAAGAAAGTAAGATCCAGTTTGAGGCCACTGCCCCTGCGTGAAAATGATTAGATACCTCAGGTAAGGCGACATTCAGTGTGCTTAAATTCATAGCTGATAATAAAACACCAAGGCTTGTCACAGATAGGACAAGCCAAGGATAAGAGTTCTTTTTCATGACAAACGCTTCCTTCTATAAAATCAAGATGACGCTCCGCCCATAAAATCACTCTTATTATACTCTTATAAACACTAATTTTAAAAGAATATGACCTAAGACCCTCCTTTCAACAAGCTTAAGAGCCGGTTGAACGATAGTGCTTCACCCCAAATTGCCAAATAAGTAAGCAAGGGAGGATAAAGAACACTCCCACGAGCGGGATCAGCATGTAGATGAAGTCAGGACCCGTGGTTTTCCCGAGTAAAAATAACAAAGGCAAGTAATTGGTACAGCCAAACGGGATCACAAAAGTAAAGAATCGTGTCACCCATTTTTTATAAATACTCAAGGGATATTGGGCCATCTCTCGTCCGCCATCCGTAAAGATATTCGCCACTTCTATCGCTTGGATCGTCCAAAAACAAAGTGTTGCCGCTAGCATAAAGATCCCCGTAAAAATAAAAACCCCACTGATGACCATCAGAATAAGCGTCACGACTTTTATCGCATCCCACTCAATAGGGAGATGAATGAGAACCCAGATCATGACCGCAACACTTTGAGCTAATCGCCCGATTCTTGTAAACTCAAATTTTGAACCGAGCACTTGGAGTATCGTATTTCTCGGGCGAACGAGTAAGCGATCAAATTCCCCACTAGCGACCAAGCTAGAAAAGGAATCAAAGCCTCTCGCCAAGCATTCACTGATCGCAAACGCCATATGAATGACCGCAAAGCAAAGCCCGACTTCATAGAAGCTCCATCCCTCTACCTGCCCGAATCTCGCAAACAAAAAATACAACCCCGCAAAGACCGAAAACGGTACGAAAAATTGCCCCAGAGAGAGAAGGAAAAACGACGTCCGATACTGCATCTGGGCCTTAAATAAAATACTCATGTACTTTCCAAAAAGTATCATCCGCTTAGCCTCCTTGTACAACCACTTTTCCAAGCGCTTTTCGCAAACAAAACCTTCCAAGGATTACTAGAACTACAAGCCAAACCAATTGAACCACAAGCCCAATCCAAGCCTGGTCCTCGGGAATTTGTCCGGAATACACACGAAAAGGAAAATCCATTGTCCAGCGGAACGGCAGACAACTCGCCAGTACTTGCATCCAAGAGGGCATCAAAGGGATCGGTAAAATCAGCCCGGCAAAGAATTCACCCACAACCCCTAGCATCAGCAAAGAGCCTGTTGGCGACATGGTGATAAACACTGAAATATAAATAAACATAGAAATAGAGACAAGAATCAATAAACCTAGGACTAAAGCAATCAAAAAGAATAAAAACGTTGTTAAACTCGGAGGAAGCATCATTCTATAAGGCTGCGGAAGCAAGAAAGCAATGATGAGTATTGGAAATGAACGAAGTAGAGCCGCAGCAAGACGCTGAGCGAGTAATTTAGCATACCATAAGCCATACAGCTCACAAGGTCGGCAAAGCTCGTAGGCAATATTTCCTTTGGTAATTAAATCGAAAATTTCATTATCGCTAAACCATAAAGCCATTAGTGTGAGAAACGCTTGCTGTAACCACACATAGGCAACCAGTTCATTCAAGGTCATCGGAGGTTCCGTATGGGTGTGACTATAAAAGGCCTCAAAAATCATAATGTACATAAAACCCCAGAAAAATTGTGTGGCCACGCCTGCAAAAGCAGCCCCACGATACTGCAAACCATAAAGAAGTCGCAGTTTTATCACCGAAAAATAGGGCTTCATAATTCATACTCCTGGTACAGTTGGACAATCAGTTCCTCAATGGGTTGCGCCTCAACCGACACATCAGACAATTCTAGCTGCTCAGAAAGTTTTCCGATAACTTCAGAGACATTAATCTGTTTTGTATCCACACCGAGCACCGCTCTTTGACCCGTTTGTGACAGAATAGTGGTGCCAATAATGTCAATGTTAGAGGCGCTTTCCTTGTAATCAATAGTTAATGTTTTATGGGCACCAAATTTCTCGCGTAATGCTTTTAATCTCCCATCAAATAAGATGTGACCTTTTCCAATTAAAATAAGGCGCTCAGCCAAGGCCTCAATATCATTCATATCATGGGTTGTTAAAATCACGGTCAGGTTCCGCTCGTTGTTGTAAGTTTTTATAAATTGCCTGACTGCAAGTTTTGAAACAGCATCAAGACCAATCGTCGGTTCATCAAGAAATAAGAGAGTTGGACTATGTAAGAGAGAAGCGGCAATTTCACAACGCATGCGCTGACCGAGACTAAGTTGTCTCACAGGGGTGTGCAAGAGGTCAGAAAGCTGAAGGGTTTCAACAAGAAGACTTAAGTTTGCCTTATATTCTGATGGCGATACTTTATAAATATCTCTAAGGAGTTCAAATGAGTCAATAACGGGAACATCCCACCAGAGCTGCGAGCGTTGCCCAAAAACAACACCGATATTTTTTACGTAGCGCGCCCGATCTTTCCACGGTGTATAACCCATAATCTCACAGGAGCCACTGTCAGGCACTAAAATCCCACTCATCACTTTAATCGTCGTCGATTTCCCCGCCCCATTCGGACCAATATAGCCTACAATCTCACCCGGCTGAATGGAGAATGAGATGTCACTTAACGCATGAACCGTCTGATAATCACGATGAAAAAGCGCCTTGGTCGCTTGTCTTAATCCACTCGACCGCCTTGCAACCTTAAAAGATTTATTTAAGCCTTGTACCGAAATCATTCCTTTATCCCTCCTCATTTTTCAGTCGAAGGCTCTTATTCTACCACTAAAAATCAAAAGACACAATATTTTTTTTATTAGGAAACTTGGCTTATGCTTTACCACTTTTCTAAGTACAACCTGATGTTCAGGCTTTCACACTCGCATACTAAGGAGGGGTGCCAGTCCTTAATAGCTGAGGTCAAAGTTATCGATAAAAAGGTTTCATTAAATCTCTAACTTCTGACGTTGTAAAAAATTAATAAAAAAAGACCTTAAACCCGTGGGCTTAAAGTCTAAAAACTTAAATTTATGAGTGTGAGACTACCCTCTTCCTTAAAATACTCTATTTTCCCTCAACACTTTGTAAAAAGTCCCGCATTACTCGAATATATTCTTCGGGCTCCTCTAAATAAGGGACATGAGCACTCTTTTCAAAGACATGAAATGTCGATCCCGGAAGTTGACGGCTGTAGCTTTCAGTTGAGGCTGGTGTCGCCTCATCATAACGTCCACAAGTGAATAGGGCGGGGATTTTGATTTCTGACAATCTTAAGGTCACATCAAAATGCTTAAGATTACCTGTTGTATAAAATTCTGATGGCCCCCACATGGTTTGATAGACCACATCATTCCCTTTGGCAGCCTCTGATTTTAGTTCAGCGGGTTTATCGCGCTCATCCATGCGATTCACAAAATACTTGTTAAATACCTTAATCGCTTCTTTATATTCTTCAGAATCAGTGGTCCCTTCTTTTTCACACTTCGCTAGGGTATCTTGAACATCCTGCGGCAGTTCCTTACGATGTTCATCCTGATCCTTTGCCCATTGTGGTGCACTCAAACAAGGACCGGAAAAAATCACACTGTGAACGCCTTTAGGTTGCTTCAATAAATATTCCGCTGCGAGCATGGTGCCCCACGAATGTCCCAAAATATGGAGCTCTTCTAATCCAAGCGCCTCACGAATTTGCCCGAGTTCTTCAACAAAGCGATCAATATGCCAGAGCGAAGGATCTTCGGGACGGTCCGATCGCCCCGCACCTAATTGATCGTAAAAGATAACCGGCCGCTCATCACCTAATGCCTCTAAGGCCTTCATAGAAACATGTGTCCCGCCAGGACCTCCATGCAGCAAAATAAGAGGTAACCCTGATCCCGTTCCTACTTTTTTATAATAAACCTTACCACCCGTTACTGATACATATCCCTCTTCCATGCTATCAACCCCTTCAGTATGTAAAACACGTCTCATTCCATTTTACTAAATATTTAAGCCATGTCCTAATGCTTAGTTTTTTAATAAGTTTTTCTCAAAAATAAAATATAATAAATCATTGTGAATATAGGTAATTATTTATAAAATAGTATTAAAATTATTAAAAAGGATGTGGGAAATGGCTATTAAACAACGGAATGAGTCATTGGAATTAAAGCTTCTAAGAGCATTAAATCTCCGTATGAACCTGTCTGTGAAGGATTCCAGTTATTATTTAAACCTCGAAAAGGGTTTTGAAGGTGAGCAAAACTTTGATATTTGGTCAGAAACGCTTTCCAATGACTGGATCATTATTGATGATTTACTTCTTGAGAAGAACAATACGTTTTTTCAAATTGATACTCTGTTAATCTCCCACGAGACACTTTTTCCTCTTGAAATCAAAAATTACGATGGTGACTTTTACATTGATAACGACAAATGGTTCACACGCTCCGGGGCCGAAATAAAGAACCCCTTATTACAGCTAAAGAGAAGTGAATCTCTACTCCGGCGTCTCCTCCAAGATCTCGGTTTTAACTTTTCGATTGAACCCTACCTTATTTTCGTCAACCCCGAATTTTATTTATACGAGGCACCACTGAACTTACCCATTATCTTCCCTACACAACTCAAGCGCTTTATAGAAAAACTCAATATGAAAAAGGCAAAATTGAACGAAAAGGATTCACAACTTGCGGATAGGTTACTCTCTCTACATGTAAAATCATCGCCTTATAAGCGGGTGCCAGATTATACTTATGCCACACTGAAGAAAGGTATAATTTGTAAGGATTGCTGCTCATTACATACCGATTGTAAGGGACAAGCCTTAATACACTGTAATGAGTGCGGCCATGAAGAAAAGCTCGAATCTGCAATTTTGCGGAGTATAGAAGAATTAAAGTTACTCTTTCCAGATAGAAAGTTAACAACAAACACTGTTTTCGAATGGTGTAAAATTATTAAATCAAAGAAAACGATCCGCCGAATCCTTTTAAAAAATTTTAAAATCATGGGCCATGGAATTTCTTCTTATTATGTTTAGACATTTCCTAAGAGCATAAGTTAATACGGTTTCTTTTGATGCCCGTTTTGGATTCTCAATTTGAAAACGGGCTTCACTTCCCTGCTTTGATGACTGTTTTTTCCTCTCGATCTGAAAACGGGCTTCACTACTGCTTTGATGACCGTTTTTTCCCCTCTGTCTGAAAACGGGCTTCACTACTCTCTTTTGATGCCCGTTTTTTCTGCTCTGTCTGAAATCGGGCTTCACTACGCTGCTTTGATGACCGTTTTTTCCCCTCTATCTGAAAACGGGCTTCACTACGCTGCTTTGATGACCGTTTTTTCCCCTCTGTCTGAAATCGGGCTTCACTACGCTGCTTTGATGACCGTTTTTTCCCCTCTATCTGGAAACGGGCTTCACTACTCTCTTTTGATGCCCGTTTTTTCTGCTCTGTCTGAAATCGGGCTTCACTACGCTTCCTTGATGACCGTTTTTTCTGCTCTGTCTGAAAACGGGCTTCACTACTCTCTTTTGATGCCCGTTTTTTCTGCTCTGTCTGAAATCGGGCTTCACTACGCTTCCTTGATGACCGTTTTTTCTGCTCTGTCTGAAATCGGGCTTCACTACTCTCTTTTGATGCCCGTTTTTTCCCCTCTATCTGAAATCGGGCTTCACTACTCTGCTTTGATGACCGTTTTTTCCTCTCTGTCTGAAATCGGGCACCACTACGCTCCTGTGATGACCGTTTTTTCTGCTCTGTCTGAAATCGGGCTTCACTACTCTGCTTTGATGACCGTTTTTTCTGCTCTGTCTGAAATCGGGCTTCACTACGCTTCCTTGATGACCGTTTTTTCCTCTCTGTCTGAAATCGGGCTTCACTACTCTGCTTTGATGACCGTTTTTTCCTCTCTGTCTGAAATCGGGCACCACTACGCTCCTGTGATGACCGTTTTTTCTGCTCTGTCTGAAAACGGGCTTCACTACTCTCTTTTGATGACCGTTTTTTCTGCTCATAAAAAAACAGGTATCATTGCTCTATTATGATACCTGTTTTAACGCCTTTTCTAAAACAGCACCATCGCTTTCTTACGATGACCGTCTTAGGCAGCTTCTTTCAATTTTTTAACGCCTTTTCCTTTAGCTGAAGTAAGAAGTCGTTCAAGCCAGCCCATCACAATATCAGCGATTACAGCCATTAGAGCGGTGGGTATGGCTCCAGCTAAAATAATGGAGGCACCCTCTGTGGCATTCGTCCCACGGATGATAATATCTCCGAGGCCACCAGCACCTACAAAGGACCCAATAGCCGTGATCCCGATCGCAATAACAAGTGCTGTCCGCAGTCCAGCCATAATCACCGCAAGAGAAAGGGGCAGCTCAACCATTTTTAGTACTTGAAAGCGGGTCATACCCATTGCTTTACCCGCTTCTAACAAAGCACTATCGACCCCTTTAATCCCCGTATAAGTGTTACGAATAATTGGCAAGAGTGAATAGAGGAATAGTGCACATACGACTGTATTTGTCCCTAACCCAATAGCTAACATCAGCATAGCAAGCATAGCGAGAGCAGGGATTGTTTGAATGACATTCGCAATGGCTATCACCCAAGGACTTAGCTTAGAGTAGCGGGCAATAAGGATACCTACTGGAATACCCACAATCGCAGCAAAAATCACACCATAAGCCGACATTAAAAAGTGCCGACAAAACTCTGTCAAAACATAGCCATAGTTCTGTCCATAGTAAGTTACTAATTCACTTAGGGTATTCATTTTTTAGCACCTCCTATTTTCCATCTTCAAAATAATGGTGTTTCTTTAGAAACTCTTTCGCCACAGTGCTTGGTTCTTTTAAGTTTACATCCGCTTCGTAGTTCATTTCTGTCATATCCTCTGTGCTTATTTGACCTACAAGCCTCTGTAAAATCGTTTTAATTTCTGGATGTTTTCGTAATATCTCATTGCGAGCGACAGGTGCTGCATTATAGGGCGGAAAGAAATGCTTATCATCTTTTAACGTTTTTAAATTAAACGCCTTAATGCGCCCATCCGTTGAATAAGCCAAGACAACGTCCATTTTTTTACTATCGACCGCTTTATAGACGAGACCAATTTGCATAGGATAGGTGTCAGCAAACTTAAATCCATATGTTTTTTGAAATTCATCGTAACCATCACCTTTGCGATGAACCCAAGAGTTATCGACACCAAATTTAAACTGGTCCTTATATTTCTCAAGGTCTGAAACTTTTGTGATATGGTCTTTTTTCGCTAGGTCTGCTCTAATCGTAAAGGCATAGGTATTTTCAAACCCGTAAGAATCAAAATAGGTTTGATCAAACTGCTTTTTAAATTCCTTCTGAACAATTGCCATTGCTTTATCTGGATCTTTTACAGGCTCCATGCCAAGAGCCGCCATATCCGTCCCTGTATAACGTGTTGGCGTAATGTCTACCTCGCCATCTACCATCGCTTTTTGTTGAACAATTGAAGAGCCTAAATTTCCGATTTGTTCGACATGAAGATCGGTATAATGAGTAATCATTTGACTCGTTATATTAGCGAGTATTGCTGACTCTGTTGTTGTTATATAGCCTATTTTTATTGTGTTTTTTGATGATCCGCTTAATCCCGGTAATGCCACACCAGAACATCCCGTCAAAAGAACAAGAGACAATATGGTGAGGACGAATATAGTTACCATCTTTTTCATCGATCGTTGCTCCCTCCTTTTCACACGTTCGTCTCAAACCGTCGCTTCTATCCAAGCGTTTAAAACTGAAATCTATCAAACACTACAATTTTTTTATTCTATTCCTCATTAGGCCGTCTCTTCATTTGATTTTGCTAGGCCTTTGGGGGTTAACCATTTTTCTAATTTACCTAAGATAAAATCAATGATGAGTGCCAAAATGGTTGCGGGAATTGCGCCGGCTAGAATTAATGAAGGTTGAAAGAGATTAAGACCGTCGAAAATAAAATCACCTAAGCCCCCCGCGCCTACAAAAGAAGCGAGTGTAGCCCAACCGATAAGATAAACTGTTGATAAACGAATGCCCGCCATTATAACGGGGACCGCAAGTGGCAACTCTACACTGAAGATTAATTCAAGGGTTTTCATTCCCATCCCCTTACCGGCTTCTAGTAAGTTTTTATCCACACCCTTTAGACCTGTATACGTATTACGCAGAATCGGTAACATTGAATAAATAAATAAAGCAACGATAGCTGGAAACTTTCCGACACCTAGAAGGGGGATAAAAAAAGCGAGAATCGCCAAACTTGGAAAGGTTTGAATCACACTAACAATGCCAATCACAAATCCAGAAACCTTAGGAAAGCGCGATAGAACAATACCTAAGGGAATCGCAACAATAATCCCTAGCACTACGGCGATAAGAGAAATATAGAGTTGCTCCCACGTTTTAAGTAAAATTTGACTTCCATTATCAGATAAAAAATCCATGAATGCCCCCATCAAAACCCTCCTTTTATCTAAAATAGATCATGTTGGTTTAAAAAACTTGGCTTATACTTCACCGCTTCACTAAGCACAGCCTGATGATTAGGCCTATGCCTTCACCCACTAAAGGTATAGCCCAAGCCTTCATGCTGAAACTAAACTCGCCTTAAAAGATCTTGCACAAACTTTACATTCTGACGTTAAAAGAGGCCCATTTCTCCCCTACAATGGGGTCGGCTCTTCTTCCCCCCAGATAGAGTCATAAACTAAATCTGCTAGACTCGCACGGGTCACAATACCGATTAAATGGCGCTGATCGTTCACAACAGGAACATATTTAATCCCACGGCGCAGAAACTTGTGCACTGTATCACGTAAGAGATCACCCGATGACACGGTATAAAGTTCTTTCGTCATGACATCCCCAACCGTCTTGACTCTCTTCCGGTGCTCATCAATGGTTTCAACATCAATAAAACCTTCCAAATGGTTATTTTGATCCACAACTAAAAGAGAATCGACACGTTTATCACGCATGACTTGGATAGCCTCAACTAAAGTATTTTCTTTCAAAATCGTAGCAGGTGTTTTACTCATAATCTGATCCACTGTTTTCACGGTTGGACGACTTTGGATCAAACGATCTTTACCAATGAATTCTTCTACAAAATCATTAGCAGGATGACGTAAAATTTCTTCCGGCTCTCCCACTTGCACAATTTGACCTGCACGCATAATGACGATCTTATCCGCAAGTTTAATGGCTTCATCCATGTCATGAGTGACAAAGACAATGGTTTTTTGCAAGCGTTGTTGCAACTTTTTAAATTCCTCTTGTAATGAATCTCTTGTAATTGGATCAAGAGCGCCGAACGGCTCGTCCATCAAAATAAGCGGTTGATTCGCCGCAAGTGCACGCAACACACCAATACGTTGTTGTTGCCCACCACTTAATTCATGTGGATAACGGTCTAAATAGCTTGCATCCATATCGACCAGTTCGAGAAGTTCTTCAGCACGAGCTCGCCGTTTTGTACTAGGCCACTTGAGAAGTTTGGGGACTAAAGCTATATTTTCACGAATGGTCATATGAGGGAAAAGGGCAATTTGCTGAATAACATAACCAATAGATCTTCTAAGCTCTACCGGATTTTTCTTCATAATGTCTTCACCTTCATAAAGGATGGTCCCTTCGGTCGGCTCAATCAGACGATTAATCATCTTCATTGTTGTCGTTTTCCCACAGCCACTTGGGCCTATGAAAACAACAAACTCACCCTTTTTCACTTCCAAAGACATATCATCGACTGCCTTATGACCTTCATCATATACTTTTGAAACATGATCAAATGTTAGCAAATCACAGCCACCTCCAATAAAAAATAAAAACTTAATCCGTTCATCATTTTGGAAACTCAATATATTTCCTTTTTCCTTTTTTTCTCACTTTAATAAGTATAATATAAAATTTATATTGCATAAAGTTTGTATTCAATCCATATAGTGAATAATATTTGTAAACTATATATTGTACAATGTTAATGAGAGGGTTTTCTTATAATTACTCACATTTACGTCAAAATTCTTGCTAATTTGTAATTTGATTTTTTTTGTGAATATGGTAAGTTAACTGAGAGAAAAGTGGTAGAAAGGAGTCAGACTATGGGAGATGTATCGTCAAACATGGTAGAACAGACGAAAGAGCACTTCATTGAAAAGATTGCTGATAATATGCGCGCATTCGGGATCTCCCCGACTCTAGGACGGGTGCTGGGGATTATTTATATGAATAAAGAACCCATGACACTCGATCAATTATCCGAAGCCACTGGTATGAGTAAAACACGTATGAGTCAAGTTGTCCGTGAGATGATTGATCTCAATATTGCAGATAAAGTGTTTGAAAAAGGCGTTAGGAAAGACTTATATACAGTAGAGCAAGACTATTATCAAACGTTCATTTCATTATTCATTTCAAACTGGAGACAAGCGATTAATAAAAGTCGCTTATTCGAACAAAAATGGCGGCAAAGAATTTTAGACATTAAAAATGAGGGATCATTGAGTCCTGACGTCGAAAATGAAATAAATGAATTATTAAAGGAAACACAAATATGGCTTGCTTATTATGATTGGATTAGTCGACTAGTGGATTTCTTTGAGAGTGGAGAAGTTTTTAAACATGTTCCCAAAAAAAGAGTCCCTGAATTTGAAGAATGATTCCAACATCATCTCATGAAGCGTTGCCTTTCAAATAGCACACTTCAACCTAAAACGAACTTGTCAACATTCGACAGGTTCGTTTTTTAAACTTATTCTTTTTTGCGCTCATCTGATGTAAAGTAATGGTCTTTTGCATCTACTGGTTTTTGAGAGGAGAGCAGTTTCACCCACAGTTTCGCTCCATCATCCTTTTTGGCCAATATACTTATATCCTTATAATGATCATAATCTAGATAGTACCAAATAATTTTGTTATCCTTTATTCGCAGTAGGTTCACTTCTTTATTAGGGGTTGTGCTGTTACCACCAATCAATACTTTACTAAAGTGTGAACCTTGCAAACTCCCACACCACAAGTCAGGTTGATTTGGATTTGAGGACCAGCCATCTGCACATGAGGTTCCCCCTGCCCAATTCCATTGATTATGTTCCTTCTTAAAAAATGCCATCCAGTAAGCTTCTGGTTCTTCTTGTTTTTTGTCCTCATAAATAATGAGACCATCATTACCTTTGACATGTTCCGTTAGAACCGAGTAATCGCCTTCATGGTAGTCAAAGCTTCTCATATACGACTGGAAGCCTCTATCTAAGGCAGAATCTCCAGATATTCCATTTGTGGCCTCTTTATTTTGCATAGTAAAAAAGATTAAGGGCAATACGATAATGAGACAAGCAACTGCTGCCAACCATATTTTTGAAGCTGAAGGAAATGTGGGGAGCTTTCGTACTCTTAGATTCTCATTCTCTTCTGTAGTACCTACAGTTTCGAGCATTTTTTTGATTCGTAGATGCGTTTTCTCTGGGATCTCTTTATCTAATGGAAGCTGCTTTAAGTTCTCAAGTATCTCTTGATCTCTATTCAAAGTCTTCCCTACCTTCTGCTTCAATTTTCACCTTTAAATGTTTTAAAGCCCTATGAAACGTGTCACTGACCTTCGCTTCCGTCCACCTAAGAATTTCTGCTGATTCCTTTACAGAAAACTCCTTAATCCCTCTGAGAATGACTACGTCTCGTTGATTCTTGTTTAATGTATTGACATGTTTCATGAGTAATTGATAACGCTTACTATATTCATAAATTTGTTCTGGAGATCGGTGTGTTTTTGGTGTATCATGTAAAGCGCTTTTTAATAAATTGAGTTTTGTAAAGCTGCTCTTATTTTTTCTCTTTGCATCGACAATCACACGCCTTGCAATAGTATAGAGCCATGTCTTCGGATGACTGTCTCCTTTAAAAGATCCATACCCCCTATATGCCCTTAGGAAGACTTCTTGTAATAGATCATCCACATCCTCCGACCACACACAATAAATTAAGTAATTATAGATTTCTTTTCCATATGTAATGAACCATTCTTCAATGGTCTCTTTAGCAGACAATAAGCCCCTCCCCCTTTGCTACTTAATTTGACGTAATGAAAAGACCATTGCTTACAGTTTCAAACAAACAAAATTACTTTACCCTATTTAAACGCAAAAAACGCTGATTCCTCTATAGGATCAGCGTTGTTATTATTCTAAATTTAAATGGTGCCGGCCAGAGGACTTGAACCCCCAACCTACTGATTACAAGTCAGTTGCTCTACCAATTGAGCTAGGCCGGCATATATTTATGGTGGTGGCTCGAGACAGAATCGAACTGCCGACACGAGGATTTTCAGTCCTCTGCTCTACCGACTGAGCTATCGAGCCATGCTAATATTTGTGTCGGTTCTTTTAAAAGCCTCTGTCCCTGCTTCTTCAAGCTTTCGCTTCGATGCTTATGCATCGGGACAACTCGTACATTATTCACTGAAGCTTTGCTCGTTGCTCTACCGACTGAGCTATCCGAGCCATTGTTTTATTAAATACTTTTCATTAAAGGTATTTTTAATGGCGGACCCGACCGGAATCGAACCGGCGATCTCCTGCGTGACAGGCAGGCATGTTAACCGCTACACCACGGGTCCTTTATGAAAGGTTATCTTTAATTCAATGTAGGGTTTAACTACCACTTGATTAAGATTTTCAGCACACCTGATGTTAAACGAGTTTGATGTCTAATCGATGTTGTACGTTTAACACATTATGGTTGCACTTTCCAGCACACCTAATATTAAACGAGCTTGACATATATTCGACGTAGTACGTTTAATACATTATGGTTGCGGGGGCAGGATTTGAACCTGCGACCTTCGGGTTATGAGCCCGACGAGCTACCCCTGCTCCACCCCGCGACGATGTTAATACGGCCGCTTTCCCCTGTAAAATCCGATGTGTTTCAAGAGGTTTAGGCTAAATTTTACAAGCTAACACTGATGAATCCTCAAAGTTGTTGGCTTGCTCCACCTTGCGGCAATATAAAGCTATGTAATTAAAGATGGTGGAGGATGCAGGGCTCGAACCTGCGACCCCCTGCTTGTAAGGCAGGTGCTCTCCCAGCTGAGCTAATCCTCCGTTAGCGACATGTATTATTATTACATACATAAATTAAATAAGCAAGTGTTTTTTAAAATTTTTTTATTTTGTTGTCACATCCATTTAACTACGCTTGATAACTGACTTAAATATCAGGTATTCGCGGTTTAAGACGGTCAGCCTGTAGGTTCCTTCTAATAGTGTCTATCCTTTAATTCAACCGCAAGTTTTAGTTTAGTCTTTTGAGGGACAATCTGTCAATCCCATATTTAAAAACCTATGTTAGATCAAGCATCCACTACTTTATCTTTTTTCTTTTAAAATGAGTGTCATGCCCCTTTTTTGGAGCATATTTTGTCCTCCCTTCTATAAGAAGGGTATGTTGCAATTCAGATAGAAAAGACTGATTCCCACACTCATAGGAATCAGCCTTATTATTTTATTAAACGTCCTGTTCTCCTTCTTTACCATTGATGGAGTAGCTCGCTGTGATTTCAGCATTGAGTGAGTGCGCGACGGAGCAATATTTGTCTTTTGAAAGTTTGATTGCTCGTACAACTTTATCTTCTGGTAATTCTCCGTCCAAGGCATAGTGAATATGAATAGCAGTAAAGCGTTTAGGATGATCGTCGGCACGCTCTCCTTCAACATCCATAGCGAAATTGGAGGGTTCTAAGCGCATCTTTTTCAGGATTGAAATAATATCTATGCCTGTACATCCAGCGACCGCATATAAAAGGAGCTCTGTCGGTCTTGCCCCCGTATTTTGCCCACCGACTTCAGGCGCGGCATCCATTTTAAGCTCATGTCCTGAGGGTGTTGTTCCAGAAAAGCCCATCGGATCCGTCCACTTAATTGTTGTTTTCATAATCAGACCACCTTGTCTTTGAAGGAATAATCGTCTTCATTTTATAGATCAGTGGGCATATTTTCAACTTTCATGATCTGTTGTCTCTTATTACAAGAGAGTCTCCCTCCAATATCAGGAAACCATTATCTTACAAATATCATTTGTAAACGCCACAGGATCATGAATAGGCAAGCCCTCAATAAGCAGTGCTTGATTGTATAATAATTGGGTATAGAGATCGAGTTTTTCTTTATCTGTGTCAAAAGCCGCTTTAAGAGCCTGGAAAACTTCGTGATCAGTATTAATTTCCAAGACTTTATCTGCCTTTATATTTTGATTATCAGGCATCGCTTGTAAGACTTTTTCCATTTCAATGGATATGTCACCTTCCGAAGACAAGCAAACAGGATGAGTTTTCAAGCGTTTCGATACTCGAACTGCTTTGACCTTGTCAGATAACACATTTTTCATATAATCAAAGAGCTCTTTATTTTCCTTTTCCTCTGATTCAGTTTTCTCTTTGCCCTCTTCTTCAATACCTAAGTCGCCACTAGAGACCGATTTGAATTCCTTCTCTTTATAATTCATGAGCATTTTAATCGCAAACTCGTCCACTTCATCCGTGAAATATAAAATTTCGTAGCCCTTTTCTGCGACAACTTCGGTTTGTGGCAGTTTTTCGATACGATCAAAACTTTCCCCAGAAGCATAATAAATATACTTTTGGTCTTCAGGCATTCTGGAAACGTATTCGTCTAAGGTAACAAGCTTTTTCTCCTTGGATGAGTAGAACATGAGTAAGTCTTGTAAATCATCCTTATTGGCTCCAAAATCACTATATACACCGTATTTTAATTGTCTACCAAAAGCATTAAAAAACTTTTCATAGTCTTCTCTAGACTCTTTGATCATACTCTTCAAATTGCTTTTGATTTTATTTTTTATATTTTTAGCAATCGTTTTAAGCTGACGATCTTGTTGCAAAATTTCTCTAGAAATATTAAGTGATAGATCTTCAGAATCAACAATCCCTTTGACAAAGCTGAAATAATCAGGAAGTAAGTCAGAGCATTTTTCCATAATTAATACGCCATTGGAGTATAACTCAAGACCTTTTTCAAATTCCTTGGAATAATAATTAAACGGAATTTGTTCAGGAATATATAAAATCGCTTGATACCTTATAGCACCATCTACACTAATGTGAATATGTTTGAGTGGTTTGTCATAGCCATAATGTTTTTCGGAATAAAAATTGGCATAATCCTCATCCGTCAGTTCATTTTTATTTTTTCTCCAAATCGGGACCATACTGTTGATCGTTTGTTCTTCCGTTACTTCTTCAAGATCATTGTCGCTGCCTTCTTTTGGACGACTTTCTGTAATGTCCATTTTGATAGGATATCGAATAAAATCAGAGTACTTTTTGATAATTTGTTTTAAACGATAGTCCTCTAAGTAGTCATCATAGGTTTCATCTTCAGTGTTTTCCTTGATTTTTAAAATAATTTCCGTTCCTACAGTCTCTTTATCACAAGGTTCAATTGTATAGCCATCAGCCCCTTGTGATTCCCATTTATAAGCTTCGGTGCTCCCTAATGCTCTAGTCAACACCGTGACGACATCCGCCACCATGAAAGCAGAATAGAAGCCCACACCGAACTGACCAATGATCTCTTGGCCATCTTCCATTTTTGTTTCCTTTTTAAAGGAGAGCGACCCGCTTTTGGCAATCGTCCCTAGGTTATTTTCAAGCTCTTCTTTCGTCATCCCAATACCCGTGTCTGTGATCTTTAACAGTCTGTTGGCTTTGTCCGCTTCCACTTTTATAAAATAATCGTCTTTATTAAATGTCAGACTGTCGTCCGTGAGTGCTTTATAATAGATTTTATCAATCGCATCACTGGCATTCGAGATCAACTCTCTGAGAAAAATCTCTTTCTGAGAATAAATAGAGTTTATCATCATTTCTAATAGCCTTTTAGACTCTGCCTTAAATTCCATTTTCGTCATCGTTCTCTCCCTTTCCCTCGTTTCTATTTTTAGCACTCTTCTAACTTGAGTGCTAATCCATATTTTTAATAACACATCCATTTTTTTCTGTCAAGCCATTCTAATTCATCTCGACATCTACAAAAGAAAAAGTCGAAGCCTCACCAGATCCTACCGGCTTACCTCGACCACATTGTCACCTTTATATTTTCTTTAATTAATGAAAATCCACATCGATCCTTTGCTTATTATCTCTCATCATTTTAGGCATCCTTACTTCTAAAACACCATTCTTATAAGTGGCTTTGACACCTTCATGACTAACAGCGCTAGGGAGAGAGATGGATCTATGAAAACGTCCTGTAAATCTTTCCTTACGATGCATGTTTTCTTCTTCAACTTCATGTGTTTTATGAATCGAACCACTTACATTTAATGTGTCATTTTCGATAGTGATGTCAACATCGTCCTTCTTTTCAAGTCCAGGAATATCACATGTTGCGACAACTTCATTCTCGGTTTCATGAACATCCACTCTGATATTTCCCAATCCATAGTCGTTCTCCATTGTCATAGGAAGATCAGAGAAAAAACGGTCAAACTGACGTCTCATATTTGACATCTGCCTAAATGGATCATAGGGAACTAATGCCATTCAAAAGACCTCCTTAATAGTGAATTCAACGCTATTATCTGCACATTCTTAAGAAATATGTCTTATTGATTATAGGACGATTTTCACTAAAAGTGTTATGATAATAAAGGACTAACAAATTTAAGATATATAAAACCAATACATATAATAGGAGTGATATGAATGTCTCAATTTGCTACAGCGATCAATTGTATGGATGGGAGAGTTCAACTCCCTGTCATCGAGTGGATGAAAAAGCAGTTTAACGTTGACTATATTGATATGATTACTGAAGCAGGTCCAAATAAAGTGTTATTAGAAGGAACCCCAGAACAGCTTCAAGCGATTCAAGCAAAAGTTCAGGTCTCCTATGGACCCCATGGCTCTAAAGTCATCGCTATTGTTGGTCACCATGATTGTGCTGGAAATCCCATTCCTAAAGATGAGAAAGTAGAGCAAATTAAACAGTCTGTTGAATTGATACGCTCATGGGGATTAGAAGTCAAGGTTCTAGGGCTTTATGTTAATAAGAATTGGGAAGTCGAGCCTGTTACTGAAATATAATATTGAAAATACTAGATAAATTAAAACAGAACGGCAATCCGAATGTTTGAAGCTTTTTCCGGATTGCCGTTTTCTTTTATGTTCATAGGGTCTGTTGCTTTACTCAGGCCATAAATTTTAGCATTGAAGGAAATTCCAGTGTAACTGCTACTGTAGATGCTATTATGTTCATCTCCATTCCATGTTACTCGCTTTCCATGGACACGGACTAGTCAGCTATTTCTTTTGTTCATGCTGCGGCACTTATGTGCACGTGCAGTGCTCTTTTGTTAAGCTGCGAGGAAACGCGCCTGAAATTTAACAGGATTGTCTTTTTATGCTCCAACCCTTTCCTGTCTTCCTATGCTTGTCTAGTATAAGGTGATTTTTCTTTTTCCTTTTGACCAAAAAGCCCTGCGCCCGAAAATGCCAGTGTGGGAATGGCTGATAGACCAACAATCAATAACCAGTCATGTAAAGACAATGGCACGGTATGGAAAATCGGTTCAAAGAACGGAATATACATCACACCAAGCATCAGCACAATCGACGAAAGAACGGCTAAGACTAAGTAACGATTACCAAAAGGGTTACGATCAAAGATTGAGCGTTCACTCCGGCAATCAAAGACTTGAATCAGTTGAGACATCACTAGTGTCATAAAGGCGACGTTCTGTGCCTTTGTTAAATCATTCGTTCCATGTAAAATTGTCCAAAAACCGATGAGAGTGACGATCCCTATTAAGAACCCGCGCGATATAATCTTCCAGCCCATCCCTCTAGCAAAGACGCCTTCATTGGGTTTTCTAGGCCCTTGTCTCATGACATTATCCTCAGCAGCATCGACGCCTAAGGCCATCGCAGGCAAGCCATCCGTTACAAGATTCACCCATAATATTTGTATCGGCAGCAACGGCAACGGCAGCGAGAGTATCATCGCGAAAAACATGACGAGGATCTCTCCGACATTTGAAGCGAGAAGATAGCGAATAAACTTACGAATATTTTCGTATATGTTACGCCCTTCCTCAATGGCCGCTTCTATTGTTGCAAAATTATCATCACTTAAAATCAGGGAGGAAGCTTCCTTAGCCACATCGGTACCTGTATTCCCCATAGCAATTCCAATATTGGCAGCCTTAATCGCAGGAGCATCATTCACACCATCCCCTGTCATGGCCACAATATGCCCCTTCTTCTGCAAGGCCTTAACAATTTTCAGCTTATGCTCAGGAGCGACACGGGCATAAACGTAAATATCATCGACTTGATCGATTAACTCTTCTTCTGTCATCTTTGAGAGTGTGGCCCCGTCCATGACTTGTCCATCTTGAGGTAACAGATTAAGTTGACGCGCAATTGCACTTGCCGTAACAACATGGTCACCGGTAATCATGACCGTTTTTACCCCGGCACGCTGGCAATTAGCAATACTCGCTTTCACTTCTGGTCTTGGGGGATCAATCATTCCTTGCACCCCAACAAAGGTTAATCCGCGTTCAAGTTGTTCTGCCTCTGTATTGGTGTTATCACTCCGAAGTGGTTTAAAAGCGACCGCGATGGTTCGCAGCGCCTGATTTCCTAAGGAAAGAATCGCTTCCTTGACGTGTTCCTCATGGCGCTTCTTAATCAACTGCTTTTGTTTATTCCACAAAATATGATCACAGCGATCCAAAAGAACGTCGGGGGCTCCTTTTGTTAAAACAAATTTTTCACCTTTTTTATTGGCAATAATCACACTCATCATTTTTCGAGTAGAGTCGAAGGGAAAGGACTTAATGATTTTATAATTTGATAATAGCCCTTGTTTAGAAAAACCTGCCTTTTGCCCACTGATTAATAAAGCAATTTCGGTTGGATCTCCCTTTTCTGTTACCGCATTATCTTCTCCCTCAACCAGTTCTGAGTCGTTACAAAGCACGGCATAACTTAAAAGCTGTCGTAAAGAGGACTCGTTTTCAAGTTTGGCAGGATGTCCCTCTTTTAGAAAGGGGGGGTCATTAGGTTTCTGAGCGAGCTCCCAGGTCTGTCCTTCCGCCCAAAGATGGGTGACGGTCATCTTGTTTTGCGTTAACGTCCCTGTCTTATCAGTACAGATAACGGTGGCACACCCCAAAGTCTCCACTGAAGGTAACTTACGAACAATCGCGTTCCGCTTAATCATTTTCTGCACACCTAGCGCTAAAGCAATCGTGACAATGGCGGGTAAACCTTCAGGAATAGCGGCCACAGCCAAAGAAACACCCGATAAAACCATTTCTGTTAACCCATGACCGTGAAGCACTCCAATCCCCACTACAAGTACAGTTAAAACAACCGCAAGCATAATTAGAATCTTACCTAATTGTTCAAGGCGGATTTGTAAAGGCGTTTGCAGTGTTTCGGCATTTTGAATAAGACTCGCAATTTTCCCCATTTCTGTCTTCATTCCCGTGTTCACTACAATCCCTGTTCCATTCCCTTGGGTCACCATCGTCCCCATGAATCCCATATTCACTTGATCACCAAGTGACAGCTCTTCTTCTTCAAGCGGGGCTTGTCCTTTTTGTACGGAAATAGATTCACCCGTGAGCGCCGATTCTTCAATAAGTAAGCCATGGGTCTCTATTAATCGAATATCCGCGCTGACTCGATCACCACTGGAGATCTTGATCATATCACCGACGACCAGTTCCTTTGCGGGAATGGTTTGCCATTCTTTATCCCTTAGAACGGTGGCCATCGGTGCAGAGAGTTCGCGAAGAGCATCCAGTGATTTCTCTGCCTTGCGCTCTTGAATAAAACCGAGAATCCCATTGAGCATGACAATGAGAATAATCGCAATCGCATCGAGGTATTCTCCTAGTAGCCCCGATAGGACTGTTGCGGCGAGTAAGACAATCACCATGAAATCTTTGAATTGTGTTAGAAGAATCATTATCGGTGATCGCTTGCCACTATCTGCTATCTCATTGGGGCCGTTTTGCCTGAGCCGCTCCCTACTTTCTGCACTCGTAAGTCCGTTTTCGATATCTGAATGCGTGGCTTCCTCTATTTTTTTGTTCTCCATTTGATACCAATGCATAGTCTCACCCTCTACTTATTTTCCCTTCCTTACTAATCTATAAAGGTAGACTTATAAATAGAACCATAATTACTAGAAAAATTTTTTCATAGATTAAGGACAACTCTTGCCCCCAGCTTTTGATCCACCTCACTTTTTACTTTAGACCACGAAGGGCAACAGACTATCGCTTTTCCTACTTTTTCCCTCTCTTTATTTTTAAAAATGGCCTTATTATAGAAGGCTGTGGGAATAATGCGACGAATAGTATAGTAAAGATGTATCCTAAGGTCTTTTACTTAGAAAGGAGAAAACGCATGGTAGATCAGAAAGAAACGCTTGCAGGCTTAAACATTGATTTGTTCTCTGAAACCTTTAATCGTAACCCCTATCCTGTCTTCCAACAGTTAAGAGAAAGAGATCCTATTCATCAGATGACCCTGCCAGATGGGCAAACCGCTTGGGTTATTTCTCGTTATGATGATGCTATGGCCGCATTAAAAGAGGTGCATTTTATTAAAGATCCCACTCAATTTTTCAATAAAGAAGGAGAAGCAGAAAATCCTAATCAGGCTAAGAGCCTTCTCTTTAACAATCATATGTTAAATTCAGATCCTCCTGCACATCGTAGGTTGCGCAATTTAGTTCAAAAAGCCTTTACACCCCGAATGATTGCTGGACTCCGTCCCAGAATCGAAGAAATTACGACTCTTTTACTCGATGATATAGAAGAGAAGGGCGCGGTGGATCTCATTGAGGCATTTGCCTTTCCACTTCCTATTATAGTGATCTGTGAGATGCTAGGCGTACCAAGTGAAGATCGTGATATTTTCCGTCAATGGTCAAATACTCTCGTTGAGGCTGCAAACAATCCCAAGAAAATCCAAGAAATACAGCCACAAATGATCAACTTTTCCAACTATATTGATGATTGGATTCACTACAGAAAACAACATCCACAACATGATTTAATCAGTCACTTAATCGAAGCAGAGGAACGTGGCGAACAGTTAAATCATCAAGAAATCCGTTCGCTCGTCTTCTTATTAATCATTGCTGGACATGAAACCACCGTGAACTTAATCGGAAATGGGGTTCTAGCTCTCCTCGAAAATCCCGACCAACTCGAAACACTAAAAGCGAATCCTTCGCTGATTCATCAAGCGATTGAAGAAATGCTCCGCTATAATGGACCCGTTGAATTTTCAACTTCGCGGTGGGCTTCTGAGGATATAGTCTTTCGAGGGCAAACGATGTCTAAAGGTGATCTTATTCTTATCGCGCTCGATTCCGCCAATCGTGATCCTGAACAGTTTCAGTCTCCAGAAACCTTCGATATTACCCGAAAATACAACCGCCATCTCGCTTTTGGCAAAGGCATTCATTATTGCTTAGGCGCTCCACTGGCACGTCTTGAAGGCGAAATTGCTATAAACGCATTAATAAAGCGTATGCCGAACTTGCAACTGAATACAGATAGCGAATCTTTACAATGGCGTCCTGGTATCCTCATCCGAGGATTAACCGCTTTGCCTGTGAGATATTAGAACAAAAGAACAGCCTCTGCCTATGTTTCGACATAGGCAGAGGTTGCGATTGTTTGGAAGCTTTATTTATTTTGCCTTGCTAAAGCGCCACGAATTTGCGGATAACGTAAGCCTAGCATCAATGAACGTACGCCCCAAACGACTGCAATCTCAATCCAAATAATCCATTCTACAACCTTGTTTTGCGAATGATCAAAATGATTAAATATCAACATACAAACAATCCGAATTGCAAGCAATGCAACCCATGTGATGAGGTATCGCCAATCCCCCTGCATCACCCAAGCGCCATTCACTTGATAAACCTTTGTAGATCTCGCTTGTAATATACCAAAGCCAATACCAATAATTACAGAGATTAAACACTCAATAAGTTGAAAGTCAGGTACAGTAGGCCTTGGTAGATTCTCATAAGCCATGAAAAAAGCAATGATAGGCATTATATAAAAACGGAAACGGTTTAGTGATCTGGGCTTAAGTTGCCGAGAAATAATCACTATCACTAATCCAAACATGAGAATACTTGTAAATACACTGTGTAGATCCAAACAAAGGTTCCTCCTTCATTATTCGAAATAAGATGTTATCTATACATCTAATAATAAAAAAGAAGGAATAAAAAAACGTCTGTCGGTAGACATATCTTTTTAGTCATTGGACTCTATCTCTAGATAGAGAATCATTTAACAAACCCTTGACGAATCGCAATGACAACGGCTTGAGTACGATCCTCTGCCCCCAATTTTGGCAGAATTCTATGGACATGTGTTTGACCGTACCTTGTGAAATATAAAGAATTTCAGCAATCTCCGAATTTCTTCGCCCATATGCCATTTCTTGAAGAACATCGATTTCTCTTTCTGTTAGTGATTCTATTTCTTTTTGATAAATCAATTCATCTGGAGTGGCAGTATCCGTCTGCTTTTT
Source organism: Pullulanibacillus pueri (assembly GCF_014639255.1). Lineage (GTDB taxonomy): Bacteria > Bacillota > Bacilli > Bacillales > Sporolactobacillaceae > Pullulanibacillus > Pullulanibacillus pueri. The sequence continues at coordinate 65,387 of NZ_BMFV01000022.1, forward strand.
TGTGATGAACTGTGCTAACGCTTGGCCTGCCGTTGTACTTTTGTAGATGGCAGATCCCCGCATAGCAGACCGAATCCCTTCTAAGAGTTCATTGGTTTCCGCATCTTTTAATAAATAGCCAATAGCACCTGCTCGGATCCCTTCAAAGATATATTCTTGAACATCAAATGTTGTCAAGAGAATAATTTTTATATCAGGTTGTTTAGATAAAATAGATTGTGTTGCTTCAATACCGTTCTTCTTTGGTAACCGGATATCCATCAAGACAAGATCAGGCTGCGTTTGATGACAAATGGACACTGCTTCTTCTCCATCACCAGCTTCAGCAATAACCTCCATGTCTGTCTGACTATTAATGATATATTGGAGCCTTTGACGAATAATAGACTGATCATCTACTCACAAGATCCGAATTTTATCTCCCATTCTTTTCCCCTCCATCAGCAGGTAATACAGCCATTACCGTTAATCCACCACACTCATTTCGAGAATATTCACATGTTTCACCTAGTTCCCTTGACCTTGTGATCATACCTTTAATACCAAATCCCGGGATAAGCTGTCTCTCCTTATCATACTCTCCGTTATCAGATAACCACAACGTGACTTGATTATCCTGCTCAGTGACTTTCACTTTAACTTCAGTAGCCGTTGAATGACGGAGTACATTACTCAGCCCTTCTTGCAAAATACGATAAAGGGCTACACTCACTTGTTTCGACCAATTGGAGACAGTTTCCCCCACAAACTCACATTTCAAAGGAGAATGCGCTTCAGTTTGTGAAATCAGGCCTTTGAGAGCAATGACACCTAAATCTTGTTGTTAGAAACACCTTTTGATTTCCTCTCTCTTCTCCTCGACTTTCGATTTAAGACTCCTCTCTTCTTTTAATCCAAAACGGACTATATAAAAGATAAAAGCTGAGGATCATCACTAGCTCTAACGACAGAAGATACCACGGCCATGGGCCAAGAAAATTTAGCAATGACATGTTCCCGGGCTTTTTCATGATGTACAGATAATTTGACCCGAGCCCTTTATTAATAGCAAAGACACACCCAGCATAAATATTAACGATTAAAAAGGTTACCCATAGCGCTCGAAGGGTCGGTCTGTAATGATAAACGACCACCATCAATAAACAAGCAAGCACAACACCACCATGAGAAACAAAAAATTCAATGTACCGAAAATGTGGGAATGAAAACTTTCCTAAGTCGGGTGTGATAACGGCTTGAAGAGAGCTCCCTAGTCCAGCAAAATACATGAATTGAAACAGTTTCGAGCTCCCGGTTAAAAGCATGATAATCGCAAGGAGCACCACAATATCGCTAAGTTGCAAAGGTAAATCTCTCTTAAGAGACCATACGTTTTGTGAAATAAGCCATACATGCAACCCAACATTAGCCACAAACAAGAGGATGGCCAACATGAATCGAAAATAATTTCGCTTTCTCCTAACGCCTCTTCTAAAAATGAACAACAAGGCACATAAAATCACAATAATCGTCAGTGTGACAAGGTGTTGTAAGGAAAAAGCATGGAAAACATGAAGTGGCGTATGATAGTGAAAATAGGTCTGCATATTTAAATACCCCATAACATAGATAGATTTTAAAAGTTCTCTTAGTCTGGGGCAATTATTTCCTGGGCTATACCGGTGGTTAGCAAGGAGAAGGAGAATGAGAATGAAAATGAAATTAACAAGTCATCGAGCATTATTACGTTTAATGTCATTAGATGATATTGATGCGTTATATAAAATCGTCGAGTCACACCCTCACATATGGACGTTTTTAACCTCTAAAATGGATCAGCAGGAAGATATGAGAAATTATGTCGTCACTGCGCTGAATCATTATGCACAGGGGACAGAGTTCCCCTTCGTTGTCATCGACCAATCAACGGGTGAACTTGTGGGAAGTACCCGTCTATATCACCTATCAAACGCACACAGATCCGTTGAGCTTGGTTATACTTGGTACCATCCCAAGGTTCAACGCACAAGCATCAATACAGAGTGTAAATATTTATTGTTACACTACGCTTTTGAAGAGCTTGACGTCTTACGTGTCCAACTTAAAACAGACGCTCGAAATTTAAGAGCCCAACAAGCTATCAAACGACTTGGAGCCACAAAGGAAGGCCTCTTACGCCATGAGAGACCCTTACCCAATGGTTATGTCAGAGATGCCGTCATTTACAGTATCCTAAAAGAAGAATGGCCACAGGTAAAAGCACACCTGCAAAGAAAAATGAATCGGTGATTCGAACACTCATCTACACTCTAAGCACAAACATGAGAAAAACCGGGCGAATGCGTGCCCCGGTCCTCGTTTAGACATTGAAAAGTCTTTTACCATTAGGCAGCGTCAGCAAACTCAGTTGATTGGAGCGGAAGACGCGAGACTCCTTCGGGAACAGCACGAGTCCGAAGATCCATTTTGGAACACAAAGAGTCCATTCCAAAATTAGCTGAGGCCGTGCCCGAGGAAAGCGAGCGTTCTGAAGCGGAAATCCACACCGTGCTGATAATTAGAATTTTATACATTCCTATACTTTAAGAATTGCTTGGCTCACATCAAGTCCTTATCCGTGCAGACAAGTTTTTCTACCGATCTCTTTATTGCTTCGATAGATTATACTCTCTTATTCTTTGAGAAAAACCAGACAATGGAGCGATTTCTTATGAAACATGATCATATTTCTTTTATTGATGAACACATGAATCAATTGTGCTTACCACTAGATTCGGAAGTTAATATTCCCCAAAATCACCTCTCTCGTAAATAAGGGTGGAATGGGATCTTATTTGCGTTACACATAACTTATTGAAAGGATCAAACCACTTCAAGCCGAAGGTTAAAAAAAGAGGAAAAAGTCGTATGAAATGACTTTTCCCTCTGTTTTTTTATATCTTACAAATCCAATTTGATTAAATATAAAGTTGAAGCTGTCTCAAATCGTCCATTTTTATGGACTTTTGAAACAGCCTCTTTGTTTAATATAACCTTAATTTCTCGTATTCAATTATTTAGTCACAGCAAGAGGATGTGTATCCTGGACAATATCTAATTCGGCAGCAGCAGCGTTCACCTCAACTTGTTCTGGACTTTTACAACCTGGAATGACCGTTGTAACAGCCGGGTGTTGTAGGCACCAAGCTAGCGCCCATTGTGCCATATTAACACCCTCTGGGACTTCTTCTGCTTTGATTTTCTCAACCTGTCTCAGCTTCTCGTCAATGTCTTCTTGATCCCGTTTTTGGCGCACGTTATCACTAAATCGCACACCTGGTTTATACTTGCCACTTAAAAGTCCACTGGCTAAGGGGACTCTGGCTAAAACCCCTAAATTTTGCTCAATGCATGAAGGAAAAACCTCTTCCTCTGGGGTGCGATCTAAGCGATTATAGACCACTTGAATGGCTTTAGCATGTAACTCTGATGCTTTAGAGGTTTGATAAATATTCGCGTTGCTGCCGATCGAGATACCAAGATTGCGAATTTTTCCTGCCGCTACCTGCTTATCGAGCATTGTCCATAATGCGTCATTATCAAAAACTGCATCGGAGCCTGAATGAAACTGATAGAGATCAATATAGTCGGTTTGAAGGGCTTTTAATGATGCATCCAATTGCTTTTGGACTGCTTGCGTATCCCAAGCATGTTCCCACTGTTCTTCCCAATGGTGACCAAATTTTGAAGCAATCACCCATTCCTCGCGCTGATCCCTCGAGAGATAATCCCCTATAAAGCTTTCGGATAAGTGATGAGGACCATAACATTCTGCCGTATCAATCAAATTAATTCCGAGCGCTTTTGCTCGAGAAAGAATGGCATCAACCTCAGATTGATTGAAGTCCTTCCCCCAATCTCCACCAAATTGCCAGGTTCCTACACCCACGACAGATACATCTAAATCCGTTTTCCCTAATCTTCTATACTTCATCTCCACCACTCCTATCATTTTGTAAACGCTTTTACTTTAGACTTATCGTATGCCCCACAGGCCTACTTTTCAAGCACAAACACTTAGACACTGCAACGTTCGTTAAAAAATGTTTGCTTTCGACAGAAAACGACCCCTCTTTACCCTAAAACTCTTGCGAATAGTTCTTAATAATAATGAACTAAAGGTGATTAAATATGAAGATACAAGCCCATATCAAACAGCTGACTGAAGAAAATAAACCAGATAACCCACTTTATCGCACATTAGAAATTCACATGCAACGAATGGGATTTCTGGTTCCATATCGTGAAGAATTAAATTGGACAACCGAGTATGAGACCATTGAACTTGGCGAAGAACAGCAGCTTATCGAGTTGCAAAAACTTGCCGCTAAAAACGATGGAGGCACACTCTTCTTTGCCAAGATCACAAAAAACACCATTTATCAACAGGTTATTTGCCACCCCAATAAAATGGGTGTTTACCTTCCGTTTCATTTTGAAACCCCCTTTACCGTTAAAGTGGCTCGGCAAAAATACTGGGTGGGTTCTGCGCCTCGTCTCCAGAATGAATTAAAATGGTTAGAGATTGCGATGAACAACAGTGGAGAAGAAGAAGTCAAGGCGTATTGGGAAAACCTTAAGACCGCTGTTCAAACCGCTATTGACCGTATGAGTCCCATTGTTCTCGAAACCGAAGCTGCCTCTTAAGATTTTATAAAAGAAAATGCCGCTTTCAGCCGCGGACAAGACTACAGCTTACTTTAGATGGGCTATCAAGCTCCAATGGATTTGGATCACAAATTCCCTGTTCCTGTGGTCTACTAGACAGGCTTCGTCGTCAGCCTTTTTGGAACAACTCGGGCGTCTATTCGTGAAGTGTCGCAGGCCCGGTTCCCGCTAGACTAAGGAAAGCGACTAGGAAATAACTTTCGTAGAAAAAGGTAAAAAAAGAGGTGTTCAGTTCTTCCACTGTCCACCTCGATAAAATAAGAGTTAAAAACCGTATTCAGCTTCTTTTGCCTCTCTAATGCTTGTATAGGTTTCCGTTAATACAACCGTATCTTCTACTAATCGATTGATTCGGAATAAGACATCTTCATTGATAATGTCCTTCCGATAAAAATCCGCTTCCTCAATAAAAACATACGTTTGTACTATTTGTGCCTTCATATAAGATAAAATCGGCTTCAATTGTTGTTCAGCTATTAAATAATGCTTAGAGGAACCCGCAGTTACAATCATGCTAATAACCTTATTTAAAAAGGCGTTAACCGGAAGTAAATCAAAAATGTTCTTTAGAGTCGCGGGAATAGAGGCCTGAAAAATAGGTGTACCAATTATCAACGCATCAGCGTCCATGATCGTTTGGGTTACATATTTTGTATCGCCTTCATATTCTAAATAATTCCGTCCATCACTAAACTGAATCTCATAATCAGCCAAATCAATTAAGGTCACATGAACTTCTGGATACTTTTCTTGAAGTGTCTTTATGGTATAATCCATAGCGGTTCTCGTTTTTGAGCCTACGATAGAACCCGATAACGCTACGATCTTCATATTCCCCACCTCCTAGCTCTTTGCGGTGTATTTTCTTATGGCCGGTAAAATTTCCGTCCCAATAATCTCAACATTTTTCATGATTTTATCAAAAGGAACGCCACCAAAATCAATTTGAGCAATATAACGCTGGTGCCCAAAGACTTCATATTGATAAAGAATTTTTTCAATGATTTGCTGTGGACTTCCGACGTTCATAATATTATGCGGATCTGCACCTTGAGCAAAATGCTGCTTAGGAAAGCCCTGACCGTTTGTTAGTTTCATCCCTTCATTAATATGAGGGTAATACTCACTTAAGGCCTGTTGTGTTGTTTCTGCGGCATAGAAAAACCCTGCTGTTGCAACAGGTAACTTTAATGGATCATGCCCATTACGACGCGCACCTTCACGATAAGCGTCTACGGTTCGCTTAAAAATTGCCGCCGGACCCCCTAAATGCGCCATGAACATCGGGACTCCTGCATAACCCGCCTTAAGCGCACTGGCGGGTGAACCCCCAACAGCTCGCCAAATCGGCATCGACCCACTTTGCGGGCGTGGAAGCACTCGCGCGTCTTTTAGTGGGGCACGAAATTCGCCACTCCAATTAACGACTTCTTCCTCGTTAATCTTGAGTAGCAGATCAAACTTTTCCTCAAATAATTCTTCATAATCACGAAGATTATACCCTAATAAATCAAAAAGCCCTACTCTCGAAGCTCGACCAGCAATGATTTCTGCCCGTCCCTTAGAAATTAAATCAATCGTGGCAAAGTTCTCATACACACGTACTGGATCAGATGTGCTAATAATCGTCGATGAACTACCGATCTTTATCTTTTCTGTGGCTTGCGCGATAGCCGATAAAACTACAGCATGTGCTTGCGTTGCAAAATACTCTTGATGACTTTCTCCCACACTAAAAAAATCTATCCCGGCTTGCTCAGCAAGCTTTGCATATTCAATAATTTCATGAAGACGCTGTTCAGCAGAAATTCTTTCCCCCGTTAACGGATTGGGAAGATGATCGCCTAGCGTATAAATACCAAATTCTAGTCCTTTATCTTGATCAATACGGTAATTTTCCATTTAATGCTCACCTTTTCTTTGCATAAAGTTCTGATGTCACGATTTGATAATACATGATCTATATCTCAACTTTAAAAATAAAAGCCTTCAAGTGTATTGTTTTTTCACTTATTCATCACCATGTTATTATAGATGATAATGATAAATGGTATAAGTACGCACTTATAAGTGGTATAGTATCCAAAAAGATACCAAGGAGGATTATAAAATGGAAAAGGTACCGGAAAATTGCCAAGTAGAAGATGCACTAGGTATTCTAGTCGGTAAATGGAAACCGATCATTTTATTGCATTTACTTCAAAAGGGCACCAAACGATTTAGTGAACTTAAACGTAGCATGCCCGGAATCACCCAGAAAATGTTGACAAAACAATTACGCGAATTAGAGAATGAAGATATCATTAAACGCGTCGTCTTTCCACAGGTTCCTCCCAAGGTTGAATACTCTATAACAGAATACGGTCGCAGCCTTGAACCCATTTTGGAAGCCATGCATGAATGGGGCTCAAAACACGCCCTACATAAGATGGAAAAGGCAAATAAAGACATAAAAAGCATACCACATACACATTAAAAGCTGTAAGATTTTGCATACTGGAAAATTCCCCAGTCTTTGGCATGGAATTTCTCCAAAAACAAAGAGCAGTATCAGCAAGCAAGTCTAATTGAGCGGAAATCACACCGTCCTGATGACCAGAAATTTTATACTTTCTTACCTTTTAAAAGAGACTTCAACTTTTACGTTGAAGTCTTAAACCATCTTAACCGGCATCTGCCAGCTTGATTTAACCGTCCTTTAATAGGTCAGCAACATCGCAACCATTTGATAGCCGCCACCTATCGTCCAGAACAGAACGGTATCGCCCCTTTTAATTCTTCCAGCCTCAATACCTTCATGTAAAGCAATAAACGGGCTACTTGTCCCGGTATAACCAAACCGATCGCCTATGTACATGATCTTTTCATCAGCAATAGAAAAATGCTCCTGAATTCGCTCGATGTTTGAGATAGAAAATTGAGAGAGACAAAAAGCCCCGATATCCTCAGTACCTTTGTTATTCCGCTTTAACAGTGTTTCTATCATTTCATATGCTGGAGGTAAAGCAATATCGCCATCAAAGGGAAGCCATTGAATGCCTTTATTTTCATGGTTAAACATCTTCGATAGTCCATGGCGTGGGAAGTAAGTTTTATCATAAGTTGAAGAGTCCGTAAAATAGATAGAATCAATAAAACCGGTATCTTCATCCGTTTTTTCCAAAATCACAGCACATGAAGCATCTCCAAAATTTGCGTAGGTAATTTCTTCTTCTGGATTACTCATTAACGTATTGTAATCAGATCCTACAATTAATACGGTATTGATCCTTGGATTAGAAAGCATATAACGTGCGGCTTGATCAATCGCTAAGGTCATTCCAGCACAATTGGCATTAGAATCCATCGTTATGGTTTTGGTACTCGCTTGAAGCGCTCTATGCAATTGGAGAGCATTAGTGGTTGCTAAGTACTCGGGGGTTTGCGAGGAAAAGACAATCAAATCTAAATCCTTACCTGTTAATTGTGCTTTCTCTAATACGCGCTTTGAGGACTCTACAGCCATCGTCAGACTATTTTCCTCGTTATTTTCAATAACGAATCTCTGCTTACGCCCTAAGACTTTATCCAAAAATTTTGTAATGTCCCGCCCCTGCTTTTTGAAATGTTGAAGGTAAAATTCATTATCACGAATCGTTTCAGGGTGATAAATGGCGATATCTCTTATTTTAATGTGTTCCAAAGTCGTTGCTACGTCCCTTCTATGATGGTTAAGGTCTTTTCATTGGAATAACCGGGCAAAACACACCAAGTTTTTCACTAGACTCCAGTGTAATGGAGCGGAAAACAACTTCATCCCCTCTGATAATAACTAACAGCTTCCTGGTAATTTAACAAAGACAAGGTCTATTTACCTTGTCTCCTAAAAAGATGGCTAATTCCCTTATACTTCTCGGATTTCGGCATTTCCAAAATCGGTACTTCTTAAGATCCGGTTAAGCTGCATTTTTAAAATAACGTTTTTCTTAATGGTAATGATCATCTTATCGAAGCCAGATTGTTGATATAAACCAATGGACTCTTTCATGCTCGGAATCATGTCCTGAGTTAAAACATCCATATCAGTGGAATCCACATTGAGTGTATATTCACTGGCATTGACACTTTGCACTTTTTCTAAGTATTCTTTGACAAACTCCTGAACCTTTTCCTCTGAGAACGTACCGATAATCACCATATCTATTGTCTTATTCTCACGATTAACTTCAATTTTAAAATCGCCTGTTCTTACTGGCATTACACATCATCCTTTTTTCATATTCAATCCCCAATATAAATGATAGACTTCTATATAAAAGAAATTCAATAGGAAAAAACGACAGTTCTATTACTAAATAACTGATCCTTTATCCAGTTATTCAGTTATCCCACAATACTTTTTTCTTTCCAAAAAGATCGATCGGAAGACGCCTCACATAAAAATTCCATCTATTTGATCGCTACAGAAGAAGGAATAGCATTTGATAAAAACAAATACAATGAAGACCTTGATTATGGCTGAGGTCGATTTTTTAATATTGACCGGCTGTACGAACAGCATTCTCAATCACGAGTAGGTTATCACGAAGCCAGAAAAGAAAGTGGTCGGGCAAAAAGTTTTTAAATCAAAAAAATCCAAACTCTTCAAACCTCACGATTTGGATAGTTCGGGTTTTTATCCATTTATAACTAGCAGACGAAACGGGTACGGTACACTTTAGTCGCACAGACGGGGTCCCAAAAGTGTCTTTTCCTTTATCTATCGGATATTTCATCCCTCATCAGGAGTGTTGTTTTTTCAGCGTCAGCAACCTTAATTGTATCAATGATTTCAAAGGTGAATAGACCCGTATATCCGTAATCCACCATTAAGTCTGGCCATTGGAAGGCAAGAGGAATGGCATCTGCTAATTCCACCTGTATTGTATCGAATCCTTGATTTCCACAAGGTCTTACATGACAATGACTCATCCAGGGAAGTAATACCTTCCAATCTTTAGGTCCATAGCCTTGAACAAGATAATGGCTCGCATCTAAGGTGAGCTTAAGACCAGGGAACCGCTCCAGTAATCTCAATGTATCATGAATGGTTTCAGTGAAATGATCGCAATGCGTTTCTACCATTAAATCCACGCCCTGTGACTTAAAAACCTTATAGGCAGTTTCTAAAATTTCCAACCCTGTTCCCCATCCTTCATTCAACATACCTGAAGGAAGAGTCACTCCAGTACGGCTATGCAATCGTTTGGCCGCCTGACATAAGGCGAGACACTGTTCTTCGATAGCATATTTAAAAGGTTTAGCACCAAAACCTGAATTAATTGATGCAACATGTAATCCCTTTTCCTTCAGCTTTTGTTCGATGGGGACTATCGTGCGTTCAAAATCTTTGACTAACCGGTTAGGATTAATATCGGTCCAATCATTCAAAATACCTAAATCAATCCATGTAAAGTCCAATGCAGCCACTTTTTCTAGTGCCATTGTTACGGGTTGTTCAGAACATGTCAATGTGCTGATGCCTAATTTTTGTCTATCCATGAATAACATTCCCCATTGTTCTTTCTAAATCGCTTTTAAGCTCAGTCACATTGATGTTTGTTTTATTTAGTCCTGCTAAATAAATGGCGTGATCAACAACCATAACATTCCAGCCATCCTCCCAATTTGAAGGGGCCCTTTTTCCACTCATGAAATGCTGTGCCACTGTCTTAATAGATGCTCTAAAGCCAATAATGTTTGACCTTTCTTGATACTGGCTGACGTCGATAAGATTATCACCCTCAGGCAACCAGGATACTTTACCAACCATGTTCCTTTCCCAATCCAATCCAGTTGCTTGAAGCACCTCTCCCGAATCAAACACACAAGTATAGCCAAACGGCAAGTGATTAAGGCTTTGATATAATGAAGCATTGATGTGAATGTTTAAACCATTTTCATATGATAATCTCGCAGACAGGGATTCACTGGGAATATAGATAAGGTGATCGGCCACTTTAAACGTCTCTACCAGATGCTGCGGCCAATGTCTTTCTGTCCCATCCGCGCTGATGCTGGTAGGAACTCCAAAGATCCACAGCAGTGTCTCAAGCACATGGTGGAAACAAAAGGAGTGAGACTGGACGTATACCTCACGAATCCTTCCATGTTTATCCGCAGACGTTATGTCCTTTAGCAGTGAAAAACAAGGGTAGTAATGATAGTTATAGTTGATGCCTGCCCAATTGCCTGTGCGTTTTGCAGCAGACATCATTTCAAATCCATCTTGAAGATTAGCGGCCATAATCTTCTCAGAAAATACCGAGAGACCCAGCTCGATGGCTTGTATTGCCATCAGCTTATGAATATGCTCTGGTGTACAGATATCCACTAAATCGGGTCGGTTGTTCCTCACTAATGCGTCTAGAGATTGGTAGACTTGGTCACCTTTAATTCCCCATTTATTCGCCTTTTGTTTGGCTTGCTCTTCGTTGATATCAACAACAGCAACGACCTCCGCATGCGCGCACTGTTTCCAGCCATCGACATGACTTTCAGAAACTCCACCTGCCCCGACAATCGCAACCTTCATCTTATCCTGCATATGATCGCCCCTTTTATAAACTTATTATCATCTATTTTATCGAGTCCCCGTTTAAAAAGGTTAGGATGATTTAATTAAGGATGAGTACAAATCGCATGTCTTCGATAATCACTTGGCGTTTGCCCAACTAGCTTTTTGAATAACCTAGAAAAATAGGTATGGTCTTGAATACCCACCCGTTCAGCTATCTCCGAGATAGATCGGTCTTCCTTTAAAAGTTGGCAAGCATTTGAAATTCTTAATTTATTTATATAATTTATCGGTGAAAGTCCCATCGTCTCCTTAAACACCTTCCGGAAGTGACCTGGACTTAAATAAATATGGGAAGCTATTTCATCTACACTTAAATCCCCTTGTAAATGCTGCTCCATATATTCTAAAGCAAGCGCAACTAATTCTCTTTTTCTATTATAGATTGTGTTCTCCTCTTGTTCTTGCCAGTCCCGCGCCCGTCCAAGCGTACAAAGTAACAACGTTAAGTTAGACTTTTGAATGAGCCCGAAATCAGGATTGAGTTGTTTTGATTCTTTGTGCATCCGATCTAGAATGACCAAAATGTCATTAATCTGACTCGGAGCCAAATGAAGGATTTCCTGCATATGAGAAAAGCGCTCAGCAACGAACATATCGTGCAAACTGGAAATCGTTTGAAGCCGCAGCCAATCCTCCCCCAAAGCTTGCGGATAAAACATACAATTATAAATCACCATAGGAGAATCGATTGTATAGGCATGATTTTGATGTGGTGTAATGGTGAAGACATCTCCAGGAATGAGACGAACGTTAGAGTCTTGATATGTATGTATGCAGGAACCTTTTAGAATAAATGCGATTTCAACAAAATCATGTTTATGATCCGAAACAGAGCTTTCACCTTGCCATGGCAGGACTTTAATCTGTTCCTCAGTTGAAGGCCATGGTAAATAATCATTTGCAGATTCCACAACATCACCCCATTTTATTTTCTCTTAATACTTATGTATTCGCGGGGATATTGGAAATTCCTTGTTCAAGCAGCTTAATGGAGGCAAAAGTTAATAGAACAATGAGATATCGCCCTAGTACCCATTTATAAAAAAAGGTTCGCTTATATGGTTCATTCGATTCCTGCAAAAAATAATCGTCCATTTTACCTCATCCTAAATGTAAAAACGCTGACTCCCTTTTTCAAAGGAATCAGCGCTATATTAACGTTCTTTAGTTATGTGTTTATGGTACCGGTGGACCGTACACCATTTCATACACACAATTATTTTCAACGAACCGTTATCCATATTTTATTGAGTTAGCTTTATATAATATTTTTCCTTCTTTATCAATATGAGCTTTTAAATTTTCATTAGAGATTGATTCATAGTGAATAATGTCGAAGAAATACGGTAATGGATATTCCTCATTTAGTAAATCAGATAATTTATATAAAACCTCTGAAGTAATATCCTTTCCTTTTATTGCAATATCTATATCCGATCCTTTTTTGTAATTGCCCATTGCTCTACTTCCAAAAATAACTGCACATTTAATTTCATCAAACTGCATTAAGGCAACATTTATATAGTGTAAGTCACTCTCAATTAGTCCAAACATATTATCTTTCCTTTAGTAATGTTTTATATAAATTTTGAAGTAAAGGTAGAAATTGTTCTTGTATTTCTTTCACTAACTTTTCTGCTAACTCTTGATCATAAGTATGACTTGTTAAATTCCGTTTAGATAATGCATCCATCCAAAGGTGTCCTTCTTCAATTAAATCCATCTGAAAAGCTTGTTTTATGGATTCTCGAGGACTTTTTGCAATGTATCCCTCTGACTCCAAATAATCCTTTAATACTTTCCACGCTAATTCAAAGGTGGTCTCAAAGAATTGGATAATACCTGCTCGCTCCAATTCATTTGATATGGAGTTGTTCGAATATTTTTCTAAGAGTTTGAAAGACTTTTCGAAATTCTCGAATCTTTGTTTCCAACGAATATCTTTCATTTCATCCATGTTTTCACTCCTATTAATTTTATCCCTGTTACTATAAATTATTACCTGATTGATACCAATCTATATTAATTGGAGATCTTCTGGACTAAAAACAATACTCTTTAATGACTGTCCCCTTTAAACCTTATTATACATCATTTCCATTCCCACGGACTAAGCAAACCAATAACCATTTATCTGTACAAAAAAGAGGCTGTCTCAGAAGTCCTGAAAATTGGACTGTTTGAGACAGCATCATCTTGATATTCAATCAAATTGAATTTGTAGGATATAAAAAAACAGAGGGAAAAGCCATATTATCTGACAAAACCTGTTTGGTCGTATTATAGCGCGTTTTAAACTCATTGCCAGCACCATTTCATTTATTAAGAGATTTAAATTAAATACTATGTAACTGTTTATTGACGAATGTAATTTAGTTGTTCCTCAGTTACTTTATGTTCGTCACACCCAAAACCGAAATTTAAATATAAATTGTATGTGCCATCACTATTGAGGCTGGCACTTTTATTTTGCGCTTGCTGATACATACTCCTTACTGCTTCTATGTCTGCACTTGATAATAGTTCCATTTCAACGTAAGCGTAAAATAGTCCACACCTATAGTTTAGGTATGGACTATTGTTATAATTTATTTAGTTT
>NZ_BMFV01000023.1 GCF_014639255.1 Pullulanibacillus pueri
TTCACTTAACCAAAACAGCATTGTAAATTGTCTACAAACCCCAACATATATAATAGAGCCAATATTTTCTACCTTTGAGAATAGTATTTATTTAGAATTAGCGATCACAAAATTAGAGAAAAAGGGAATTCCTAAAGAGAAGATATTTGCGGTGCCATTGGATAATCGTCAGGAAAGTCGAAAAGTCTTTGATACGATTCATCGATCGGATGGCACATCACTCATTGATATCGCAATGGTACTCGGCACAGCCTTTTCTGTCATCGGTGCGAGTATCGGATTTAAATTGGCTTGGGGGCCTATATATTGGGGATTAATTGGGGCTGCTGTTGGTTTTGCTGTTGGATTCCCCATTAGACTGTTTATAGAAAAATGTTTAAAGAAAAAAAAGAAAGTATTGAAGGGACAACAATCCGAAGTTATTTTGATTATCGAGTGTGATGATTCTCAGAATGAGGTCATTGAGGATATTCTTTTTAGTCATTTCGCCCGAGGGGTTGCGAAAGTTACTTAGTGATTTAGCAGAGGGACAAGCAAACTGCCCCTCCGCTAAAGGATTAGACTGAAAGGATTGTCTCGATGTGATCAAGGGCTTCCTTTGATAATGTGATACCAGAGGCTTTGACGTTTTCTTCAAGCTGTTCTGGACGGCTTGCACCAACAAGCGTACTTGCGACGTTTTCTTGTCTTAATATCCAGGCGAGGGCGAGCTGAGCTAATGATAGTCCCTCTTCAGCAGCGACTGATTTGAGTTGTTCAACTTTATCAAGGTTGTCATCGGTAAGAAGCCGTGAGAGATTAAGATCCTTTTGTGCAGCTCGGCTACCCGCTGGGGCTTGTTCACCCTTTTTGTATTTTCCTGTTAGGACACCTTGGGCTAATGGAGAGAACACCACTTGGCCAATGCCATGCTTTTCACTTACGGGAATAATTTCTGCTTCAATGTTCCGGTGCAGCATGCTGTAATTCGGTTGGTTAACAACAATGCGATCAAGGAGTTTCTTATCAGCAAGATGGACAGCTTCAGAAATTTGTTCAGCGGTCCATTCACTGACGCCGATATAAAGAATTTTACCTTGGCGAACTAGATCGTCTAAGGCTCGTAGCGTCTCTTCTAAAGGCGTTTCTTGATGGAAGCGATGGCAGTAATAAATATCGACATAATCCAGCCCAAGCCGAGTCAGACTGGCATCGCATTGTTCAAGGATATGCTTACGAGAGAGTCCCTGGTCATTTGGGCCGTCGCCCATTTTTCCAAAGACCTTTGTGGCGAGAACATAAGAACTCCTTGGATACTTCCTCAAGGCTTTTCCCACTATTTTTTCTGCTTCCCCGCGCATATAGACATTGGCAGTGTCAAAGAAATTAATGCCTAATTCATAGGCTTTATCTATGGAGGCGACGGCTTTCTGTTCTTCCACATAGCCCCCATATGTCAGCCAACTGCCTAGACTAATCTCACTAACCTTTAAGCCTGTTTTCCCTAATCGTCGATACTGCATATTCCGATTCCTCCTCATTTGCTTTTCTATGTGAAACCGTTTGTTCTGAATTTACTATACAACAGAGAAGTGAAAACGGTCTAATCAAATGTTTTATGGTATTGGGAAAGGTGTGATTAGCGAAGCTTCAGCCCCATGTTTTACATAATAAAGACCTGCTTGTGCAGGCCTTTGTTATCTGTGTCCTCGTTTAAATGAGCAATATCTGTCTGTTAAACAAAAGAGCGTCCACTGAATAAAGGCGCCCTACCATCAAAAGGATGGAGTGGAGGAACAAAAGCGACGCCCGAACAAGCAAAAGAAAGACGATATGAACAAAATCCCAGCAAATAAAGGCGCCCTACCATCAAAAGGATGGAGTGGAGGAACGAAAGCGGCGCCCGAACAGGCAAAAGAAAGACGATATGAACAAAATCCCAGCAAATAAAGGCGCCCTACCATCAAAAGGATGGAGTGGAGGAACAAAAGCGACGCCCGAACAAGCAAAAGAAAGACGATATGAACAAAATCCCAGCAAATAAAGGCGCCCTACCACCAAAAGGATGGAGTGGAGGAACAAAAGCGACGCCCGAACAAGCAAAAGAATGATGTTATTGTTCAAAAAGCTCCTAAAAGTAAAATGTATGAGTAGAATCTTTTGTCCACTTTTGATTAAGACTTGAAGCCAAGTTTTCTTACCAAACCTCTTTGGCCACATCAATGACCAATTTTAATTTTTCCCATTGTTGGTCTTCGGTTAATTTATTGCCGTGGTGCGTCGAGGCAAAGCCGCATTGCGGGCTTAAGCAGAGCTGTTCGAGCGGCACGTATTGAGAAGCTTCTTTAATGCGCGCTTTAAGTGCTTCTTTGTCTTCTAATTCTCCTGTTTTTGAAGTGACAATGCCGAGCACCACACGGGCACCACCGTTAGGGATATAGTCTAACGGTTTAAAGTCACCTGAACGTTCATCATCGTATTCTAAGAAGAAGCCATCGACTTTTTCTTTTGCGAGTAAATTGGGGGCGATGAGATCATAGCTTCCGGCAAAAGCCCAATCTGAGCGGTAATTTCCACGACATAGATGCGTAGTAACAGCTAAATCTTCAGGCTTACCTTCGAGAACCCCATTAAGCACTCTTAAGGCGAGGTCAATCGCTTGCTCTCTTGTATAGCCATCGTCAAACTCTGTGTGGTCTGGAGACGAGAGCCCTGCAATGAATACATCGTCAAGTTGTAAGTAGCGAACACCCACATCATAAAAGGCTTGTAAAGCGTCTTGATAGGTTTTGATCACATCTTTTGCATAATCTTCAACCGTCGGATAAAAGTCTTTATTTCGCAATCCTACATGGAAGAGTTGGTTCGGACTCGGAATCGTTTGCTTGGCGACTGCACGGTCACCAACGATTTCTTTAAATTCAATAAAGTCTCTAATAAAAGGATGATCAGGATTAAAGGTGACCTTACCAGTGTTGCGGATGTTATAGCGCTCTGTCTCCCCTTGGCTAAACAGGTAGCCTTGTTCAGGGACATACCCCTCAATCCCGTTTAAATGTTCTAAGAAATCGGTATGCCAAAAGCGACGTCTGAATTCACCATCGGTGACGGCTTCGAGTCCAATTTCAATTTGTTTATCGACAATGCGTTTGATTTCTTTGTTTTCGACCTCACGTAATTGCTCTTTTGTGATTCGCCCTTCCTGAAAGTCTTGTCGCGCTTCTAGTAAGTTTACAGGTCTTAATAGACTTCCCACGTGATCGGCTCTAAATGGAGCTTGAGTTAATACTTTTGTCATTTGATTTTTCCTTCTTTCCATTATTTTTTTGTTTGATATAGCCTGTCTCAACTGAAAAAACGCTTATTATGTGATGCAACGCATATAAAAAACCCCCTTCTCAAAATAAGAAGAGGGTTGGTTTGCCAGTATCTATCTCTTCTTATCTTCAAGCTTTACGCTTCTGGAATTAGCACAGTATTTTAAAAAACCTGTTGCTGAGGCTTCAAAGGGCCAGTCCCTCCACCTCTCTGGATAAGAAAGTTATTAAATTTGTTAAGCAAATTGCTTGATTATTAGATTATCTTTGTTCTGTTCAGTTGTCAAGATAAATTTTAAAATTTTTTGTATAGTCACCAAACTTCGTTAGCGATGTCCACAATGAACTTTAATTTTTCCCATTGTTGGTCTTCGGTTAATTTATTGCCGTGATGTGTGGAAGCAAAGCCACACTGTGGGCTCAGGCATAATTGCTCAAGGGGCACATATTGAGAGGCCTCTTTAATGCGTGCGATAAGGGCCTTCTTATTTTCTAACTCCCCTGTCTTGGAGGTGACGAGACCGAGAACAACCTTTGCTTCACCTGCTGGAATGTGTTCTAAGGGTTTAAAGTCACCTGAACGTTCATCATCATATTCTAAGAAAAAGCCATTCACCTTTTCCTGAGCTAGTAGTGTTGGAGCAATAAGCGCATAGCTCCCCTCAAAGGCCCAAGTCGATTGATAGTTTCCTCGGCACAAATGCGTTGTGACGACTAAATCTTCTGGTTTGCCTTCAAGGACACTATTGACAACATATAAGGCTAAGTCTATTAAGGCCTCTCTTGAAAACGCCCCAGTGCTATAGGGATGATCCGGCGAAGAGAGATTGGCAATGTAGACATCATCAAGTTGTAAATAGCGGACACCTGCATCATAAAAGGCACGCAAAGCGTCACGGTACGTTTGAATGACATCCTCCGCATAGTCTTTGATATTCGGATAGAGGGACTCATTACGGATTCCGGCACTAAACAGTTGGTTTGGACTGGGAAGCGTTTGCTTGGCAACGGCCCGACCATCAACGATCTTATTAAACTCAATAAAGTCCTTTAAAAAGGGATGGTCAGGATTGAAGGAAACTTTACCTACATTTCGAACGTTATATCTCTCCGTTTCTACACCACCACTAAAGGGACGGCCTTTGTCCGGGACATACCCTTCAATACCATTAAGATGCTCTAGAAAATCGAGATGCCACCAGGTGCGTCTGAATTCACCATCGGTGACGGCTTCAAGTCCAATCTCAATTTGTTTATCTACGATGCGTTTAATTTCTGCGGTTTCCACGTCACGAAGCTGGCTTGCACTTAGGCTCCCCGCTTGGAAATTTTTTCTCGCTTGTTGCAAACGCTCGGGGCGTAAAAGGCTCCCAACATGATCAGCCCTAAAGGGAGCGGGTGTCAAAGGTTTAGACATATACTTCATTCCTTCTCTCTCTGATTTAGGTTAGAAAACGATGAATCTAGTAAAACTAAAAAACCCCTTCTTAAAGTAAGAAGAGGTTCGATGTCCGTGATAGCCACTCTTCTTATCTTCAAGCTTGACGCTTCTGGAATTAGCACAGTGTTAAATAAAAACCTGTTGCTGAGGCTTCAAAGGGCCAGTCCCTCCACCTCTCTGGATAAGAAAGTTATTCAATTATTGTCTGACTATTACCTTAATGGTATTCATTGAGATTGTCAATGGGCATTTTAGAAAGTAGGTTGAAAAAGAGAAATGAAGAGAAACGCCTCAGAGCTGCTTATCGGGCGGTATAGCCGCCGTCGATGATTAACTCGGTACCTGTGACAAATGTGGATTCGTCAGAGGCAAGGTAGAGTGCACCGTACACGATATCCTCTGGCCTTCCTAATCGTGGCCATGGTGTTTGTTCACGAAGCTTGTCCACGTTTTTATTGGTGGCTAGCATCGGGGTTTCGATAACTCCAGGGTGAATGGTATTGACACGAATATGGTCTTTGGCATACTCAATAGCGGCTGTTTTAGAGAGTAAGCGGACGGCCCCTTTAGAAGCATGATAAGCCGCAGAGCCTCCACTTCCGACGATGCCCCAGATAGAGGAAATGTTGACGATCGATCCCCCACCCGCCTTTTTCATTTCTGGTGCAGTATGCTTGATCCCTAAGAAGATGCCTCGGGAGTTCACGGACTGGATCTTTTCCCACATTTCTAATGTTGTTCCATCAATGCCCTCACGTGTAATAATGCCAGCATTATTAATTAAGGCATGGACTGCTCCAAAACGCTCCGAGGTGTGTTGTACTACCTTTGCCCAGTCGTCATCTGAAGAGACATCATGCACGAGGGTTAATGCTTCGCCGCCCTTTTCCTCAACCTCAGCCGCAACACGCTTAAGACCCTCTTCAGAAATATCGGTTAAGACAACCTTTGCCCCCTCTTCTGCAAACACCTTTGCTTCTAGAGACCCCTGCCCGCCAGCAGCTCCTGTGATAATGACGACTTTGTCTTTTAAACGATCCATTTTATCTCCCCTTTTCAATGTTAAATATGGATGTTATTCTTCAACGAGCTGTTAAAGCTTACATTGAAAAGTATAGAGGAAAAGTAGAGGGCTTTAACAGGAAAATGTTTTTTTATAAGAAATTTTCCGGTCATTAGGCCGGTGGAGATCTCCGCTCCAGAGCGCTTGCTTCCCTCATGCCCACACGATGTGGGTAGGGTCGGCGTTGTCACAGGACGTGACGGTTTTAGCCGATCGTCCTTAGTGGCCTCAGCTCATTTTGGAATGGATGATTTGTGTTCCAAAGTATTTATGATTAAAAGTCACCTGTTCCTGCGTCTACTCGTATTACTTCGTCGTCAGCTTTCTCGGAACAACTCGAAGTTCACTCGTGAAGTAACGCTGGTTGCTGTTCCCGAAAGAGTCTCGCGTCTTCCGCTCCAATCCGCTCGATATTGACGTAGCATTTTGGTAAAAAATATTATAATGTCCAGCTGAATGAGGACCGGGCATGCTTTTTTTTACCCGGTTTTTCCAATATTTCTATCAAAAAAAAGGGAGCATCCTGTGCTCTATATTTCTCTCAAGTATGTCGCATGGCATTTCATGGTATGATAGAAGACACAAGAGAAATTTTTAGATATAAGGAGTGTCACAAATGAGTGTACATATAGGAGCAAATAAAGGGGATATTGCAGAGTCTATCTTACTTCCCGGCGATCCATTACGCGCAAAATATATTGCAGAAACGTTTCTTGAAGATGTGACCTGTTATAACGAAGTGCGTGGCATGCTTGGGTTTACGGGAACTTATAACGGAAAACGCATTTCCGTTCAAGGGACAGGCATGGGGATTCCGTCGATAAGCATTTATGTGAACGAATTGATTTCAGAATACGGGGTAAAAAACCTTATCCGTGTCGGAAGCTGTGGTGCCATGCAGGAGGAGATCAAAGTCCGCGATCTTGTTTTGGCACAGGCATCAAGTAGCGATTCCAGCATGAACCGCCATGTTTTTGGCGGCTATGACTTTGCTCCTGTTGCTAATTTTGACTTGCTTCGCAGAGCTTACGACATTGGCAAGACAAAAGATTTTACGATTCATGTCGGTAATGTTTTTTCCTCAGATATGTTCTATCGTGACGACACGTCTGTTGTGAAAAAATTTATGGATTATGGTGTGTTAGCTGTCGAAATGGAAACAACGGCCCTTTATTCATTAGCTGCTAAATACGGGGTTAATGCTTTATCGATATTGACCGTCAGCGACCACATTATCACTGGAGAAGAAACGACTTCAGAAGAGCGCCAAAAAACCTTTAATGAGATGATCACTGTTGCTTTGGAAACGGCATTGAACCAATAATATATATTTTGTTGGTATATAAGAGAATAGGAAAAAATAATTATAGAGAAGAACCAAGCTTTTGCACATGGGTTCTTCTCTTTTTTGAGTTTAGGAAATCAACATTTCGAGAAGGAAAAGAAGCAATCGATTGGGGCAGTTTTCAGAAATATAGAAGAAAACGTTTACAAAAATGTATTGACAATGCCTTGTTTTTAAAAAGGTTTAAAAATGAAATGGGGATCAGGCCCCGTAAACAGTGGTGTGAGGTAAAGTCAAGATCACCACGGCGCCTCGCTCTCGTTAGGATATGTAAAGTTGAAAAAATAATTCAGAACCTTTGTGTTTATTTGCAAATAAGGATAAAATAAAACTATAGGATGAATAGGAGGAGAAACAGATGGCAAATGAATTATCAGCAAAAATGAATGGAATTTCTCCAGAAATGGTGAAGCGCTTCTCGGATAATAACCGAGCACAGGGGTTAAATCAAACAATTAAGAATGCCATTATGAAAAATGGTATTGATGCTGCAACGGAAAATAATGCAGCCATTGTCGCGATGAATCAAGTTTTTTCTGAAGAAATTAAAACAGGTAAAGTGACCAATCAGAAACAAAGCGGTCGATGTTGGATGTTCGCTGCGCTTAATACGTTCAACCATCATCTTACGGATCTTTTCAATCTTAAAGATTTCGAATTATCCCAAAACCACACTAACTTCTGGGATAAATTTGAGAAGTCTAATTTCTTTTTGGAAAGCATTATTGAAACAGCAAGTGAACCTCTAGAGGGACGTTTAGTTTCTCATCTGCTTTCGACCCCTCAGCAAGATGGCGGTCAGTGGGATATGCTCGTTTCTCTCGTTCAAAAATACGGCGTCGTGCCAAAACAAGTCATGCCAGAAACCTTCCAAAGTGAAAGATCAGGAAGACTTAACGCTATCCTGAATACGACGCTGAGAGAAGATGCCTTGAAGCTCAGAAGCTTACATAGCCAAGGACGTTCTCAGGAAGAAATCCAAAATGTAAAAGAAGATATGCTTGCCGATATTTACAAAATTCTTAGCCTTTCTTTAGGTGAGCCACCAACGGCCTTTGATTTTGAGTTCAGAGATGAAGATGGCGAGTTTCATAGAGAGCAAGGGATTACACCGCAGGCATTCTATCAAAAATATGTTGGTCTTAATCTTGATGACTATGTCAGCATTATTAATGCGCCAACAAAAGATAAACCGTATGGCAAAACCTATACCGTTCAATTTCTTGGGAATGTCGTCGGCGGAAAGCCAATTAAATATCTCAATGTCGATATGGAGACCTTAAAACAAGTGGCCATTAACCAGATTAAGGACAACGAAAGTGTCTGGTTTGGTTGTGACGTAGGCAAATACTCCAATAGTCAGTACGGGATTATGGATACAGACCTCTATCAATATGAAGAGGCCTTTGGCTTCCCTTTCCAAATGACAAAAGCGGAAAGACTTGATTATAAAAGCAGTATTATGACACATGCGATGGTTCTAACAGGCGTTAACTTGGTCGAAGGCAAACCTACCCGCTGGAAGGTTGAAAATAGCTGGGGTGAAAAGGCCGGGAAGAAAGGCTACTTCGTCATGAGTGATAAATGGATGGACGAATATACCTATCAAGTGGTTGTGAATAAAAAATACCTTTCTGATGATCTGAAAGCAGCATTAGAGCAAGAACCTATCGAACTCAAACCTTGGGATCCAATGGGGTCACTTGCTTAATTTAAATTTAATATTCCGAAATACAAAAACTACCATTTAGAATGTCTGAATGGTAGTTTTTTATCTCCATTGCTAAAAAGTCTTATACCAATAGAGGGCTTTATCGATATTTTTATTAAAGGCGTGAGTCATTGTATCGACACCGCCTAACACCATGCCATTTTTGATATAAAAACGGCAGGCTGCTAGATTATCATCCTGAGCTTCTAGTGAGAGTCCGAGCAACTGCTTCTTTTTTGCCCACTCCTCAGCTTTATTAAAGAGCTGCCGACCAACGCCGCTTTTGCGATGAGACTGACACACAGCGATATTTTCAATATAGGCATATTTGTTCCATTGCTTCACTAAGCGGATTTGACCAATACAGGCTTTGCCAAGATAGGCCATGAAGATCACTTTGTCTTCTTGATTAATATAGGACTCCCAGTTTAAGTGATCATCCGGAAATTGTATATCGTGGGGTGTATCAAAAAGTTCTTCTTCATAAGACCATATGTCATGATGTAAACAAGGAACAAGTCGTCCAAAAACAGTAAAGGGCTCATTCGTTTTATTAATGTCAACAATGTGTTTTTGCTGCATGGGAATAATTTTAATAGAGTCTGAGGCTTGCATAAAAAACTCCTTTTATTAATGAATGTAAGGCTCTTTAAGCCGTTTGTAAAGTGAGGATGCTTTCAATAAATCCCAGAAAAATGGTAATATAGAGATGAGATAAAAAAACAATAACTAATGATGTGAATTTTTAAATGCACGGGTAGTTAAGGTCTGAATAATTAAGCCGGATTCATGGAGGTTTAGTCATGAAAAAAGGAATGCGTTTATTGACACTTGTCTTTACTTTTTTTGTAATATGGATATCTTTTGAGTGTCGTATGGCTCTGGCGGTAGGGAGTGGGGGGATACCAGGCCCTGGGAGTGGTACGGATGATCAGCCACTTACTGCAAAAGATACGCACGTGCAGGTGACCATTATTTGTATAGCGGCAGCAATATTCCTTATCTTATTTATAAAGGAAACCCTGTTCTCTAAACGTGTGGAGAGTGATTCTAATGGGTTAAGTCCTGAAGAACGAAAATTTTGGAAGGACAAACGTCTGCGAAAGCGCATTGATAGGTGCTATCTCAATATACATAAGGCGTTATCTCAAGCGAACCCAGAGTATGCAGCCGATTATATGTCCGAACGCTTGCTTAAAGTGAATCAAGCGCTTGTTAAACAGCATCCTGAAGAGACACAACAGCCAATCTATTTAAGAGACCGTGTTATTAGGGTTAAGGCATTATATGTTACACCTGATCGACAAGAAATGTGTGTCTCTATTGTAGGTCGGAAGAGTGTTTATCACTCTGACGCTGTCACTAGTAAACCACTAAGGTCTCTAGCACGAAGGGAAAGCTCAGAAGAGAAATGGACCTTTATTAAAAGTGATGGAAAATGGGTGGCTGACCAGATTAATAATTAATGGTCTATCATGAAAAGGCCCGTATCAGGAGACACGGCAATAAAAGAAGAGGATAGGGCAACAAGAGGGTCTTTTAAAACAAGAAAACACGGGCAAAAGAGGGCCGGTCCTCATCCAGTCAGGCATAAAAATATTTTTGCCAAAATGCACCCTTAGCACCAAGTGGATTGGAGTGGAAGACGCTCGAGCTCCTTCGGGAACGGGCGAGCGTTCTGAAGCGAATATCTACACCGCCGCTGATAACATGAACCTTTTACATTCTTATATTGAACAAAAACGTGGACATACAAAAGGAATTTTACCGACAATTAGTGAATAAAGTTATAGGTATATCTTTCAAATGAATGAATAGTCACTCATGTCGTGAAGGTGAGGGGATAACAGTGGATTATGATGTGATTGTTGTTGGGGCAGGACTGGCGGGATTAGTTGCTACTACTGAGCTAGTGGCAGGCGGAAAGAGGGTTCTTCTCTTAGATCAAGAGCCCGAGGCTTCACTCGGGGGTCAAGCTTGGTGGTCCTTTGGCGGATTGTTTCTTGTGGATTCCCCAGAACAACGGCGGTTGGGGATCAAGGATTCCCGTGACTTGGCATGGCAGGATTGGCTAGGCACGGCAGGGTTTGATCGTGAAGAAGATGAGGACTATTGGGGCAAAAAGTGGGCGGAAGCCTATGTTGAATTTGCGGCTGGGGAGAAACGGGCGTGGCTTCGAAGCTTGGGCATTCGCTTTTTTCCAGTTGTCGGTTGGGCCGAGCGCGGCGGCTATCTTGCCGATGGTCACGGGAACTCGGTCCCGCGTTTTCATATTGTGTGGGGAACGGGTCCGGGGGTTGTAAAACCTTTTGAAGTTCGCGTGCGAGAGGCGATGAAAAAAGGACTTGTTGATTATCGTCCAAGGCATCGCGTGGATGGATTAATTACTTCAGACGCTGCAGTGATGGGCGTTCATGGGACGGTCTTGGCTCCGAGTGACGCACAGCGTGGTGAAAAGAGCAATCGGGAGAGGATTGCAGATTTTGAGTTTAATGCTCAAGCGGTTATGGTCACAAGTGGCGGTATTGGTGGCAATCATGCTCTCATAAGAGAAAATTGGCCAAAGTGGCTGGGGACGGCCCCCAAACACATGATTTCTGGAGTCCCTGATCATGTGGATGGACGCATGTTGGCCATCTCTGAAAAGGCGGGTGCGCGTATCGTCAACCGCGATCGGATGTGGCATTATACGGAAGGTATTAAGAATTGGCATCCGATTTGGCCTATGCATGGGATCCGTATTCTTCCGGGGCCCTCGTCTCTATGGTTTGATGCCAATGGCAACCGTTTCCGAACGCCGAATTTCCCAGGGTTTGATACTTTAGGGACACTTAAAGCCATCATGGATACTGGCTATGATTATTCTTGGTTCATCCTCACCCAAAAAATCATTGCGAAGGAATTTGCCCTCTCAGGTTCGGAACAAAATCCTGATTTAACGGGGAAAAGTATTAGGGGGGTGCTTTCCCGAGCGCGATCGGGCGCACCGGCACCGGTTCGAGCTTTTATGGATAAGGGGGAGGATTTTGTTGTTGCCGATACTTTAACAGAGCTCGTTTCAAGAATGAATGCACTGACTGGGGAAAAGAGGCTTGACCTACACAAGATAAAACAGCAAATCGAAGCCAGGGATCGAGAAATGGAGAATCCTTTTACTAAAGATTTACAAGTGGCTGCCTTGCGCGTAGCCCGTCACTATAAAGGCGATCGTCTCATCAGAGTGGCTTCCCCTCATAAAATCCTTGATCCTAAAAACGGCCCCTTGATTGCTGTGCGCCTAAACATTGTGAGTCGAAAAACACTTGGAGGTCTTCAGACGGATCTATCAGGGCGAGTCCTCGATACACTAGGGCAATCTATTACGGGTTTATATGCAGCAGGCGAAGCCGCTGGTTTTGGTGGCGGTGGTGTCCACGGTTATCGATCGCTAGAGGGGACTTTTCTTGGCGGCTGCCTCTTTTCAGGGAGGCAAACGGGGCGAGCACTAGCTAAAGAGTGACAATAGGGTAACGCTGCTTTGAGTTAATCATTATTAACCAAAGATTTGGTCAACCACCCATTCGCCATGACGTTTGACGAACCACCAGCGCTCTTCTAAAGTTCCTTTTTGAAATTTGCGTCCACTCATGAGTTTCTTAGTTTCAGTATTTATAATGTAATCGATCATTCGACTGGTGATCGATACTCTCATTTCTTGACGATCCGGCGAGGCATAAATGGATTTGACCTGTACGACATTCACTAAAGCGACAACATTTCGTTCCTTATCTTCTTTCATTTTTGCAATAAGGGCTTTATGTTCTTGAAGTAATCCTTCAGACATATAAGCGGCAGCGAGGTCTGGATCTTGTTTTGACCACGCTTTTTGGATTTTGATATAGCAGGTATCAATACGGCTCCGTAACTTTTTATCACGCCAAAAGGCATCGACTTCTGGATCTAATCCTTTAGGCTTGTGTTGAACGCGGCTGGACAGTCCGAGTGGGCGCAGGTTGCCTGTCGCCTTTGCTATACCCACAAAAACACCGGCGAAGAGTAAGAGTGTAATAAAGGAGGTCTTGCTACTACTTTGCTGATGACTAGGAGTATTTACATACCCTGGACTTCCGCCTCTTCCTCCTCGAGTACCACTTCCTCCGCTACCGCCACCACCACTTCCAGCAGATCCACCACCGGCCGCGGCTGAGGCCACGTGATGGACAGTCGTAAATGAGCCTAGAGACAAAGCAAAAAAGAATGCCACAAGTAGTAATAGAAGCTTGGTCATTAAAATCCCCCTCAACACTTTTTGAAAATTTTTCTTGATAACCTCAGAATGTCTAACTTTGCGAAAGACCATATAAGCGTCCTTTTGGCTGACCGCATTAAGGCTAGGCGTTAAGTCAGGTTTTCTCAAACGTCTGTATTAAAATCTTATTGATTAGTGTTATAAATAAGTATAAAACCCGATTATTGGAGTTGTAAAACGATAAAGGAGAGTGTCATCCATGAAGTATGATTTTCAAGGTAAAACACCTGTTGTTCATCATAGCGTCTATATTGCTCCCGGAGCCCAAATCATAGGAGATGTGACATTGGGAGAGGACGTGACCGTTTGGTTCAATGCCGTCATGCGTGGGGACAATGATGCTATTAATATTGGCAAGGGCTCAAATATTCAAGATGGTACCATTGTCCATGTTGATGCTGGATTTCCAGTAACTGTTGGTGAAAATGTAACAGTAGGTCATAATGTGACTTTACATGGCTGCACCATTGAAGAGGGCGCTCTGATTGGGATGGGGGCAACGATTCTTAATGGTGCTGTTGTTAAAAAAGGGGCTCTTGTTGCAGCGGGGGCTTTAGTCACTGAAGGGACGGTCATTGAAGCCGGAACGCTAGCTGCCGGTGTCCCCGCCAAAAAGCGACGAAACTTAACCGATGCTCATCTCTCAAGAATGGTTGCAGGAGCGAATCATTACGTTGAGAAGGGGAGGGCCTTCCGTCAGGCCAATATTCTAGAAGAGGGCTATGGAAAGTAAATTGACCTTTTTTCTGTCCCAAACGGGCTTACTGTGACACTGCCTTTCAGAAAAAGACTTTTTCAATATCGAAACAGGGATTACGTCTTTTTGCTGGCCTTTAATATAAGCGTGTTAGTGTTCGCGCTTTCTTGGACATACTGAGTTTTAAGCTGAGGTGGTTTAAGAGTCATTAGTAGGATGAGGGGAACGTTAAAATGGGACTGGTGTTACATTTAATTTTATACTCCATTGTGCAAAGTCTAATAGAGATCGGTTCGCTGATAGGGATATTGGTGTTTTTCGGACTTGTATTGGGGATGATAGAAAGGGTGGCGAACCGACAACTGATCGCGACATTCGGAAGAAAGGGTGTCCTTGTGACTGCTTGGATAGGAACCCCGGTGCACGAACTCAATCATGCGGTGATGTGCCTTATTTTTGGGCATAAAATTATTGAAATCAAGCTTCTTCAATTGAGGAGCTCTGATGGCACATTGGGTTATGTTTCCCATGCCTATAATAAAAGAAGTTTTTATCAAAGCGCTGGAAACTTATTCATTGGAATTGCGCCCATCGTTGGGGGTGTGATGGTAATAGTGCTTTTGATGCACATTTTAGTTCCGGAGGGCTTTGTTCCGATTTCCCAAGTTTTTCAAAATAACGTGCCTGATCATGCGCATTTTTTTAGTATAACCCTCCCTGCTATTGGAGTAATGGTAAAGGCGCTTTTCACACTTCAACATCTTTTTTCCTTGTCCTTTTGGTGCTTCCTTTTCCTTGGGATGAGTATTTCTTCACATATTGCTTTAAGTAAAGAGGATATTAGGGGGGCAAGGAGTGGATTACTGGCAGTGTCGATCAGTTTTGTGATCGTGAATGCAGTGGCAACCTTATTACTGGGGGGCAAAGGGAATGACATGATGCTGATGTTGGTGGACGCCTGTCGCTATTATTTATTGGTAATGGTCAGCTTAGTGTTAGTGTTTTCGTTACTAAAATTGGGACTGAGTAGTCTTGTTTTCTTTACAAAACGGCTTTTTATAGCGCGG
Organism: Pullulanibacillus pueri; assembly: GCF_014639255.1. Taxonomy (GTDB): domain Bacteria; phylum Bacillota; class Bacilli; order Bacillales; family Sporolactobacillaceae; genus Pullulanibacillus; species Pullulanibacillus pueri. Next base: position 14,909 of record NZ_BMFV01000023.1, read on the forward strand.
CGCCGACAACAAGAAAGTCCTCCTTTTTCTTAAGGCCGTAGGTTTTTGCTTGTAACGTCAGAATTTGTAACTTAGTGGAAGTCCTTATAAGTGCAACTTAGTCTTATCGCCTTACGGCTTAGCGATAAGCCAAGTTTCCTAATACATATTAAATATCTCTATAGGGCATAATAAAAAATGCAATAAAATTCTTGATTGATAATACTGAGGGGGAAAGTGTGTGCGGAAATATTTATTCAGTTTATTGGTCATTGTATTATTTATAATTTTAAACAGGCAGGCCAATAGACATTCTTATTGGTCCTATTTTTTAAAAAGAAACTTCTACATATTTATTCAGACACTCAAGCATAGATGGTTCCTCTCTAATTATGGGACCTCAAGTCACCTTTGGAATTCAAAGGAATAAAAAGCTAAAGGAGTGATGAGAGATTAAAGCGAATCATTCAAATAAAGAAGTAAATTATAATGATTTTTTAAGCGCGGCAGAAATGGGTAAACTTTGGGCCACCTATGTTGGCAACACCTTAGGTAAATGTGTGATAAGTTATTTCCTCAAGCATGTTGATGATTCCGATATTAAAAAGGTCTTAGACTATGCCATGGGATTAAGTGAAAAATATATAAAAAAGATGGAAGATCTTTTTCAAAAGAAAAATTTCCCAACCCCTATTGGGTTGACTGAGGAAGACGTTAATTTAGAGGCCCCAAGATTATTTTACGATGAATTTTACCTTCATTATATGCAGTACTTAGCAAAGGCAGGGATGAGTATATATAGTGCCGCCATTCCTTTGGTGACAAGAAAAGATGTGAGGCAATTCTTTGCTGAGGCGCTTGATGGTACTGTGAAGTTACTCAGTGATGTTCATGACCTCTTAAAGTCAAAAGGAACTTTAAATACGCCTCCTCCTATGCCTCCACCTAAAGGTGTTCATTTTGTGCAAAAGCAAGATTTTTTAAATGGGTTTATAGGAGACGTGCGACCGCTTCACGGCCTTGAAGTTGCTCATCTTTTTGACAATCTGAACAATGATATTACGAGCAAGGCATTGATTAATGGCTTTATGCAAGTGGCAAAGGATGAAAAGGTAAAGAAATTTTTAGAGCGTGGAGAAAATATTAATCGAAAACATATAGAGAAATTATCACAAAAACTGAGTGAAGCTCATTTACCTTCACCGCCACTGTTAGATCATTTAGTCACGAAATCGACCACGTCACCTTTTTCAGATAAACTCATGACCTTCCATAAAATTGATATGTTTTCAATGAAAATAAGATCTTATGCCAACGGTGCCTCACTTAATGGTAGAAGAGATATCGGTAGTCTTTATGGCAAGTGTATGTTAGATGTTTCGCTTTACGTGGAGGATGGCGCCAATATTATGATTGAAAAAGGATGGATGGAGCAGCCCCCTGAAGTGATTGATCGGGAGGACTTAACTTCAAAGTGAATACTTATCTTGATTAATAATGAGAAGACTGAGACTAGGGAACGCTTTAGTTTCAGTCTTCCTTTGTCGTATATGGATTAGCCAAGTTGTCTGCTGTTAAAAGGGTTTATGATACCAAGTGCCTTTTGGTGATTTTAGGGTCTAACAAAAAGACGCACGAGTCCAAAGGTCTAGGAGGATAAGATGTTTTAATGTCTCATCGCATTTGAACGTGTTAGTATTAAAGAAAACGCTCTTATGCATAGATGGGGAGTTTATTCAATGTTCGGTGCTAAGAAAAGTCGAGTCTTCCTTACTCTTTTTTTTATTGTGGTTATTGTAGGGCTGATCGTGGTCGCCAGTTTGACGGTATATTATGGGAAGGTTTACAAAGAGGACATTAATAAACCTTTGCCAATTGAGGTTAAAGTAGATAAGAATCTTAAAAGTCCTGAGAATATTGCCTATGTTTTATGGTCTCACTACATGGATCCATATAAGGAGACAAAGAATCCTCTGAAAAAAATTGATCCGCGCTATTTGAAGTTTCAATCCTATCAAGGCGATCTGCAAAAATTCTCTATCGATATTACGTTTAACACCAAAGTTGCCAATAAGAACTGGACAACTCATCGCTCTTGGGGGAAAATCCGGGCGGATGGATTGATTGAAAATATGCGTTGGACTTTAGACATAGTCAAAACGGGTAAAGGTCAGTATGCCCTTGAGCATATTAAGCCGGCGGCCGCAAATAAGGAGCCAGGGACAAGCTCTGAAGACAATAACACCCAATACGTAACAGGGGCTCATGGGACCCAAGAGAAAACCAGTTACATGATTGATCAAGGGAAGCTGGAGCTCACATATGACTATGGTGAGCACTGGATCATTGCCCCTGTAGCCGTTGATGATTTATTTAAAGGCGATTACAGTGGCCCGAAGGATACCCTTATTGAGGGGAGTTATGTCCTGACACCTGAGCGAACCGCCTTCGTTGTCGGCAGTGGAACGGACTTAACCCTCCTTGTGTCGACCGATAAGGGTGGAACTTGGCATAACTATCCTATCCAAAGCCCCATTCAGGGTATACGCCTGCGTCTTCTTGGTTTTACTTCCAAAGATAATGGCTATCTCATTTTAACTGGAGACCGCACAATGACTGTTGAGGGTCACGTGGTCTTAAAAACACATGACGGTGGGAAGACATGGCGTAAAATTGGAGGGCCACCTGTCGATTATCTTGCAACAGATGGTGGGTTCATCGATGATCAACGAGGCTTTATGTCCTTTGGTTCAAGGGGCACTCCAGCACATCCTATTTTTTATCGGACAACCAATGGCGGTAAAGATTGGACAGAAGTGCAGGTGCCAATTCCAGCAAAGTATAACGGTATATTTACAGTAGCGGAAATGCCCACTTTTAAAGAGGGTAAAGGCACACTTCTTGTAAATCAAGGACCTAATGGCGATTTCCAAGGTGGTAATGTTCTTGGGAAATTTACGTCTAAGGATAAAGGAGCGACATGGCAGTTTGCAGGCCTTGTTGATCCAGATCACGTAATGGGGGAGACACCTTAAGGGCCTTTTTCCAGAAGAAACACCTTGATAGATTGGGCATCTTTCAGTAGTATAGAGTAGGGCTAGCATGCTCCTAGAAAGAAGGCTATAAATGATGACGAAACCTTCCATTTTTGGATTAACAATAGAACAATTAACCGCTTGGCTCGTTGAACATGGACAGAAAAAGTTCCGTGCGACTCAAGTATGGGACTGGTTATATAAAAAACGTGTCATAAATTTCTCGGATATGGTCAATATCAATAAGGATTGTCGACAATTATTAGAGGCGCATTTCTCTATTCATACTTTGACAGAAGCTGTTAAGCAGGAATCTAAAGACGGGACGATCAAATTTTTATTTAAACTGCAGGATGGTAATCTTATAGAAACGGTTTTGATGCGCCATCATTATGGGCTATCTGTGTGTGTAACGACTCAGGTTGGCTGCAATATTGGCTGTACCTTTTGCGCCAGTGGGATACTCCGGAAAAATCGCGATCTCACAGGTGCAGAAATCGTCGAGCAAATTATGAATGTACAAAAGCATCTTGATGAAGTGGGTCAAGGTGAACGTGTCAGTCATATTGTCATCATGGGGATTGGAGAGCCTTTTGATAACTTCACGAACATGATGACGTTCTTGCGCGTGGTTAATGACCAAAAGGGTCTGTCCATTGGTGCTAGACATATTACGGTCTCTACCAGTGGCCTTGCTCATAAGATTTATGAATTTGCTGATGAGAATCTTCAGGTGAATTTAGCGATTTCCCTGCATGCTCCTAACGACGAGCTTAGAACACAGATTATGAAAATCAACCGTGCCTTCCCATTAGAAAAATTGATGCAGGCCGTCGATTATTATTTAAAAAAGACCAACCGTCGCATTACGTTTGAATATATTTTATTAAAGGATGTTAACGATCATAAAGAAGAGGCGTTGCAGCTAGCGAAATTACTCGGTTCTATTCGCCATCTTGCTTATGTCAACCTTATTCCTTATAATCCTGTTAATGAGCATATTCAATACGAGCGTAGTGAGCAAGAAGCGATACAAGCTTTCTATGAAACATTGAAAGGCCAAGGCATTAATTGTGGCGTTCGCCTGGAACATGGTACAGATATTGATGCCGCTTGTGGTCAACTGCGAAGCAAGCAAATTAAGAAGGAAAGAGTACGTAAGGTGAAGAGGGCAGACACTGCCCTAGCCTAGTCTGCGATACATTATAAAAACGATAAGTCCCATTTTTAACAACACGTGCCTCAATGAATAGGGCACGTGTTGTTTTATAACGTCAGAATGTAAAACTTTTTGGAAGAACTTCTAATTTTTCCTATCCCCCAACATTAAGATCTTTATCATAGTGAGAGGCAGGTTCAGGCTGAGGGACGCCCTTAAGAATAATGATACCAATAATAAATAAAAGGATCAGACTGAAGACTCCCATATTTGAGCGACCGGTTAACTGAGCGGTGACTCCAACGAGAAGCGGGCCCATAATGGAGGCAAATTTACCAAAGATATTATAAAAACCAAAGAACTCGTTCGCTTTGTTTTTAGGGATGAGTTTAGCAAAATAAGAGCGACTTAAGGCTTGGATTCCCCCTTGTGAGGTGGCCACGAGCATGGCTAAAATCCAGAAGTCTAAGGTTGATTTTAAGAAATAAGCATAAATACACACAAGGATATAAATACAGATCCCAACATACAACATCTTCTTTGCAGTGAATGTCTCAGCGAGTCTGCCATAAATAAGGGCAAAAGGGGCGGCGACAACTTGGGTGACAAATAAAATAATCAATAGATGGGTTGAACGAATCCCTAGGTCTGTCCCGTATGCTGTAGACATGGAAATCACAGTACCGACACCATCAATATAGAAAAAATAAGCCAATAAAAATAAAAATAATGCACGGTAGCTCTTGATTGCTTTTAAGGTGTGTCCGAGACGTTTAAAGCTACTTCTAACCGGATGAGGCTGGCGCTCGATGTAAAAGCGCTGTTTAACATGTTTAAATAAGGAGATGGTGAAGAGTCCCCACCATAATGCGGTAATGATAAAAGCAAGCTTGCTGGCGAATGCAGTGGAAAGAGGAAGAATATGACTTTGGGCTAACACAATAATAGCAATGCTGATTAGAAAGGGAATAGCGCTCCCGATGTAACCCATGCTAAACCCTCGGGCAGAGACGCGATTCATCCGCTCCTCTGTTGTGACATCGACAATAAAGGCATCGTAGAAAACATTGGCGCCGGCAGATCCAACCGTGGCAAGAGTGTAAAACACTAAAAGTAAAAACCATTGATCATCGGGGACAAAGGCAAGACAGGCAGTGAAACCAACGCCAATGGCAAAAAAGAAGCTGAAAAAGCGTTTCTTAAAGCCTTGATAATCGGCAATGGTCCCTAAAATAGGTCCCAACATGGCCAAGATAAAGGTCGCTATTGCAATCGTATACCCGAGATAGGCCGTTGAATTTGCTGCGCTCACACCCGCTTTGGTAGCAGCTGCTTTATAAAAAATCGGAAAAACAGCGGTTGTGATGATAATAGAATAAGCAGAGTTCGCCCAATCATAGAAAATCCAACTTGTCTCTTGTTTTGAGAACTTCCCCATGTCTACACTCCTCCGATTCATTTAAGCGCTTTCTTTTTATTGTACAATAAATTGATGTAGAAAAGGTTAAGAGTATTTAATGAATTGTTGTCCAAAGATAAAGAAGGGCTTTCCTCGACAATGATGGCAGAGAGGAAAGCGGTATACACATTGATAGGTAGGTCCTTTGAGGTTACTCCCATTCTTTCAGCCACTTAGAGATCTTGGATTCGAACCGATCAAGGGACATCATATGAGCAAGTGGTACTAAGGGTTTTAAAGTGTGAATGGCCGTTGTTGTTTGTCCTTTGTAAAAAAAGAGCCGCGCTTGTACCATCCAAAGGTGAATATCAATATACGAACGACGGGTAGAAGGCACATCCTCTAGTCCTCTATTAATGATAGCCTGAGCTGAATCATAGTCCCCTATTGCGACATAGTTTCGTGCTAATTCATAGGCGGTATCAAGGAGGTTCACTTGATTCTTTTCCGAACTGGAGGCTTGAAATTTAAGGAGGGTGTCAATAGATGTTTTATAATCACCGCGTTGACGTTGTTCATAGGCAATGAGTAAGTCGATATGTATTTCAGATATTGGGCGATCTTTATCATTTAAGAGACTTTTTAACCGCGACCATTTTTCAGTAGGGGATGAGAGATTTTGTTTAATCGCAGCTGTGATTTGTCCCACGAGTCCCCAGGCCTCGATATGCCTTTCCCCTAAGGAGGCCGCTAATGCTTCAGCTTTGGAAAATTCCTCAATCCCTGCGGCATTTCCATAACGTGCTTGTCGAACTACCCCTAAGTACATGTAGGCATTGGCACTCTCAAGACTGCGTGGGGGCACTCTATTCAGAATTGCTTCAAAGTACGATTCTGCAAGGCCGTAATAATCGTTGTAAAACGCGGACATGGCCATCGATTGTAAAACACGGAAAGAGGGGATGGACTGCGGTTTAATAAAGTGACTCTCAGCCTGTGCGATATCCTTTAGTGCCTTTGCCGGTTCGCCTTTCAACATCAAGGCCCAGCCACGGATGAGCTGTGCGTGACTGATTAATTCGCGATCTCCTATGCTCATCGCCACACTCACGGCCTGATCAGACAACTCATAGCTATCCGCCATATCACCTTTTTCTATGGCTTTCCATGCATGTTTGAGTAACACTTGACAGGTATTTTCTATCGGAACAACAGCATCACGAAGAAAATCATAGCTGACACCTAACTTTTCAGAGAGGGTTTGTATGGCTTGTGGCGTCGGTCGAATTTGTTCACGTTCGAGCTGACTAACAAGGGATCTTGAGACACCGGGACCGCTTAAATCAGCTTGTGATAGGCCACGTTCGAGACGTAATTCACGTAATTTTTTTCCAAAAGACATCGATCAACTCTCCCCATTTTCTTGATTTATCTTAAGCTTACTACTTTTAAATGTTAATTTCCATAACATATGTTAAATCCCGATAGAGTAGTGAGCGTGTTACGCTACGAGAGATAACACGATTAGACGTTAGCTCTCTTAAAGGTGTTGTGAGCGAGGTGGTAATGGGTGAAAAAGACAGGGGGATTGAGGCATGAACAAGGAAAAAAACAACCAAAATCTATTGATTACCGGTGGTCTACTTTCGATAGCTGGAGATAGTCTTTTTAGTACGGCGGTAATGTACTATCTTTCTCAGGTCAAGGAGGCAGCCTTCTATTTATCGCTGGCGACACTCCTTTTAACGATTCCGAGCGTGTTCGCGACATTGATCGGTGTATTTACCGATCGAAGCTCACCTAAAAAAGTGATGATTATGGCTAGATTAGCTCAAGCTATTCTTTGTTTGGGATTAATGTGGTCCTTTAAATCAATTCCACAATTGCTTGTGATCATTTTTCTGCTTGAGATGTTCGCTACGGTGAATTCTGTTGCGGGTCTGTCTCTAACGTCACGGATTATATCACCAGAGAAGCGTTCAAAGATTATCGGTATGTTGCACGCGATTCAAAGTTCATTGAAACTCGGCGGGCGTTTTTTTGGGGCAGCTTTGTTCATCATTATCCATCCGTTGGGTGTTGCGGTCGCCAATGCGTGTACGTTTTTTCTTGATCTTTTATGTATAGTGGGCATTCATCTGCCTGTAAAAACAGAGGAAAGCAAGACGTCAAAGGCCAAGCGCTCTTCGATAAAGGAATGGGTAGAAGGCTGGCAAGCACTTCATCATGATCGGTTGACTGCTCGTCTCTCGTGGGGGGTTGCCATTATTGGGGCGACAACCCTTCCGATTGGGGCCTTTTTGAGTCTGATTTTGGTCAGTCGCTTGCATGCGAATACCTTTGAATTTGGATTTGCCTATGCTGTGGAAATGCTTGGTGGCATAATGGGTGGATTATTTTGTAGCGCGCTGATTAAACGCATCGTGGCTCGTTTTGGCTACGGCATAATGTTCTTATTTAATTTTCTTATCATGGGGCTTTCCACTCTTGTGCTCGGCATTGCTTCCCACTATTGGATGGTGGTTGTGGCTCTCTTTTTATTAGGATTGGTCCAGTCCTTTCAAAATATCACCGCTCCCACTTATTTCATGCTCGTCAATTCACATGAAGTGCTCGGAAGGGTGATCGGAATCGTAACGTCTTTGCAGGCAGGCTCAGGTTTAATGGCAAGTTTATGTTTAACGTTCATTTCCACACGTGTTTCAGTAATGTGGATTCTCGTCGTGGCAGGTGGAATAACGTGTATGGCGACAGTGGCGTTGTTTGCTTTTCCTATCGGGGTTTTGAAAACGAAGGTGCAGGCAGAAGCAGCAGGAGAGCAGGCTTAGTAATATAAAGCGAAAAAATGCCACCCGATATAGGGTGACATTTTTCACGTATTCACTCTTATAAAATCAATCCAACAATGGTACCTGATAAAACACTGACCAAGGTTGCGCCATAAAGAAGTTTTAGACCGAAGCGCGCCACAGTATTGCCTTGCTTCTCGTTCAAGCCTTTAACGGCTCCGGCAATGATTCCGATTGAGGAGAAGTTAGCAAAGGACACGAGGAAGACAGAGACAATCCCGACTGCGCGTGCAGAGAATTGATCCGTAATCTTAGAGAAGTCGAGCATGGCAACAAATTCATTCGTGACCATTTTAGTCGCCATAATACTTCCGGCTTTGACAGATTCATCCCAAGGAATCCCCATGATAAAGGCAACTGGTGAGAAGATGTAGCCCAAAATGTCTTGGAAAGAGATACCGAAAATCATATCCACAATATTATTGATCGCGGCCATTAAGGCAACAAACCCAATGAGCATGGCGCCGACAACAATTGCGACTTTAAATCCATCCATGATATATTCGCCAAGCATTTCAAAGAAGGATTGCTTTTCGCTTTCTTCTTCGCCATTAATGTCAAGAATATCCTCTTCAGGACTAACAGTGTAAGGATTAATAATCGAGGAGATGATAAAACCTCCGAATAAGTTTAAAACAATAGCCGTAACGACATATTTAGGTTCGAGCATCGTCATATAAGAACCAACAATGGACATGGACACCGTCGACATCGCTGAAGCACAAAGGGTATACAAACGGTTTTTAGGTAAATGACCGAGCTGCTTTTTCACAGAAATAAAGACTTCTGATTGACCGATCATGGCTGCGGCAACCGCGTTGTAGGACTCTATTTTTCCTAGACCGCTGACTTTACTTAAGACCCATCCGATCCATTTAATGATAAGAGGGAGAATCTTAAGGTATTGCAATATCCCGATGATTACGGAGATGAAAACGATAGGAAGCAGGACGGTAAGGAAAAACGGTGCCTGTCCTTTGTTTGCAATCCCTCCGAAAACAAAGTCAACGCCTTCAGCTGAGTAATCCAATAACTTAGCGAAAACATCAGAAATCCCTTTAATAAGGGCGCCACCTACACCGGTATTCAGTAATAGAAAGGCGAGAATCACTTGAAGGATGATCATTACTATAATGGGGCGATATTTAATTTTTTTTCGATTGTTACTCGCAATAAAGGCGAGACCGAAAACGACAATAAGTCCGAGAATGAATATTAAATATTTCATAAAACTATCTTCTCCTATTTATGTGGCATTATACTTACAAACGCTTACAACACAAGGGTAAAAGATAGAGGAAGTCAGAGATTTTTATCACGTTGCGGAAGACTAATAGAGCAACTTAGCTTTCGTCATTAAGGCTTGCCGAAAGCTAGGTTTTCGAATCTCTTGCTCCTCTATAAATTTTTGAAGGCCTTTAGTATTGACTGTCAGATTGAAGACCTTGGATAATCTGAACACCTGAGCTTGCCCCAATCCGACTAGCCCCAGCTTCAACCATTGCGAGTAAATCCTCTTGGGAACGAACGCCTCCAGAGGCCTTCACACCTATATCTGGACCCACCGTTTTCCTCATGAGTTTCACAGCTTCAACCGTTGCCCCACCTGTCGAGAACCCTGTCGAGGTTTTGACATAGTCAGCCCCAGCTTCAACGGCTAGTTTTGAGGCGAGGACAATGTCTTCATCTGTTAAAAGACAGGTCTCGATGATCACTTTTACGAGGGCTTGGCCACTTGCAGCGGTGACAACGGCCTGAATATCTTCTTTGACCCTGTCTAGATCCCGGGCTTTTAATGCCCCGATATTGATGACCATATCTACTTCGTTAGCACCATTTTGTATAGCTTCTTTTGTTTCAAAGGCTTTAGTGGCTGATGTTGTTGCGCCCAATGGGAAGCCAATGACAGTACAGACGAGAACATCAGATTCCTTTAGTAATTCGGCAGCTGTTTTTACCCAGATAGGATTGATGCAGACCGAAGCAAAGCCATATTGGGAGGCTTCTTTACATACTTGAACAATCTGTTCTTTGGTAGCATCAGCCTTTAACAATGTGTGATCAATTAATTTTGCATAAGTTGTCATGTGTGCACCCCTTTCAAAAAGAAGAAAGTTATAGAGAATAAGATGTCTGACTTATGGTTAAAAATATTTTAAAAAGCAATAACGCTTACAAAATAAAGACTATTTAAACATGTTGTTGGATGTCCGACCTTGATTCCATACTATAAAGAATAATACGTATTAAGTCAAGTGTATATAAGGATTTATATTAATCATACTATTATTAATAGCCAGCAATTGATAGGGCTTATTCATCCGGTAACGTTTACATTAGGCTTGCGCTTGATTGGATTATAGTCTAATCTATATATGTAGGATGTCTGACAACGTAATTTCAGATAAGGAGTGTTATCGATGAGAATAGTTGATTTAATAGAAAAGAAACGAGACGGAAAAGCACTCACAACAGAAGAGATTCAATTCATAATAGAAGGTTATACCAATGGGAGTATTCCTGATTATCAAATGAGCGCATTAGCGATGGCGATTTATTTTCAAGGCATGACAACAGAAGAAGTGTCGACGCTCACGATGGCCATGGTCCATTCAGGGGAAACGATCGATTTATCTTCCATTGAAGGTGTGAAAGTAGATAAACATTCCACAGGCGGTGTTGGTGACACAACAACCCTGATCTTAGCACCATTAGTGGCGGCGTTAGATGTTCCGGTAGCTAAAATGTCTGGACGTGGTCTTGGACATACAGGAGGAACAATCGACAAGCTGGAATCTGTCGCAGGTTTTCATGTTGAGCTCGATAAAGAGGAATTCATCGAAAATGTCAATAAAAATAAAATCGCGGTGATCGGTCAAAGTGGGAATTTAACCCCTGCGGACAAAAAGTTATATGCTCTGCGTGATGTCACGGCAACGGTGAGTTCCATTCCGCTGATTGCCAGCTCCATTATGAGTAAAAAAATTGCAGCCGGCGCTGATGCCATTGTATTAGATGTCAAAACAGGCGCAGGGGCTTTTATGAAAGACGTAGAAGACGCCCGTTTGCTGGCAGAGACAATGGTTAACATTGGCAATAGTGTTGGCCGGAAGGCAATGGCTGTTATTTCTGATATGAGCCAACCTCTAGGATATGCGATTGGTAATGCTTTAGAGGTGAAGGAAGCGATTGAAACATTAAAAGGTCAGGGGCCAGAGGATTTAGAAAGGCTTTGCTTAACTTTAGGCAGTCAGATGGTCTATCTTGCGGGTAAGGCTGATTCTCTAGAGGATGCAGAGAACAAATTAAGAGCAGTGATAAAAAATGGACAAGCACTAGAAAAATTCAAGGGATTCCTTGAGTCTCAAGGTGGTGACCCTACCATTGTTGAGGATCCGTCAAAACTACCCCAAGCCCGCTATCACATTGATTTCCCTGCTGAAGAAACAGGAGTCGTTGCGGAAATTATTGCCGATTCAATGGGTGTGGCTGCCATGCATCTAGGGGCTGGACGTGCAACCAAGGAATCTGAAATTGATTTAGCGGTGGGGATTGTCCTTCATAAAAAGGTTGGCGATAAAGTAGAAAAAGGGGAATCACTACTAACGATTCATTCGAATAGTGAAGATATTGCTGAGGTCCAATCCCTCATTAAGCGCAGTATTCTTATTAAAGACAAGGCAGAAAAACCAACTTTAATCTATGATCGTGTGATGTAAATCATCATTGTTGGTCTTCATGCTCTATTGAACAAGTAGATTGGGAAGAGTAAAATAATTATAAAAATAGTATGTGCGGAGGACCTTTATGTCTTTGGGGAATTTTCAAAAATCGCGTTATCTCATAGTTATGGAAAGGATTAAGCAAGAAATAAAGGACGGAACACTGAATCCTGGAGATCGTTTGCCATCGGAAAATGCCTATGCCAAGCAGCTTGGGGTTAGTCGAGCCACTTTAAGAGAAGCGCTTCGGATGTTGGAAGAAGAAAATATTATTTCAAGAAAACATGGTATAGGGACGTTCATTAATAATAAACCTATCTTTTCGAGTGGTATTGAGGAACTTCATAGCATTACTGAAATGATTCAATCAGCGGGAAAACGGCCAGGGACAGAAGTTTTATTATCTAAATATATGGATCCCACTGAAGAAGATAAGCAGAAGCTGCATTTGCAAGATGAGGAAAGAGTCTTGCTAGTAAAACGGGTTCGAACGGCAGATGAACGTCCACTTGTTTATTGTATTGATAAGGTGCCAGCAAAGTTGTTTAAGGAAGAATCGCACTTATTAGGCGGCTCGCTTTTTAATTTCTTGGAGCAGGAAACCGACGTCAACATTGGTTACGCTACAGCAGATATTACAACGGCTGGGTACGATGAAGAGATCTCTAAGATATTGGAATGCGATAAAGAAACCCCCTTTTTAGTGTTAAAACAACTTCATTTTAGTACAACTGACGAGCCGATTCTTTATTCTATTAATTATTTTCGATCTGATCAATTTAGTTTTAACGTCTTAAGGAAAAGACCCCAATAGGCAATGTTCAAACGATACAATGATACTGAAACACACGAAATTCTCATTGAATTCTCGTGTGTTTTTTCAAGAAGTAAGAATGTATAAAGGGTGGTTGCTCATAGCGGGGGATGTGTCTTGCCAAATGAAGGTTTTCAGTCGAGCTCGAGTTTTCTTAGGCATAAGCTGTTTACAGGTTAGACATCATTTACACACACCCTTGGGTTTGTTATAATGCTTTTAGATGTAGGATGTCTGACAACTAAACGAAATATAAAGGCAAATGTATAATGAATGTCTGATGGAGAGGTAAGGACTTACGACTTACGCATTCAAGGAGTGGATCATGGATGGTTCAACATCGTTATAAACGGGTTTTTTTAATTGTGATGGATTCAGTTGGAATCGGTGCAGCACCAGATGCAGAAGCCTTTGGCGATAGAGGTGCTGATACACTTGGACATATTGCTGAGCGCATGGGTGGCCTTCACATGCCGAACATGGGGAAACTAGGACTCAGCAATATCCGTTCAATAGAAGGGATTGAAAGAGCTCAGAAGCCGATGGCTCATTACACCAAAATGCAAGAGGCCTCCAATGGCAAGGATACGATGACCGGGCATTGGGAAATTATGGGGCTTAACATCAGCCAACCTTTTCAAACATTCCCGGATGGTTTTCCACAAGATTTAATTGCGACAATTGAGGAAGAGACAGGTAGACAGGTGATTGGAAACAAGCCTGCCTCAGGAACGGAAATTATTGAAGAGCTGGGTGAAGAGCACCTTAAATCGGGAGCACTGATTGTTTATACCTCGGCGGATTCTGTTCTACAAATTTGTGCTCACGAGGAGATTGTACCATTAGAGGAGCTTTATAAGATTTGTGAAACGGTACGCGCTTTAACGAAAAATGACAAGTACATGATCGGACGTGTGATTGCCCGTCCTTTTATAGGGACTCCAGGTCACTTTGAGCGCACACCTAACCGACACGATTATGCCTTAAAGCCTTTTGGGAGAACGGTCATGAATGAATTAAAAGATCATCAATACGATGTCATCGCCCTTGGGAAAATTTCAGATATTTATGATGAAGAAGGGGTCACTCGTTCCATCCGGACACAATCCAATATGGATGGAATGGATAAATTCATTGGCACACTATCAGAGGATTTTACAGGGATAAGTTTCCTTAATCTTGTGGACTTTGATGCAAAATATGGGCATCGCCGGGATCCTATTGGCTATGGACGGGCGTTAGAAGCTTTTGATGCTCGCCTGCCGGAAGTTTTAGCATTATTAGAAGAGGATGATTTGCTTCTTATCACTGCTGATCATGGCAATGACCCTGTTCATCATGGGACAGATCATACTCGAGAGTTTGTCCCGTTAATCATTTATCATAATAAAATTACTGAAGGAAGATCCCTTGAGATCCGGCAGACCTTTGCTGATATTGGGGCAACCATAGCGGATAATTTTAATGTTCCCATGCCAAAGCATGGACAAAGCTTTTTGAAAGCTATTGAATAAAGGCACTGTGACAATCGAAGCGCGCGGTAGATCATAGAAAGGACACTCCTGATGGGGTGTCCTTTTACTTTCAAAAGCGGCGGCTGCATCGTTTTTGCTTTAATGCAACCATTCATATTACCTCTTCGTGTGGGAAAGCCTATAACTAACTGATTATAGGAGGACTTTTTATGCATAATCACCATGTGGTCAAACAAATGGTTAAAAATAATAAAGAAAAGCAAGAGAAAAAGGGGAAGGGATCATACATAGAGTGGTGGCAGCTTTCCTTAATCGGTATTGGTTCTATTATGGGTGCGGGTTTTTTTCTCGGGACAGGGCTATCCATTAAAACAGCAGGCCCTTCAATTTTAATCGGTTATTTAATTGCTGGGTTAACGACCTTTTTCGTTTTTAATGCTTTAGGTGAAATGAGTGTGAATGATCCGGAGCCTGGCTCATTTCGGGCTTATGCCAGTAAGGCCTATGGACGTTCAATGGGCTTTACCTCTGGTTGGATGTATTGGCTTTCTGGTTTATTAATTATGTCCAGTGAAATTGTCGCTCTTTCAACCTTTATGCAATTTTGGTTTCCTCATGTCCCGCTGTGGATATTCTCCATCCTTTTTGCCATTTTAGGATTTGGGATCAACTTTTTAGGTGTGAGCAATTTTGGAAAGATTGAATCGCTTTTTGCGGTCGTTAAGATCGCGACTTTAGTGATTTTTATTTTATTTGGAGCCCTTGTCTTATTTGGGGTCATTCATGATAAGGATGTTATTACTTCTCACCACACGGTACTGGGTAACATGTTTCCTAATGGAATGAAAGGTTTGTGGTCAGCGCTTATTTTTATTTTTTTTACTTTTGGTGGGATTGTTGTGGTTGGGATTGCCTCTTCTGAATTAAAAAGTAAAAAAGATATCCCGAAGGCCGGTGTGGGTTTAATTATTACCCTTGTGGCTATGTATTTATTTTCTTTATTTTTTGTCTTGAATATGGTGAGTTGGACAGAGATTGATGAATCTGAAAGTCCTTTTGTAACAGCGTTATCCGCTTTTCACATTCCCTATATGGATTCAATATTTAATATCATCATCATTAGTGCTGCCTTTTCAACCATGGTGGGGGCACTCTTTTCAATCAGTCATGTCATGGTTTCTTTGGCCAAAAGCGGTGATGCCCCTAAAGCATTGAAAGATAAAAATAGCCGTGGTGTTGCTTGGAAGGCTTTGTTACTGACGGCAGCAGGATTAGCTGTTTCCATTGTTTTTTCCTTCTTACTCCCCAATACGGTATATGAATATATTACGACAGCAGCCGGCGTCATGTTGATTTTAAATTGGGTGATCATTCTAGCGTCACATCTCAAGCTCCATCCGAGTTACAGCAAGAATAAAGGGACCTTTAAAGCCTTTGGTTACCCGATAACGTCCATTGCAGGCATTGTCTTTATCTTACTCGCAATATCAGGAGCGCTCTTTCATGCAAATGAACGCATCGGGTTATTAATCAGTCTCGGAATGATTGTGGTTATTTTTATTTGTTATAAAGTGATCTTTAGACACCGACATGAAAAAACTAATGTTTAAACTTGGACGGGAATATGACGGGCTTGTTCAACATCAAAAAGGCCGAGATCGGTCAGCTTTAAAGCCGGAATAACGGGTAGAGTCAGAAACGAAAGTGTTAAGAAGGGATTAAATTTACCTTTGAAACCGAGTGCTTTTAAAGCGACGGAGATATCTTTTAATGCATCATTCACAGAGAGATGAGGCCAGTTTGTCATGAGTCCAGCAATGGGAAGGGGAAGGGCAGAGACCACTTTCCCTTCTTGACTAATCACAAGTCCACCGCCAATATCTTGGAGTGTTTGAATGGCTACAAGCATATCCTGATCATTCGTTCCTGTACATACAATGTTGTGGGAATCATGGGCAATGGTTGTTGCGATAGCACCGCGCTGTAAGCCAAAGCCTTTAACAATACCTAATCCGATATTCCCTGTATGATGATGACGCTCAACGACGGCAATTTTTAATTGATCCTGTGTCAGGGAAGGAACAAAATGCCCTTCGGAAACAGTAACCTCTTCTTGAAGCTTAATCGTGTTTAATTGGTTCGGTATGATTTCGATAATATGTGCTTGCTTTGTTTCTCCAATTAAAATGCGCAGATCATCCTCATTCATGGTGGGAATAGTCACAGAAGACATAAGATGAGGGGGTGGGGTTGGCTTCTTGTCTTCTTTTTCAATAAAAGTGCCATTTTGCGCAATGCATTCCCCATTTTTATACACTTCAGAAATCGTCATGGATGCAAGGTCGTCAATCAAAAGAAAATCAGCAGAATACCCTGGAGCAAGTGCCCCTTTATCTTTTAATCCATAACATTCAGCAGCATTAAGGGACCCCATCTGAATCGCTAAAAGTGGATCGAGCCCATAACGAATGGCTAACCGGATATTATGGTCGATGCTGCCTTCTTGGATAAGATCATCTAAGTGTTTGTCATCTGTGCAAAACAGACAGCGACGGGCATTCGCAGAGGTTACTACAGGAAGTAACGCGTTTAAATCTTTGGCAACGGAGCCTTCGCGAATTAAAAGGTACATGCCTCGTCTTAACCGCTCTAAAGCCTCTTCGACTGTGGTGCATTCATGGTCTGTGAGAACACCGCTTGTTCTATACGTATTGATAGCGTTTGTCTCTAAACCAGCCAAATGACCGTCTATTTGTTTATTATTTTTAAACGTTAAAAGAAATTTATCAATCATGTGTTTCTCAGCGTTTCGAAGTGAAGGATAGTCCATAACTTCAGCGAGCCCTAAAACTTTTTCATGGGTCATTAATGCTTCTAAGTCATGCGCAAGTAAGGTTGAGCCAGAATTTTCAAAAGGGGTCGCAGGGACACAGGAAGGGAGCATAAAGTAAACATTAAGGGAGAGATGTTCAGCATCCTCCATCATGAAGCGAATGCCATCTATCCCTGATACATTTGCAATTTCATGGGGATCCGTTATAACTGTCGTGACCCCGTGTGGGAGAACAACTTTTGCAAATTCACTAGGGGTGACCATAGAGGATTCGATGTGCACGTGTCCATCAATAAGAGCTGGGCTGACATAGCGGTTTTTTGCATCTATCACCTGGTGACCTTCAAACGCGCCTATTCCGACAATCATGCCATCGGCAATTGCGAGGTCCCCTGTTATGATTTCGAGGTTAAACACATCGATAATGCGTCCGTTCTTAATGACGAGATCTGCAGGGATTTGTTGGTTTGCTACTGCAATTCTTTTTTTGAGGTGTTCTGCTGTCATATTCAGTGTAAGTCATCTCCTCAGCCTAAAAAAATAAAACCTTAGTTTTTCCAGGTTTTGGCATAGAGAAGAACATGAGAGGGCAAAATGACATAGACCTCTAATGCTTCTCGTAGTCAAACCATTTTCGGTAGTTTGGTAGAAACTTTTGGACCGTATTTCCAAGATTATACGAGTAATTATCCATATGTCATTTAAGTATTTACACATTGTATAACTAGAGAGGGTAAGGTGTCAATGAGAAGATGACTCTTAGAGAGGTTACCATTGTGTTCACAAAAAAATAAATCCCCTCACACATGAGGGGATTTATTTTAACCTATAAAAGGCTCTTCAAAAACAGAGAGTATTACTGTATATGATGGGCTTACTTCCAGACGTCTTGTGCAATAGCAATAACATGGCGCAATTTATCCCATTGCTGTTCTTCTGTGAGTAGATTGCCTTCTTCAGTGGAGGCGAATCCACATTGTGGACTGAGGCATAATTGATTGAGCCCCACAAACTTAGAGGCTTCATCAATACGGCGTTTCACATCATCTGGATTTTCTAACTCACCGAACTTAGAGGTGATAAGCCCAAGGACAATCTGAAGATCGGGGCGCTTTACAAAACGCAGAGGCTCAAATCCACCCGAACGATCATTATCAAATTCTAAAAAGAGCCCGTCTATATTGAGATCTGCAAAAATCGTCTCAGCAATAGGTTCATAACCACCGGAAAACATGAAGGTTGAGCGGAAGTTCCCACGACAAATGTGCATGGTAATTTTCATGTCGCCGGGCTTATCAGCTACTGCATCATTAATGAGCTGGGCGAAAGTTGCACGGACTTTATCGGGCTCGAGCCCTTTCGCGCGGAGCTGTTCCTTTTGTTCTTCGGAGCAGAGGTGAGCCCAAGCGGTGTCATCGAGTTGTAAATACCGACAACCCGCGTCATAAAAAGCTTTAATGGCTTTTTTATAAGCCTTAGAAAGATCATGGAAAAATTCTTCTTGGTCATCATAAGGCATGTCTTTAAGATCTGCTCTAAAATAAAGCATATTTGGACTGGGAATCGTCATTTTTGCTGTATGAGAACCAGCGAGGCTGTATAAAAACTTAAAATCTTCAAGCATAGGATGATCGGTAAAATCAATTCTCCCAGTCACTTTAATGCCACGGGCTTTGGTGGTTGTGGCGTTAAAGTGGAGGCCCTCTTCTGCTTCAAAGGCTTCTACACCATCAAGACCTTCAAGAAAATCAAAATGCCACCAAGCTCGGCGAAACTCGCCATCTGTAACAGCTTGCAAGCCAATCTCTTTTTGCCTTTCCACAATGCGTGTTATTTCGGTATCTTCTATGAGTCTTAATTGTTTGGGGCTAATCGCACCAGAGGCTAATTGAAGACGCGCTTCTTTTATTCGCTCTGACCTTAGTAAACTGCCAACCTGATCAGCACGGAAAGGAGGGGCTTGCGTTTCAAGTGAACGATCTGTATTGAGTACCATGGGAATCTTCCTTTCTACTTACTAAATAATTAAAATAGTATCAAATCATCTGACAGAAGTAAATCAGGAACGAAAGAAATAGAGAAGAGCCCAATCATGAGCTCTTCTTAATCAAACGTTCAAAAGCCTTAGGCTTTTTCTTCGGTTAATTTATTGATTTCGATGATCACATTCGTTGCTTTGACCATATTATCTACCGAAATGTATTCAAATTTCCCATGGAAGTTCTCGCCACCTGTGAAAATGTTTGGTGTAGGAAGCCCCATGTAAGATAATTGCGAGCCGTCGGTACCGCCTCTGATAGGTGACACCTTGGGTTCAATCTCCAGGCGCTCCATCGCTTCATAGGCAATATCCACAATTTCTTTAACAGGTTCAATTTTTTCACGCATATTGTAATATTGATCTTTCAGTTCAAGATGAAGGGCATTGTCGCCATAAACCTTTTTTAGATCATTCACGATGGAGGACAATGTTGCTTTTCTAGCCTCGAACTTTTCTCTATCAAAGTCACGAATGATGTAATATAGCTGAGTTTGTTCAACATCGCCATTAAATGAAATGAGATGATAGAACCCTTCATAGCCCTCTGTGTATTCTGGAGCCTCTTTGGCTGGAAGCTTACTGTTTAATTCCATCGCAATTTTTGTGGCATTCACCATCTTGTTTTTGGCCGTTCCGGGATGCACGTTTTGCCCTTTGATCGTTATTTTTGCAGCCGCAGCATTAAAGCTTTCATACTCTAATTCACCAAGTGGTCCACCATCTACGGTATAAGCATAGGCTGCATCGAAAGCTGCCACATCAAATTTGTGAGGGCCTCGCCCAATCTCTTCATCAGGTGTAAAAGCGACACGGATTCTACCATGTTTGATCTCTGGATGGGCAATTAAATAAGCCATGGCAGTCATAATTTCAGCAATACCTGCCTTGTTATCAGCACCAAGGAGAGTCGTTCCATCCGTCGTGATTAACGTATGCCCTTTATACCCTTTAAGCTCCGGGAAATGCTCAGGGGAGAGGATAATATGTAAGGCTTCATTTAAAACAAGAGCCTCGCCATCATAGTTGGCCACCAATTGAGGGTTCACGCCCGCTCCTGTAAAGTCAGTTGCTGTGTCCATGTGAGCCAAAAATCCAATGGTAGGAACCTCTTTACTCGTATTGGATGGTAGCGTCGCCATAACGTAACCATTGTCATCTATTGTTACGTCCGTCATTCCAATGGCTTTAAGTTCCTCTACTAATTGATTGCCAAGGACCAGTTGGCCTGGTGTTGAAGGACAGGTTTCACTCTCTTCATTTGATTGTGTATCCACTTTTACATAAGAGGTAAATCTTTCAATGATTTCTTCCTTCACCTTTCTCCACTCCCTTAAGTTCAGTTACTGTCATCATACCATGTTTAGTGGGACGAAGGGACAGGTTTATTGTCCCACATTTCAGGTGGGTTGAGCTCATAGATCCCGTTTTCTCGATACATGAATTGGTGCATAATGAATTCGCGCCGGAGGGTGGCAAAGTCTTCGTGATACTGCTTCAGATACTCATTCAGTTCTCTCTCCGGATACCTTTTCCCTAATTCTAAGCCTTGCACAAGGTATTCAAGCACCATGAGCTTTTTCTTCTTCTGTGCGGGAATATTTTTTAATCGGCCTTCTTTGTCTAAAAAGTTCCGAACAACAGCAAGTTTTTCAGCGGTCAATGTCATGGATTCCATCTCTCTTTCCTTTCCTTGAATGAGTGTCAATAAAGCGGTAGTCTGTCCTCTTAAACTGTCTAGATTTAACTCGAAATAAATGGTGTTTTTCTCACGACGCTCTCGGATGGCATTAATTTCTCTTAGCTTTGTCATGTGATGGGTTATTGTTGGGGCTGTCTTACCTAATTTTCCAGCAATGGCTTGCCCGTGTAGCGGTCCATGGCTTAATAAAGCAAGAATTTTAATTCGCGTAGGGTCTCCCATTATCTTGTGAAAATGAACAAGTTTCTCTAACTGCATGTTTACCCCCTACTAATTTAATGATTGTCTAATTAGATAGTAATCAAATCACCATGAGTTGTCAAATTGATAAAAAGATAGAGCCACGCTTAAGCGTGGCTCTCCTTCTTAACAACAGCGATCAGGGTACCCTGGGTCGACAACGACATTTCTCACATAAGGTTGATAGATATGTCGAGGAATATTCACGATGTTTTGACGGTTAATGATTTCCACAGGATGAATAAAAGGAACGACCCTGGGGGTATAAAAGTCTCTAACAATTTGTTGTGGTGGACAACAAACGGGATGAGGCCCGAACATTAAATCACCTCCTGAACACTTATACATTATTACATGCCGCTAAGCCATATTTTGAAACGGACACTTATCCTGTATAAAGGTTATTTTAGGGACGAAGGGACAGGTTCATTGTCCCAGAGTCTCAAGAATTTTGTCGGAAAGAGGAGAATTTATTACCCGGGTAATATAAATACAGACTTACGGAGTAAGCGGGTTTATTTGGACTGAAACAGGCGATGGTGTTGGAGTATAACAGGGTATTTACCTTTCCATTGCTTCAGCCTCAGTTTCATTTAGAGGATTAGAGTCGCAAAAAATGTCGGTAAACGTTTAAACGCCTTTTGGCAAGGGAAAGGGTAAGAGAAGATTAAAGATTTGCTTAAGGGTCAGACAGAGCTTTAGCTTTGTAGGAATCATTGGTGATTAAATCCATGGTTATGGTTCGCTTATAAGTCTAAATTTTTATAATGATCTGATGTTTCATAACTTAAATAATGACAACAATGTGTTTGACAAATCACGACTTAGATTTTATTGTCTAGTGCTTAAGTCCTTTTTATAATGTAGGATACAGGGACCTGAATATTACACTTTAGATAGTGAAAGATAAAAACTATCGCATTCCATAATATGAAAACGTTTTAAAAACAAGGAGGTCAACCTCATATGACAACGGTTAGTGAAAATGCTTCTAACTCAGGTTCGGTAAGAGTTAAGATTCAGCGCTTCGGTAGTTTTTTAAGCGGTATGATTATGCCCAATATTGGTGCATTTATTGCCTGGGGGCTTATTACAGCCTTTTTTATCCCGACTGGATGGATTCCTAATAAACATCTAGCCGAGCTTGTTGATCCAATGATTAAGTATTTATTGCCACTACTTATCGGGTATACAGGCGGTAAAATTGTTCACGATGTTCGGGGGGGAGTTGTTGGTGCGGTGGCCACCATGGGGGTTATCGTTGGTTCCGACGTTCCCATGTTCTTAGGAGCTATGATTATGGGTCCTTTGGGTGGTTATCTCATTAAGCAAGTTGATAACAAATTGTTTAAGGATCGCATTCCCCAAGGTTTTGAAATGCTTGTCAATAACTTTTCAGCTGGTATTTTAGGTGGGGCTTTGGCGATTATTGCTTATTTTTTAATTGGTCCTGCGGTGCAAGGGTTAAGTAATGTCTTAGCGGATGGGGTTGACTTTTTAGTTCATCACCATTTGATTCCTTTAGCCAATATTTTTATTGAACCGGCTAAGGTTCTGTTTTTAAACAATGCCATTGGGAACGGGATTTTAGTCCCGCTGGGTGTCGATCAATCGAAAGATGTTGGTAAATCGATCCTGTTCTTACTTGAATCTAATCCAGGTCCCGGATTAGGAATGCTTCTTGCTTATTGGGCATTTGCTAAAGGCTCTGCTAAACAATCAGCACCAGGTGCCATCATCATTCAATTCCTTGGTGGTATCCATGAGATTTATTTCCCATATGTGTTAATGAAACCTATGCTTATTTTTGCAGTCATGGCTGGTGGTGTGTGCGGGACGCTCACCTTCTCTCTCTTTAATGCAGGGTTAACAGCCGCCGCTTCACCAGGAAGTATCTTTGCACTCTTGGCGATGACACCAAGAGGGGTCATGAACTACATTGGCGTGATAGCCGGGGTCTTAGTTGCTGCCGCTGTTTCCTTTATTTTGAGCTCACTTATCATTAAAACAAGTAAAGACAAAGGTGAATCCGATGACCTTTCGGCTGCGACGGAAAAAATGGAACAAATGAAAGGGAAGAAAAGCAGTGTGGCTTCAAGCCTCACGGGTGGTACTCAAAAGACAACCGCTCTTACTGCTGAAAATGTTGATAAAATTGTTTTTGCCTGTGATGCCGGTATGGGTTCTAGTGCGATGGGAGCCTCCATCTTAAGGAAAAAGGTAAAGGAAGCAGGTCTAGATATCGAGGTGACGAACACATCGATCAATAATTTACCTTCTGATGCTGATGTGGTTGTCACCCATAAAGATTTAACAGACCGTGCCAAAGTGAAGTTACCTGAGGCAACACATATCTCTGTTGAGAACTTCTTAGGGAGTCCTAAGTATGATGAGCTCATCGCTGATCTGAAAGGTGAAGGCGAGCTTACGGAAGAGATACCAGAAGCTTCCGCTGATGAAGATCATTACGACAATGTACACAAAATTATCTTTGCTTGTGATGCCGGTATGGGTTCTAGTGCGATGGGAGCCTCTATTTTGAGGAAAAAGGTAAAAGCTGCCGGGTTAGATATCGAGGTATCCAATACATCGATTAATAATCTGCCTTCTGATGCAGATATTGTTGTTACCCATAGAGATTTAACGGATCGTGCCAAAGTGAAGTTACCAAATGCGACCCATGTGTCCGTCGATAATTTCTTAGGCAGTCCAAAATATGATGAGCTCATTGAAAAGCTTAAATAACATAAACAAGGAGTCGCGGACATAACGAAGAAATAAGTTAAGTCCAAAGACGAACAATTATATGTATAAATATGAGTAAGTGTCATGACGTAGCTAGTCAAAATACGTAGACTCCTACGGGAATAGCACGAGCTGAGGCCGTGCCCGCGGAAAACGAAGTGTTTTGATGGAGCGACCTTACGTACAAAGAAAAACCGAATGATTTTCAAAATCATTCGGTTTTTCCTTTGTCTTATATACTTTTATCTCAGGCTCTTTTAATATAAAATTGTGTCAACAAGTGAAATGCCTAAATTAGCATTTTTAAGTGTTGTTTTTTATAAGTAAGGGGAAATAAAATAAGCAGGTAGGAGTATATTTTAAAATCATGTCATTATCTTTGAGCAGATAAAATGAGTGATATTCCTAACGGGGTGGTTGTCATGTACATCACTGCACGCGAAAGAGTGATACTAGAGATATTGTTATCAGTTGATGCCGATATCACTATAAAAAGTCTTGCCGAGCAAATCAACATTAGTGAGCGAACGGTTCATAGGGATCTCAAAGGGATAGAAGAGATATTAAAAGCGCATCATTTAAGCTTAATCAAAAAGGCAGGAGTCGGTATCAGGATTAACGGTAAGTCTTCTGATATTGAGGCATTAAAATTAACCCTTTATAGGCAGACACACAATGACTATACACCTGAGGAACGGCAAACTATTATTTTGTGCCACTTATTAGAGGCTGTCGAACCGATGAAAATTATTGCTCTTGCCAATGAGTTAAATGTCACGATTGTGACCATTAGTAATGACTTAAACAAGTTGGACCAACGTTTGAAAGCGTATCATCTCACTTTAATTAAAAAAAGAGGCTATGGGATTGAGCTCAAGGGAACAGAAGATGCTAAGCGCAAGGCTATGAGCGATATCATTGCTCAGAATCTAGACGAAGGCGAATTTCTCTCTTTAGTTAGAAAAAACATTCAAAATAAAGAGAGTCATTACACGGATACGCTTTCTGAGAAGTTGTTGGGCTTAGTTGAAAAGGAAAAGCTTATTATTGTTGAGAAAATTGTTGATGAAATTAACAGTGAACTCGATTATTTTATCGCCGACAGTGCCTTTATTGGCTTAGTGGTCCATTTGTCATTAGCGATTGAACGGATTTTGCAAGGTGAAAATATTGTCATGGATCCGGCAACTTTAGAAAGCCTAAAATTGACCTCGGAATATAAAATAGCCCATAAGATGATTGAGAGAATTGAAACAGTGTTTGATATTGAGATTCCGGAGGCGGAAATAGGCTACATTACTATGCATTTGCAAGGCGCAAAGTTAAGATACGAAAATGAGTATGCGTTTGAAAGTCCCTATATGGAAATTGCCAATAAGGCAAAGCAGCTCATTGAACATGTTGGCCAGGCGCTGGATGTTGATTTAACGTCTCACTACTCCCTTTTTCAAGGGCTTGTTGTTCACCTTACACCCGCGCTTCACAGGATTAAACAACGAATGCGGATACATAATCCTTTATATGAAAGGATTAAAAAAGATTATGCAGAATTATTTGCGGTGATAAAGAAAAAGGCGGGTATTGTTTTCCCGGAGCTGAGCATTCCAGATGAAGAAATAGCTTTCTTAGTTTTGCATTTTGGTTCTGCTTTAATGAATCATAAGCAAATGGGAAATTTCAGTGCGTTAGTCATTTGCTCCACTGGGATAGGGACCTCAAAAATCTTAAGCACGCGATTGACACAAGAAATTCCAGAAATAAAAGCGATTAAAAATGTGTCTTTATTTGAATTGGAAGACATTAACACTTCTGATTTTGATTTGGTCCTTTCAACAATCAGGCTACCTAATCTTTCAGACCACTATATATTAGTGAGCCCGATGTTGACTGAAAATGAAATTAAACAGATTAAGGATTTTATCAAAGGAAAGTCTAATATCTATAGTGAGACATGGCCAAAACCCTTACCTCCCTTTCAAAAGAAAAGGGTAAGTGCTGTTGTAGAGGGGTTAACCAAAATCAATCACTACACACAATCGATTTTGGCCATATTGCAGGGCTTTAAGGTGAAGACTGTTAAGGAGGCGTCGACGATAGAAGCGGCTCTTTTAGAGGTGTGTGAAGGATTAGTTGACGATGGCTCCATAGAGGATGTAGAAAAAGTTGTGACGTCATTATTGATGCGTGAAAAACTTGGAGGATTAGGGATTCCTAATACAAGATTGGCGCTTTTTCATTCAAGGAGCTCTGACGTGAAGCAGCCCGTTTTTACTATAAATGTTTTACCGACACCACTAAAGATAAAGGCAATGGATGACTCTTGGCTTGACGTTGATCAGCTGCTCTTATTATTAGCCCCTGAGTTGGCTCCTCCACAAGAAATGGAAGTTCTCAGCTTCATTAGTTCTTTAATCATTGAGAATAATACTAGTATGACATTATTTGCTTCACAAGAAAAAGAGCCTATTTTATCCTATATGGCCACAAAATTTGAGCAGTTCTTTTTGGAAAAAATCGCAGAAACGAGGAATGCATAATGACTTCAATTTTAACAGCAGAAAATATTTTATTAAATGAACAGGTTACCGACAAGGAAAGTGCGATTCGATTAACGGGGCAGGTCCTTGTCGATAGAGGGTATGTTGAGCCTTCTTACATTGATAAAATGCTGGAAAGAGAAGAGTTAACTTCCACTTACATGGGGAATTATGTCGCTATCCCCCATGGGACTGAGGATTCAAAGAGCGAAGTGAAGGCATCGGGGATTTCGGTTGTTCAAGTGCCAGAAGGTGTTGATTTTGGAAGCGGGAATACGGTTAAAGTTCTTTTCGGAATTGCGGGTAAAGGCAATGAACATCTTGATATTCTTTCTAACATTGCAATTGTTTGTTCAGAGGAAGAAAATGTGGAAAAAATAGTGAAGGCTAAATCGAAAGAGGAAATTTTAGCATTATTTGAAGGGGTTGAATAAGGATGTTAGCGGTCCATTTTGGTGCGGGGAATATCGGGAGAGGTTTTATCGGTAATCTATTGTATCACTCGGGGTATCGTACATGTTTTGTTGATGTTAATGCAGAAATCGTTGATTTAATCAATGAAAAGCAACAATACCGAGTGGTTTTAGCAGATGATTCTCAGGAAGAAAACATCATCAAAGATGTCACGGCCATCAATAGTCAAACAGACCCTGAAAAGGTGGTTGACGCAATCGTCAAGGCGGATCTCGTTACGGCTGCTGTAGGGCCAACTATCCTTCCCCTTATTTCCGGATTGATTTCTGAAGGTCTCAAGAAAAGACTTTCAGAAAATAACGAGCCCCTAAACATTATTGCATGTGAGAATATGATCGGTGGAAGCACATTATTAAAAGAAAAAGTGTATGAAAAAATAACTGATGAGGAGAAACAAGCTTTTGACCGTCAGTATGGTTTTCCAGACGCGGCCGTTGATCGCATTGTACCCAATCAAAAAAATGAAGATAAGCTGATGGTCAAAGTAGAACCTTTCTATGAATGGGCGGTTGATCAGTCAAAAATTGTAGGCGAAAAGCCACCGGTAAAAGGCATTACCTATGTCGATGATCTAAATCCGTACATTGAGAGGAAATTATTCACTGTCAACACTGGACATGCCATTACCGCGTACCTAGGATATTTCTCTGGGATTAAGACGATAGATGAAGCGATGAAAAATGAGAAGATCAGGATGTTGGTGGAACAGGCACTTGAGGAAACTGGGGCCGTTCTTATTGAGAAGTACGGTTTTAAGCCAGAGGTTCATAAGGCATACATTCACAAAATTTTGGCCCGGTTCACGAATGCTCATATTTCAGATGAGGTGACAAGGGTAGGACGTTCTCCGATCCGTAAACTAGGACCTAACGACCGATTGATTAGTCCTGCAAAGCAATATCAAGAACGCGTAGGCAAGGAGCCTGCCTTTTTAGCGAAAGGGATTGCTGCTGCACTGCTTTTTGATTATGAAAAAGATGAAGAAGCCGTAGAATTACAGGAAAGCATAAAAAATGAGGGACTTGAAGCCACAATTACAAGGTATACAAAGCTGGATAAAGATTCTGATCTAACACAACTCATTGTGGATAAATATCACTCTTTAAAAGAGGATTTATTAATGTAAAAGGGGAGCGGCTTTCATGCCGTTCTCTTTTTTATTGAAAAAATACATTTTTTTGGAATGCTAATAAGGTAGAGAGGGTTGATCTCCACTCCAGATTGCTCGCTTTCCGCGGGCCCCAGCTTGCGATTTATACTTAGTGGCGGTCATTTGTGAGTCGCGAATGTCATTTGTGAGTCAGTTGCATCTTTTGTAGTGGGCAGCGCTCTTTTGTTAGTTTTGCTTTTGATTAGGATTCCCCGCCGCATCAAGTGTGTAATAAATATTTTCAGGTTTCCCTGAAGTGGTCATGGTATAATACGTCAATATGGGGACGATATTAATTTTAAAAGAGTTACCTTAAAGAGAGAGTGATTATATGTGCGCATTACAGGCCGGAAAGGTCTTTACGCTTAACGTGGAAAGGGAAGCGCCCTTTGGTTTCTATTTATCCGATGGCGAAGACGACGTGCTTCTTCATCATAGTGAGATTCCCAAGGGGCATGACATCACTATAGAGGAACAGCAAACGGTATTTCTTTACACAGATCATGAAGGAAGATTAGCAGCGACCTTAACGATTCCTAAGCTCGCCATCGATCAATATGACTGGTTAGACGTTGTTGAAACCCATCGACGTTATGGTGCGTTCGTTTCCATTGGTACTAAAAAAGATGTTCTTGTGTCGAAGGATGATCTTCCTGAAGACATCGAATTATGGCCAAATAAAGGCGATCGGTTATATTGCCAATTAGAGGTCGATAAGAAAGGGCGATTGTTTGCGAAAAGGGCAACCTTTGATGTGATTCAAGAACAGGCCATTGAAGCGACTGCAGAAAATTTTAATCAAAATGTACAAGGGACCGTTTATCATTTACTAAGCGAAGGAACGGCTATCTTTACGGATGAAGGCTTTATGGGCTTTAACCATGAAACGGAGCGTCAAGGCGTTTTGCGGCTGGGGCAACGTATCGAGGGGCGGATTATTGAGGTTAAGGCTGACGGAACCGTGAACCTCTCCCTTAAGAAAAGGGCCCATGAGGCAATGGATACCGATGCTGAGAAGCTTTTGTCTTATTTGCAAAACCGAGGCGGGGCGATGCCTTATTGGGATAAAAGCGGACCCGATATTATTCAAAGGCAATTTAAAATGAGTAAGGCGGCATTTAAGCGGGCGTTGGGTCGTTTAATGAAACAGGGTACTGTCTATCAAGAAGAGGGATGGACTTACTTAAAGCAACAGGAAAAACAAGATTAACACAAGAAAAGGAGGGACAGCATCGTGCAAAGTTTTTCGCAGCTTGGCTTAAATCGTGCGATTCAAAAAGTCCTAAAAACCAATGGGATTGGACAACCTACACCTATTCAGGAAAAGGCGATTCCGCTCATTTTAAAGGGTCAGGATGTCATTGCACAAGCACAAACAGGAACGGGGAAGACACTCGCATTTATTTTACCAATCCTAGAGAGGTTAAACCCAGAGCCTACCCATCCTCAAGCACTGATCATTGCTCCGACGAGAGAATTAGCCTTACAAATTACAACGGAAGTCAAACGGATGATCGCTGACCGTGAAGACATCCATGTATTAGCGGCTTATGGTGGTCAAGATGTTGAGCGACAAGTGAAGAAATTAAAAGGCAAGGTCCATATCGTTATTGGAACACCTGGGCGACTCATTGATCATTTAGATCGGGGAACCCTGAAGCTCTCTAATTTGTCTTATCTTGTATTAGATGAAGCGGATCAGATGTTACATATTGGCTTTTTAAGCGAAGTTGAAGAAATCATAAGCAGGACTCCTACGAAGCGGCAAACACTTTTATTCTCAGCAACGATGCCAGGCCAAGTCCAAGATTTGGCTCGGCGTTATATGAAAAAACCAGAGCAGATTCATGTGCGTGGTACCAATGTGACCCTTGATGAGGTGAAACAATATATTGTCGAAACCACTGATCGTGCCAAACAAGAAACGCTCTGCAAGTTTATTGACCTTTATCGTCCGTTCCTTGCTATTATATTTTGTCGAACGAAGCGCAGAGCAAGTAAGCTAAATGAAGCGTTAAAAGCTTTGGGTTATGAGACGGACGAATTACATGGCGATCTGTCACAATCTAAACGTGAACAAGTGATGGAACGGTTCCGGCAGGCTAAAATTCAACTATTAGTAGCGACTGATGTGGCTGCTCGAGGCTTAGATGTCGAAGGGGTCACTCATGTTTTTAACTACGATATTCCGCATGATACTGAAAGCTACATTCATCGTATCGGACGTACAGGGCGAGCTGGAGGCACAGGCATCGCTATGACTTTCGTTACTTCAAGAGACACTTTTTATTTAAAACAGATTGAAAAAGGCATAAAATCTCCTATTAAGCGGAAGTCTTTAGAGGAAGTCATGCCTTCTAATCAAAAAGAAGAGTCAACGAAATCACAATCACCTCAATCAAAGGGTGTTGTTCGTCATAAAAAAGCACGGACAAAATCAGGACAAACCGAAGGCAAGCGCAGACGAGACAGTGGCTCCCAATCCAAGCGTAGCGGTGGGGGGCGCCGTGGCGGTTCAGCGGAATCCGATAGACGGAACCCTACTCAAGGTCGTTCAAGCGGCCGTTCTAGAAGATCGGGAACTTCTCGAAGAAGAGGGCCAAGATAAAGTATCGCTAATAACTTATGTGAGAATGACTTTTTAATAGGTCATTCTCTTTTTTTCCATTCACTTTAACTTGGATGACAGTAAGTACTCATAAAAAGAGCTGTACTGGCAAACGAGGCAGGTCATCGCCCGAAAAAATCCCTCTATTCTCAAAAGGACCAAAAAAAAGGCTGAAACTAACAAAAGAGCAAGCCATCCACCCAAAAAGAATTGCTAGACTTTGCCCCCAAAAATGTCGAATTTAAGAAAATGTAAAAATATGAAATTATCTGTTTGATGTAATAGTGTGATATTATTGTCTATAATTTAAAATGAAAATATAAGCGATTTCAAAAAGGGGTTTAACTGATGGGGGAAAGTTTATGGTATCTACTTTAATTCGTAATATTCGATTGATCGATAAAACAGGACCGAAGCTGGGGTGTTTACTCATTCGAGAGGGGCAAATTTTAGAGGTGGGCTCAAATGAGGCTGAGCTTATCTCACGAGCTGACCGAGTGATTGACGGGATGGGTCAGCTTCTTATCCCAGGAATGATCGATGTCCACATTCATGGCGCTGAGGGTCGTGACATGATGGATGGGACGATTGAAAGTATAGAAACCGTATCGAGAGTTTGTGCTCAAACAGGCTGTACCTCTTTTCTAGCAACCTCGGTTTCCTCTTCTTTAGAGGATCTTCTGAAAATGATTTCTAATGTTGCACAGGTTGTGGATCAAGAGCCCGGAGCATTAATTGCAGGTATCCATATTGAAGGTCCTTATTTGAATGAAAAGCGGAAGGGCATGCAAAATGAACGGTTTTTACGCCATCCAGATTTAGATGAGATGCAATTGATTTTAGAGAAAGCCGGTTCGCTCGTTCGGATGGTGACTTTAGCCCCGGAACTTCCTGGTGGACTGGCACTGACCAAATACCTAAAGGAAAAAGAGATTATTGCTGCCGTTGCCCATTCTGATGCTACTTATGAAGAAGCCCTACAAGCTTTTCAAGTCGGTGCCACCCACGTCACCCATTGTTGTAATGGCATGCGCCCCATCCATCATCGGGAACCAGGGATTATATTGGCGGCATTCGAGGATGAGCGTGTAAGTGTCCAAGCAATTGTTGATGGCATCCATCTTCATCCGGCAATGGTCCGTCTCTTATATCGAGAAAAAGGTCCGGATCATATGGTGTTAATTACCGATGCTCTTCAAGCGATGGGCATGGGGGATGGGACTTATTTGTTTGGGGGGCATCAGGTCAATGTTTCACAAGGGGTTGCGACATTAGCCGATGGGACACTGGCCTCTAGTACCGTCACCATGAATGAAGCCTTAAGGAAGACTGTCGAAGCCGGTGTTGCCTTTCCAGATGCAATCATGATGGCTACAGAAACTCCAGCCAAGCTTTTGGGATTAGTAGATAAAGGGAGGATTGAATCAGGCGCAGATGCTGATTTAGTTCTTATGAATGAGGATTTTGAAGTGATTTGGACGATGGTAGGCGGCAAGTTAGTTTACCAGAGGTCCTAATGGCTTTTATCTCAAGTTATTTTTAAAACTTAAATCAATCGACTTAGGAGGACATCAAATGACATCGTTAAATCAAGCCAATTCTGTTCATCTTATGCTTGCGGGAGAAGAAATTCTTAAGGCTATCAACTTATCTGTCAAGTTGGACAATCAAGAGACAATACATCTGGACTATAGTCATGTAATAGAGAGCTATGAACATGATGCTTATGGAGAATATAGTGAATTCAATCATCACTTTAGTGACCCAAATCAAAAAGTGGCTTTGATATTAAGACTTAAAGAGTATGAAAATATAACACTTGGTTATGTGGAATTGACGCTATCGAATGAAAGAGTTCAGAGCCGACATCATTATTTAGCCCCCGAGGAAAGTATTATCATGAATGTCAGAAGTTTAGGTCATATGAAGGGATTATTAGCAAATTATCAGCATAAGGACTGGTGGACACGACCTTATTTTTCAAAGGAACTATCAACGCTCCCTGAACGAACCCAATCCTTATTGTGGCAAACAGATAGTGGCTATTATTACCTTTTACCGGTGACAGATCAGGAATATACCACAAGGCTAGTGGGGGCAGATCAAGGATTTGACATTAGACTTTCTTCATATGCTGGGGGTTATGATCGCTGTGAGACTCTCGCCTTTGCTCTTGGTAAAGGAAAGGATCCTTTTGCTTTATCAGAGAGCGTCGTCACCTCAATAATTGAACATCTTGGGTTTCCGACTTTACCGCGAAAAAGGAAGCGTTATCCTAAGACCCTGGATTATTTAGGATGGTGTAGCTGGGATGCCTTTTATCATGAGGTGAATGAGAAGGGCTTACTAGAAAAGATGGACGAGTTAAAAGAAAAGCACCTGCCAGTAAAATGGGTGATGATCGATGATGGCTGGCTTGATGTTGAAAATGATCGGTTAAAGTCCTTTGAAGCTGATAAAAATAAGTTCCCTCAGGGACTTTCGAGTGTGACTCAGAAATTAAAAGACCATTATGCTGTGAATTCAGTAGGAGTATGGCATACGATTGCCGGTTATTGGGGCGGAATCCAACCAGAGAGTGAATTAGCCACTAAATATCACGAGGCATTATATCAGACAAATAGCCATAAGCTTGTTCCTCATCCTAATGCTGACAAGGGGTTTAAGTTTTGGAATCACTGGCACACACTTCTGAAACAGCAAGGCATTGATTTTATCAAGGTGGATAGTCAAAGTGCGATTAATAATTTCTTCATGTTTGAGAAGCCTATCGGACAAGTCGCAAGCGGGATACACACAGCCTTAGAAGCTTCAGCGGGTCTTCATTTTGACCAGTGTATGATCAATTGTATGGGGATGGCCTCGGAGAATATTTGGCATCGACCAATCTCTTCCCTTTCCCGAAATAGTGATGACTTCGTGCCAGGTGAGGAAATCAGCTTTAAAGAACATGCCCTCCAGAATGTTTATAATTCCTATTATCACGGACAATTTTATTGGGGTGATTGGGATATGTTCTGGAGCAAGCATGAGGAGGCTGTCCAGAATGCGGTCTTACGTGCGGTAAGTGGCGGACCCGTATACTTTAGTGATAAAGTTGGAGACACTGACCCTTCTGTGATTCGGCCATTAATTTATAAAAATGGACAGATTCTAAGAGCCGATCAACCAGGCTTGCCCACTGAGGATTGTTTATTTGTCAACCCAAATGAGGAAAAGGTCCCTTTAAAAGTATGGAATACTATTAATAATGCAGGCATCATGGCGGCGTTCAATATTCATTTAGAAAATGAACCCGTACAGGGCACCCTTTGTCCCTCTGACCTCCCAACCCTCCAAGGGGAAAAGTATGTTGTCTATGACTACTTTAGCGGCCAGGTTCAAGTGATATCTGCTGATGAAAAGATAGCATTCACCCTAGAAAAAGAAGGTGTGGCCTTATATATTCTCTTGCCACTTGCTGAGGAAGTTATACCGATTGGGAATGTTGATAAATTTCTCTCACCAGGAACGGTAAATCAGTGTTATTCTTTGGCCGATAGAACGATAGTAGAGTTAAAAGAAGGAGGAACCTTCAAATTCTATTATGAGGGGATCGTAGAGCAAGTGCTTATCAATAGTGAGCCAGTAAACGTCACTTTAGCAGAAGAGCACTTATTCGTCGTCGATTGTACTCATAGTGAGGAAGCGGTCGCCATCGAAATCATAACGGGATGAAGGTATGGGTGGCGAATGAAGAACGCCACTCTTTCACACTCTCTCAATGAACATCTTGGCACAAGACACATAATAAAAGAGACCTTTTAAGGGGTTAACAGGAGAGATTGTTATGGCAGTCAAACTAATTATGAAAGCGATGGAATGGATTTGGCGATTTATCTGGTTAAACCTAATCTGGTTCCTCTTTTCCCTTGCTATAGTGACCATTATCCCTTCTACTTTTGCTATGTTTACAGTAGCGAATAAATGGTTTACTGAGGATAATGACATCGAAGTTTTTCCTGCTTTTTTCAAGGCGTTTAAAAGATATTTTTTTAAGAGCTATCTCCTTGGAGGACTCTTATTGATTATTGGTTTGTTTTTATATTTAGACCTCATCATCCTTCAAAGGCAGACAGGTGGGATATTCTTAATTGCGCAATATGCTTTTTTTGCACTCTCGTTAATTTACATTTTTATCACATGCTACTGTATCCCTGTATTTATCCATTTAGAGGCGACTTTACCAAAAACGTTTATGATAGCGTTTGTACTAGCGCTTCGACAACCCGTAATCACAATTGTGATGTTGTGTGGGATTATTGTGGTTTTTGTGGTATTCCTCGTATGGACAGGCTTTGGGATTTTGTTTGTTGGCAGTATGAGTGCAGCGGTCATGACCAAGGCAGCTTTATTTGGATTTAGAAAATATAATTTAGAGAGCTAAGAATTTAAAAGAGTGCTAAGTGACATAAGTTATTTAGCATTCTTTTTTTTGTGTGTAAAAAAATTCTAGTGATGAAGGAATGTGGCTCTCTCCTCAGCGGGTGATTGCTTTCCACATACATACCCACAGAACCAAGGAAAGCTTATCAGAGCATCATCCTCACAAATAGATCTATTGTTATTTTGAGGATAGGGGTTAGCGGTATTCGGCTCGCAATGAGAGTGAGAGTGATGTGCTAGTTTTGTGTTGTCACACAGGTGTGACGTTTTTACCCCTAAGGCATTTGATGGCCCTCAGATGTTCTAAGTTTTTATGGTTACTGCCTTCTGATAAAAACTTCTTCAGTCTTTCAACATGAGCGGGCATTTTGTCTGGCTTTTTAATTCGAACTATTTTTGTGGGTTTATTGGGAGTTTTGTGCTTTTAGTATAATTTTAAAATAATTGTTGACTTTGAAAGCGGTTGCGATGTATATTACATATATGAAGTCAACAACAAAACACAACAAACCAATAAAAACCCCATAATTTATGGAAAATCAGTCATGGTGTTTCTATTGTTCAAGATTTTTATATAAATAGATTGGCGTGTTTTGATGTTGCTTGCCTTACATACAAAAATGGGAGGTCGAGTTATAATGAGGTTCTTTAAAAAATCAACCGTAATGCTAGTTGTTTTCTTACTCGCGATGGGTACCTTGTTAGCAGCCTGTGGGGATTCAAAGGATGAAGCAAGTTCAGGCTCTAAAAAGGGGAAAACAGAAATTGAATTTTGGTCTTTCTGGGGATCAGGAACACGTAAACCAGTGATAGAAAAAATTGTAGATGATTTTAATAAGTCTCAAGACAAAATCCACGTCACTTATAAGTATCTTCCTTTTGGTGATATTTGGACAAAAGAGCTAGCATCTGTAGCCGCGGGCAATCCGCCAGATGTTATTATCAATGACATTAACTCGGTACAACAACGTGCACAGAAGAATCAGAGTGTTAATCTCGCAAAATACGTGAAAAATGACCCTGATTTGAAAGATCAATTTTACCCACAGCTTTGGAACACCGTGCTTTACAAAAATGATCCATATGCTATTCCTTTTAATACTGATACACGCGTTTTGTTCTATAACAAAGACTTATTCAAGGAAGCGGGCCTAGATCCTAATAAGCCACCGACCACTTGGGATGAACTAGCTGCCGATGCTAAAAAACTGGACAAGAAGTCAGGAAGCCAATATACACGATTAGGGTTCTTACCTCGATATGGTATTGGTCCTGATGTTTGGATTGACAATGCTACGGGTGTTGGAGAATGGGATTATAAGAATGGTAAACCTGTCATCAATGATCCGAAGGCAGTTCAAGCTTTACAATGGATCAAAGACTATGAAGCTAACTATGGATCAAAGGTCATTAACACTTTCCAATCACAATTTGGGTCAGAACAAGCCGATCCGTTCATCTCAGGCAAGCTTGGTATGGAGATGAATGCAGCGACTTTCTATACTCAGATCAGAGATTTTGGTAAAAACATGGACTTTGGTGTAGCACCAATGCCAGAAATGACCTCAGGAAACGGTCATACGAGCTGGGGTGGAGGCTTTGTTGCTGAGATTCCTAAAGGGGCCAAACACCCTGATGCTTCCTATGAATTTATTAAATTTTTAACAAGTGCTAAAGAGCAGGCTTATTGGGCTTCGAAAAACTTCGATAATGTTGCTAATATCCAAGGTTCCAAAGATGCTGCCAAGGATTTAAGTGGCAAAGCTAAAGAAGTTTATCAACTCGCTGTGGAAAACCTAGATCAAACTTTAATCACACCACAACCTATTGAAGCACCAGATTACACCAGCTTGGTTAATCCAGAAATCGATAAAGTCATGTTAGGTAAAAAGTCACCACAAGCAGCCTTAGACGATGCTCAGAAAGCAGTTGAGAAACTAGCGAAAAGTAATAAATAATCCATAAAAATAAACAGGGTGTGAATCACATAACATTCACTCCCTGATTATTTTTCATTTAAAAGGAGAGGGAAGAGTTGCATACGGAGGTTCCTAAAAACACAAAGACAAAGCGACCAAGAACAAAAAAGACCCTTAGCCTGAAGCAAAAGGAAGGACTCCAAGGTTACATATTTATATCACCTTGGATTATTGGCTTTTTGTGCATCACGGCAGGTCCTTTACTTTTCTCTTTGTACGGTAGCTTTACAAACTATGATGTGACTTCAAGAATGGATTTTATTGGGCTGAGTAACTATATCAAAATGGTTACTAACGACGATCTGTTTTGGATTTCTTTAGGGAATACCATTTACTATGTTGTCATTTCTGTTCCTTTAACCGTCTTTGGAGCTGTGTTGTTAGCGGTGCTATTAAACCAAGGCATTCCAGGTTTAAGGATTTTTCGTACCATTTATTATCTCCCGACGGTCCTTTCAGGGGTAGGTGTCTATTTACTATGGATGCAATTGCTCAATCCAACAACTGGTTTAGTCAATACGATGTTGAGTTGGATAGGGATACAAGGTCCGGCTTGGTTATTGGATCCTAATTGGACAAAGCCAGCCCTCATCTTCATGAAGTTTTGGAGTTTAGGTGGCGGCATGCTTTTGTACTTAGCGAGTCTCCAAGGTGTTCCAAAATCCTTATACGAAGCTGCGGAAATTGATGGCGCTAATGCCTTTAAACGCTTCATCCATATTACATTACCGATGATTTCACCCGTTATTTTCTTTGAATTTGTTACAGGCATTATTGGAGGGTTTCAAGTCTTCCAGGAGGCTTATGTCATGACGGATAATGGTGATGGCGGTCCTGCCAATTCACTTGTTTTCTTCAATCTCCACATGTGGGATAAAGCCTTTAATGTGTTTGATATGGGATACGCAATGGCGATGTCATGGGTCCTCTTTATCATCATTCTCATCCTAACATTAATTAATCTGAAGCTGGCACCACGTTGGGTTCACTATCAAGGAGGCGATCAAAAATGAGTAAGGAGGCCAATTACTTCCAAAGTGTTAAGGTGAAAAAACGTATTAAACAAACGATTATCCTCATCGTACTCATTTTAGGAGCCATATTAATTCTATCGCCTGTATGGTGGATGTTAGCGACATCCTTCAAGAGTATGACAGAAGCGATGCAGTATCCTCCGACGTTGTGGCCTCATAAATGGCACTTTGAAAATTATATTGAGACATGGAAGGCCGCTCCGTTTACAAGGTATCTCCTTAATACTATTTTCATCACCTTTTTTGTCGTATTAGGAAACGTACTAGCCAATACATTTATCGCCTATGGCTTTTCGAAGATTCAATTTAAAGGACGTAATGTCCTCTTTGCCATCGTGTTAGCCACGATGATGATCCCGGGCTTTGTTACGATGATTCCACAATACGTTGTGTTTTCAAAATTAGGATGGTTGAATACTTATTTCCCACTAATTGTTCCGGCCTTTTTTGGTAATGCCTTCTTTATCTTTCTCCTTCGTCAGTTTTTCATGACGATTCCTAATGAAATGATTGAGGCAGCCAAAATAGACGGTGGGAATCACTTTTATATTTGGTCGAGGATCGTTGTTCCTTTATCAAAACCCGCTATTGCCACAGTGGCCATCTTCTCTTTCAATGGTGCGTGGAACGATTTTCTAGGGCCATTGTTATATGTCAACAGCGAGAAACTCTATACCTTGCAAATTGGATTATCCGTATTTAAGGGTCAGGTCTCCACACAATGGAACTACTTAATGGCAGGTTCACTCTTAGTCTTGTTACCGGTACTTGTGCTGTTCTTTATATTCCAACGCTATTTCATCGAAGGAATGAATATTACAGCAGGAACCAAAGGTTAACGGTTTAGCGTAGGTCTTCATTGTAAATGATGTGGTGATTGGAACAATATTTTAAAGGTAATCGAACAGAAGGAGTGAGGGGTTTGGAGAAGAAATTAGCGATTATTCACACAACACCAGTCACTATTGATTCCCTAAAGGCGTTGGCTTCCAAATATCTTCCTGATTATAAAGTAATTAATATCGTTGATGATTCGATTTTACCCGAATTAGGGGAGAATGGTGGGGACATCACGGCTGTTCAAGACCGTCTGATTCAGTATGCCAAGAATGCTGAGCATGTGGGTGCAGACGTCATTCTTAATGCTTGCTCTTCTGTAGGCGAAGTGGTTCAGCACATGGCAGAAGCGGTTCATATACCGATCATTCGGATTGACAAGGCCATGGCTGAAGTCGCTGTTCAGAATGCTGGGCGAATTGGGGTTGTAGCCACGTTAGCGACAACACTGAATCCTACACTTAGGTTGATAGAAAATGAGGCTAAAAGGATTAATAAGGAAGTAGACATTGAATCAGCATTAGCTGAAGAAGCATATAAATGCTTAATTAATGGTGATAGCAAGGGTCATGATCGCATCTTAGCTGAAGTGTTAAGTGCGTTGGGTGACCGTACAGATATTGTTGTACTTGCCCAAGCGTCGATGGCAAGAGTGGTGGAAAGTCTTCCGGTAGAAAAAAGGCATAAATTCATTACAAGTCCAGAACTGGGAATGGAGCGGTTAGCTCAAACTATGAAAGGAACGGGATAAGCAGGTATGGCACTTCTTGGGATTGATATAGGAACGACACATACAAAGGTTGGACTCTTTAATAATGAAGGCACCGAAATACAGATCGCGGTTCGACCTACTGAGTCATTTATAGACCAAGAAGGACATCCCTTCATCTCTCCTGATCAGTTATGGACGCAGGTGAGAGCATGTATAAAAGAAATAACGACCGACTGTAAAGAGAAGATCGATGTGATTGGTATTGCGAGTATGGCCGAAACAGGCCTGTTGGTCGATCGAGGCTCAGGACAGACGAAAACGGCTATTATCCCTTGGTATAGTCGTTGTGGCGAAAGTGAATTACATAAAATTGCAGCGATGGATACGCCCTTAAGTCGATTTCAAAAAACAGGACTTCATAATAGTTATAAGTATGGTTTAGCAAAAATTCTATGGTTACAGAGGAAGCAGCCTGAACTTTTGAAAAATGCCGTTTGGCTCTCTGCTGCAGATTTTATTGCCTATAAACTTTCAGGTAATATGGCCACGGATTACTCTTTAGCGGCCAGGACATTCACCTTTCGTATCGACACGAAAACGTTTGATGATTTATGGATCAAAAGTTTTGGGTTGCCGAAGGATTTATTTCCACCCGCTTACCCTAGTGGAACCAAGATTGGAGAAGTCTCACTTGAAGTGAGTCAACCCCTCGGTCTTCTTGAAGGCATTCCGGTTGCTATTGCAGGCCATGATCATGTCTGTGCGGCACTAGCGGTTGGCGTTCATCAACCGGGAAGGGTTTTTGATTCCATGGGCACTGCGGAAACTTTAAGTGGTACATTTTCTGAAAAACCGCTAGGGCAGTCTGAGTTTCATTCGGGCCTATCCTATGGGTGCAATGTCATTAAGGGTCAATATTTTTGGATGGGTGGCCTACCTTCCTCCGGGGGATCTGTGGAATGGATGAGAGCGCAATTAGCAGAGCCAAAAATGTCCTATGAGTATATGCAACAGCTTGTTTCTGCAACGAAACAGGGGCCAACGGGGATATTATATTATCCTTATCTTTCAGGGAGTGGCGCTCCACAGCCTGATCATCATACTAAGGGCGCTTTTGTTGGCCTTAGCTCAACACATAGCCGTGGAGAGCTATTAAAGGCGGTATTGGAAGGCACCGCTTATGAGATTGAATCGATCCGAAGAGTTGCTGAGGAAAGCACGGGTTTATCGATTAAGCAATTAATCGCCGTTGGCGGTGGAACAAGAAATGCAAGTTGGTTACAGATCAAGGCAGACATTACGCAATGTGAGTTGGTGATTCCTCAAGTCACTGAGGCAACATTATTGGGCGCTGCCATCGTCGCTGCTATCGGTTGCGAGATTTATCAAGACTTAGAGGCGGCAATGTCAAAAGTACACATGATACCGAGAAACATCATAACACCGAATCAAGAGCATTCTATGGCCTATAAGGTGTTGTATGAGGAAGGTTATAAGTTCCTGCAAACTTCATTAAGAATGTTTTATAACAAACAAAAGTCCT
The DNA here is from genome assembly GCF_014639255.1 of Pullulanibacillus pueri. Taxonomy (GTDB): domain Bacteria; phylum Bacillota; class Bacilli; order Bacillales; family Sporolactobacillaceae; genus Pullulanibacillus; species Pullulanibacillus pueri. The sequence goes on from NZ_BMFV01000023.1 coordinate 56,198, forward strand.
TTCATTAAAGAAAGGGATCCAACGAACAGGAGATGGGATAAATGACGAACAAAATCGGGAATCCAAATGTAATTTCTTTAAAAAGGGGCTTAGAAACGGCTGAAAGAGGTGGATTTGCCATCGGTTCGTTTTCACCGCGATATACACCGATGATTCGACCCATCTTACGTGCAGGAGAAAAAACACAGTCACCATTGATTGTACAAATCTCTCAAAAGGAATTGGATCGCTATCATATTACACCGTTTGAATTTGCTGAGGCATTTTATCAAGCAATGAGTGACGAAAAGATCACTGTCCCTGTTGTCCTTCATCTTGATCATACAAAGCAATTTTCTATTATAAAAGACTGTATTCGTGCTGGGTTTACTTCTGTCATGATTGATGCATCAGAGCAAGAGATTGATAGGAACATAGAAATCACGAAGGAAGTCGTTAAGTATGCTCATGAAAAGGGCATTTCAGTGGAAGCTGAATTAGGGAAAATTGGAACAACGGATTTTGTTGAAACGGATAAGGATGAAGAATTATATACAGACCCTGAAGAGGCTTTAAGATTTGTGAATGAGACGGGATGCGATGCCCTCGCTGTTTCCGTTGGGACGGCACATGGCGTTTATGAAGTCCGAAAACCAAAGGTAGATCTTGATCGTTTAAATGCCATTCGTGATTTAACAGATGTTCACTTAGTTTTACATGGCGGTTCAGGGGTTCCGGCTTATATGGTGAAGGATGCTATTCAATTACCGAATGGCGGCGTGAGCAAGGTCAATATTGCCACCGACTTAGAGGTTGCTCTTCTTAAGGCACTTGGACGCGAAGAGAGAATGACCAATGCTGAATGTCAAGCACTTTCTGAAGAAGATTTAAAGGTGGCACAAGCGGCCGTAGAAGCGACAGTCACTGAAAAAATAGAGAACTTTTTAGGCAGTGCTGGGCGGGCTTCAGCATTCACACTTTAAATAGAAACATCTATGTCGGTTGATGAAAAAACTGTCCGAGTCGGTGATAGAAAGGAGAGGTGTTATGAGTCATTCCCCATTCCAAGTTCGTGGTGTGATAGAAGGGTTTTATGGGTTGTTTTATACCGCCCCTGAACGAAATGATCTTATCTCTTTTATTGGAAAACATGGGTATAATTTGTATATTTACGGTCCGAAAAATGATCGTCAACATCGGGCCAGATGGCGGGAGCCTTATCCAGAGGAAATAATGGACGAGTTTGCTCAGACTGTTAGTCTCTCTAAACAAGTTGGCGTGGAATTCTGTTATTCCATAGGTTCAGGTGTGTCCATGAACTATGCTTCTGAACAAGATATGAATGTGATTAAGACCAAATTTAAATCCTTCTATGATATCGGTGTAAGAACCTTTGTCATTCTATTAGATGATATTGCCTCGGAGTTTCGTTTTGAAGAAGAAAAGCAGAGATTTCGCTCTTATGGTGAGGCGCATGTTGAAGTGACTAATCATCTATATGATTGGTTAAAAGCATTAGACGTCTCCTGTCACCTCATGTTGTGTCCAACACACTATCATGGTCAAGCGCCTTTTGATGACTATATTCATGAGTTAGGTCAAGGGGTGTATCAGGATATAGATATTTTTTACACAGGACCCGAGATTTGCTCACCGGAGATTTCGGAAAAGCATGCATTAGATTTTTCTAAGGCTGTTCAACGCAAGCCGATGATTTGGGATAACTATCCTGTCAATGATCTTGGGATGACAGGAGAAATGCACATTGGCCCCATTCATGGACGAGCAGCAGGACTTCCACATGTGAGCCAAGGGTTCGTGGTCAATACGATGAGTCAGGCAGAGGCCTCTAAGATTCCGCTATTGACTTTTAAAGATTACTTTGCCAAGCCAGAAGCCTATGAACCGTGGCAATCCTGGGAACGCGCTCTAGAAACCATTGGGGGACAGAAGCATTTAGAGGCGCTCAAGCGCTTTGCGGAAAATGCTTTAGAATCCTGTTTAGAGTATGGCATTGAGGACCGATTAGAACGACTAACTTCTTCGGCATTACAAGCGATGAAATCAGGAGAAAAACCTTCAGAGAGCGCAGCCGTTCAGGCTCTCTTTGAGTATTTTGACCAATTAGATGAAGCGGGATATGAATTGAAATTTAGAATGAAAAATTATGCCCTAAGAAACAATCTCTATCCTTGGATTGAACTTATGGAAAGCGCCGCTTGGGCAGGTCGAAGGGCGATTCAATTATTAAAAGTGATAGAAAAGCAGGAAGACCCTACTTCTATTTTGAAGTGGTTAAAGGAGTCTGTAAGAGAAGTAGAGGAACATCCCAAATCTATCATGAAAAAACACCTGTTTCCGCTGACTGATTATGCCCTTTCCATGGTGAAAGAGATAACGGGCACCGTTTAAACAGAGTTTATCATCAGGAAGTGCAGAGAAGAGCAAGAATTGCTGTTGATTTAACGGTCGGAGATCAGTGCTTTGGGCAACAAGCAGAAGCCCTTGTTACGACGCACCCTTATTCAAAAACGAGGAGGTTACTATTGTGGCAGTACAAAATAAGCCAGTTCAGAAAAATAATAAAACGGAAACCGATACTAAGACCTTACACATGATAGGAAATGCACACTTAGATCCTGTTTGGTTATGGCAATGGCAGGAGGGCTTCCAAGAAACAAAGGCCACATTTCGGTCAGCACTTGATCGTATGAAGGAATTCGATGATTTTGTGTTTACAAATAGTTCAGCTGCGAATTATGAATGGATTGAAAATAACGAGCCGGAAATGTTTGAAGAAATTAAACAGCGGATTAAAGAAGGACGCTGGGAAATCGTAGGAGGCTGGTGGGTCCAGCCGGATTGCAATATTCCAAGCGGAGAATCCTTTGTTCGCCAAGGGCTTTATGGACAACGTTATTTTAAGGAGAAGTTTGGTGTCACGGCTAAAGTGGGCTATAACGTCGATAGCTTTGGGCATCACGGCATGCTTCCCCAGATTTTAAAGAAAAGTGGCATGGATTACTATATTTTTATGCGCCCAAGTCCACAAGAAAAAGGATTACCTGGTCGTTTATTTTGGTGGCAATCCGATGATGATTCTAAAGTGTTGGCCTTTAGAATTCCGTTTGAATATTGCACGTGGGGTAAGGACCTAGACAAGCATGTGCGCCGGACAGCAGCAGAGCTAAAAGCCCCTTTTAATGATCTTATGTGTTTTTATGGTGTCGGAAATCACGGAGGTGGGCCAACTAAGGAGAATATTAATAGTATCTATAAATTAAATGAAGATCCAAACTTTCCTAAGCTCGTTTTTAGTACACCGAACAAGTTTTTTGAGGACATCGTCAAGAAGGATCTACCTTTCCCAGTCGTGCATGATGATTTACAGCACCATGCTAGCGGCTGCTACTCCGTGCATTCAGGAATTAAAAAGTGGAATCGAGAGGCAGAAAATTTATTGATTAAGGCAGAAAAGGTATCGTCCATTGCGCATTGGTTAACAGGGCAACCATATCCAGAAAACTACTCAAGAGCGTGGAAAAATGTGCTATTTAATCAATTCCATGATATCTTAGCGGGAACAAGCCTCGAGGAAGCTTACGAGGACGCCCGTTATATGCATGGTGAAGCTATGTCTATTGCGAGTAAAGGCTTAAATTATGCTGTGCAATCTCTTTCATGGAGAATTGACATTGAAGAAGAACAGGATATGAAGCCTATTGTTGTCTTTAATTCTCATGCCTGGAACAGCAAAGTTAATGTTGAACTGGAAGTCGGCGGTTTAAAGGATGATCATATTTTAATAGATTCAGAAGGTACGGAGATTCCGATGCAAACCGTGCAATCGCATGCTACTGCGGGCGGGCGTTTTCGTCTCAGTTTTATCGCAGACCTCCCTTCAATGGGCTATCAACTTTACAAACTTGTCCGCCGTGATACTTCTCAGGCTTTTTCAGAGGTTACCGCTGACGATCATTACTTAGAAAACCAGACGTATCGTGTGGAAATTGATCCGGTGACGGGGTTTGTGACTTCTTTATATGATAAAGAGAAGCAATTAGAGCTGCTTGATGGACCAGCAGCACGTCCTGTTGTTATCAATGATCATAGTGATACATGGTCCCATAATGTATTGCAGTACAAAGACGTTGAGGGTGAATTTAAGGCCACCAGTGTCAAATGTGTTGAAAAAGGACCCGTAAAATCAGTGATTCGAGTGACCAGTGAATATGGAAAGTCGACGATAGTTCAGGATTTTACAATGTACAATGCACTGAATCAAATTGATGTGCATGTCACTGTGAATTGGCAGGAACAATTCAAGGTCTTAAAGATGAAATTCCCTGTCAATCTGATCTTCAGAAAGGCGACCTATGAAATTCCTTATGGACATATTGTTCGTGAGTGTAATGGCGAGGAAGAGCCGGGGCAGAACTGGATAGACATGTCGGGAACACATGAACCTACAGGTGAATTATATGGCCTCAGTTTATTAAATAACGGAAAGTATAGCTTTGATATTCATAATAAGGAAATGAGCATTACGGTGTTGCGCAGTCCTATTTATGCCCATCATGATCCGAAGGTCCCTCAGGACAATGAGCATTATTCCTTTATCGATCAAGGGATTCAAACCTTTACTTACACCATGCTTCCCCATAGAGGCAATTGGGAATCGGCAAATACGGTGAAGGCGGCAGCTGAACTGAATCAAAGGTCGGTATCCATTATTGAAACGTATCATAAAGGTTCATTACCACAGAAGGATGCCTTTATTAAAGTGAGTGCCGACAATGTGATTGTGAGTGCTGTGAAAAAGGCTGAGGACAATGATGATCTGATTGTGAGAGCTTATGAAACGACAAATGTGGCGACCACAGCTTCAATTAAACTTCCGAAATGGCAGCGAACTATAGAAGCGGAATTTAAGCCTTCAGAAATTAAAACATTCAGAGTGCCCAAGGATTCAGCGAAGCCGATTGTTGAGACGAACTTACTTGAATGGGACGAAATGAAATAATGAAGCGCGGGAATAGACATGTTGTCTATTCCTACTCTAGCATTTAATGGGGGGGTGTCAAAGTGACTGAAAGCAACCAGGAGATTGTGAAACAACTCCAGCAAGTCGGTCGTTATATGATGGATAAACAGCTCGCGTGGGGCAATGCCGGGAATATTAGTGCCAGAGCTGGAAAGGACCACTGTCTGATTTCCGCGAGTGGAACGTATCTTGGAGAGCTGGAAACGGATGATATTGTCGACTATACCTTTGGTGACGATATGAGTAACTATCAAAGAAGGCCATCAAAGGAAATCCCTATGCACCAGGCTATTTATGAGGAACGTCCAGATGTTCAAGCGGTTTTACATGCCTCACCGTTTTATAGCACGATTGTGGCTTGTTCTGATATACAACTCCCAGCGAACTTATTTGTTGAAGATATGTACTACCTTGAAAGCGTTGTGCGTATCCCTTATTTTCATCCAGGTTCACAAGAGTTAGGGGATGCCGTTAGGAGTAAGGCGCGTCAAGCGAATATTCTCCTTTTAGAAAATCATGGCGTTCTTGTTTTTGATACAAGTATTAAGGAAGCACGTATGGCTCTTGAGACATTGGAATTAGTTTCTAAAATGATGGTCAGTGCACCTTCCGTTGATTTTAAGCCGTTATCCGATGCAACGGTACATGAATTTCTGAATGATTCGGGTTATAAGGCAAGAAGAAAGTGGGAGAAACCATGATTGGGATTGTTGCTGATGATATTACGGGTGCAAATGATATCGGAATAATGTTTGCCAAATCCTACTACACAACGGATGTGTATCGATGGGAATCAGAGCAAGCCTCTCTTGACGCACTCTCTGATCATCCTGACGTCCTGATATTGGATACGAACTCCAGGTTTGATCCATACAATGTGGCTTATGACAAAGTGTATCAGGCAACAAAACAATTACAAAGTGTAGGTGTCACGCAATACTACAATAAGACTTGCTCAGTTTTTCGGGGGAATATCGGTGCAGAATTTGATGCTATGCTCGATGCTTTAGGCGAAGATTTCGCTATTATCGTCCTCGGGTTTCCGAAGAATGGCAGAATAACGAAGAAGGGCCTCCATTATGTTCATGGGAGACTCTTAGAACAATCCGAGTTTCGAGAGGACCCTGTTCATCCTATGACGGAGTCCAACCTCGTGGACATCCTGCAAGCCCAGACCAAACGAAAAGTGGGATCGATCTCTTTTGATGTTGTAGAAAAGGGAGCAGACACGCTGAGACAGACCATAGAACAATTCAAGGAAACTTACCAATATGTGATTGTCGACGTTACGGATCAAGAGGATTTGTACACCATTGCACAAGCCGTTTATCAAGAAAAAGTAATAGCAGGAAGCTCGGCTCTTGCTGAAGAATTACCTAAAGTGATAGGTAAAAGGTCTGAACAGACAATGAACATGATTGGGGATTTGTATGATCCTTCAAAAGGACTACTATGTACCGCAGGGAGCTTGATGCCTCAAACTTTAGAACAAATAGAGTATATGCGTCACCGCGGAACCTGTGTGATCGAAATGGACAGTTTAGCACTTCTGGATGATCAGCAAAGAGGTGAAGTGCAAAGGCGTCTTATCTCTGCATGTGTCACGGAGATGAACCAAGGGAAAGATGTGGTCCTCCATTCCACCAATGATCAAGAAAAAGTGAAAAAGACGAAACATGAAGCGGCTAGAAAAGGCATCAGTAATTCAGAGATTTCCCAGTTGGTATCAAGAACCCTTTCAGAGATTACTGTTGCAGTCATGAACAACACAGGGCAAAAAAGCTTCGTTATAGCAGGAGGAGACACTTCAGCTGCCGCATGTCGTGCGTTGGGAATTAAGAGTATGCGCGTTTGGCGAGAAATTCAACCAGGGTTACCCTCATGTTTTTCGTTATCTCCATGTCCTATGCATTTTGTTCTTAAGTCAGGGAGCTTTGGGGATGTGGATTTTATAGAACGTGCTTTCCAACATTTAAAAAAGGATATTCAAAAAGACCAGGGGGCTCACAGGTCATGAGGCCGTTCGACGTAATTTCAGGACAAAACGTTTTTAGTCGAACTGCATTCCTAGCTGTCAAATTTCTGTGTCGGCTTGTTCTTCCACTCCTCGCGTATTCAGAACATACGCTGTGGTACTCGAAGACGACGCTTCCTAGAACTTCTCGGCTCTTTTTGTCCTCCTTTTTGAACACACATTTAAAGGTAGGGATTCCTGAAGATAAAGGAGTACGACAATGATAGTGATCGAACGAAGACAAAAGATAAAGGAATTATTGTTAAAAAATAATACGGTGAAGGTATCAGATCTTGTGGAGTTATTGAATGTATCTGAGGAAACAATCAGACGTGATTTGTTGCAATTAGAGAGAGAAGGTTTTGCAGAAAAAAATTACGGTGGTGCCATTTTAAAAGAAGCCTTACAGAGTAACGACTCACTGATTTTGCCTGTGAATCAGCGGAAATTACAGTACTCGCGCGAAAAGGACCTCATTGGTAAAGCAGCTGCGAAGTTAGTGCAGGATGATCAGATCATTATTTTGGACGCAGGCTCTACAACATGGTATACAGGCAAACATTTGGCTGGGCGAAAGGATCTCACCATTATTTCAAATGCGATCAACGTGGTTGAGGAATGTAGTAAGAATGAGACCGCCTCTATTTATCTATTAGGTGGACAACTCATTAGGAAATCAATGAGTCTCGTAGGTCCCCAAGCTGAAATGGAATTGCAAAAATATAATGCGGATTATGTGTTTTTAGGAACCTCAGGGGTCTCCCTGCGTCATGGCTTCACCAGTTCCGACCTGTATGAGGCCGAAATGAAAAGAGCCATGGTGTCAGCAGGGCAAAAAATAGTCTTGGTCGCTGACCATAGTAAGTTTCAAAAGACAGGATTGACCTCTTTTTGTGGCTTTGAAGAGATCGATATTTGTGTTACAAGCGACTTGGTCGATAAGGACACTATCCAACAAATCGCGGATAAAGGCGTTAAGGTCATTATTACCGGTCATTAATCAGTATGGACAAGCAAAGGAGAAGATCATGAATCATTATATTTTAGAAGTAATAGACAAGTACCCTGAACTTTCCGGATGTGCAGATGATATTGAAGACGCCTACCAACTACTCAAAGATTGTTATACAGAGAAACATAAAGTCTTATTATGCGGGAATGGGGGAAGTGCGGCCGATTGCGACCATATTGTCGGAGAGTTAATGAAAGGCTTTCTTTTAAAGCGTCCGGTGGGAGCCGCGTTTAAGGAGCAACTCGCCCACATAGCTCCAGAAGATGCGACCTACTTGGCGGATCATCTACAAGGCGCATTACCCGTAATCTCACTAGTGAGTCAGTCAGCGTTAATGACTGCGTTTTCCAATGATGTGGCGAGTGATATTGTCTTCGCCCAACAAGTCTATGGATATGGAGATCCAGGTGATTGTGTCATTGGTATTAGCACCTCAGGCAACTCTAAGAATGTCCTTTATGCATTGAAGGTCGCTAAAGCCAAGGGGCTGAAGACGATTGGATTAACAGGTCGAACAGGAGGAGAAATGGAGAGTCTCTGCGATATTACGATCAAGGTTCCTTCTGATGAGACCTTTGAAATTCAAGAGCGCCATTTACCGATTTATCACTGTTTATGCATGATGTTGGAGGAGGCTTTCTTTAGCCATGAATAATGTACTCGTTGGGATAGACATAGGGGGAACGAAATGTGCCGTTTCCATTGGAAAAACAACGGAGACGGCCATCGATGTTCTTGCTAAAGAGCAGTTCCCCACACCAGCATCCCCTACACTCGCCATACAGACATTAATAACGACATTAGACCACCTTCTGGACACATTAGATCTTTCCGCCTCCCTATGTGCTATTGGCATCAGTTGTGGAAGCCCCCTAAGTAGCAAAAAAGGACTCATATTATCCCCACCGAATCTCCCTCACTGGGACAACATTGACATTGTTGGCCCTTTTAAAGAGAAATATCATGTTCCGGTTGGTTTGCAAAATGATGCCAATGCTTGTGCTCTCGCAGAATGGAAATGGGGAGCGGGTAGGGGCTGTTCGAATATGATCTTCCTTACTTTCGGCACAGGGATGGGAGCAGGACTTATTCTTGATGGAAAGTTATATACCGGCATCAATGATATGGCGGGAGAAGTCGGTCATATCAGGATGGAAGAGGATGGTCCAATAGGGTATGGCAAACGGGGCTCATTTGAAGGTTTTTGTAGTGGTGGGGGGATTGCCCGTCTCGCCCGTCATTTGGCAGAACAAGCGATAAAGGAGGGGAATCCTCCAGAGTTTTGTACAAGCCTGGATGACTTAGGGACGATTACTGCCAAAAGTGTCGGTCTTAGTGCACAAAAGGGGGATTTGTTAGCCCGTCGGGTGTATGACATCGTCGGTCATCAACTAGGCAAAGGCTTAGCTCTTCTTATCGATCTCTTAAATCCTGAACGGATTGTGATTGGAAGCATTTACGGCAGACAATTGGAGCTGCTGGAACCCATTGTTAAAGTGGAAATTGAAAAAGAAGCCCTCCCGATTTCACGAAAGGCATGTGAGATTGTGCCCGCTGAGTTAGGGGAAAGTGTCGGTGATTTAGCAAGTCTATCAGTGGCTATAAATACAGTTGAGTAAGGTCTTTAATAGAATGCTTAAGCGTGTCTATAGGAATCGAATGAATTCAAGAAATGAGGTACAACAACATGTATTTTACAGTGGATAAAATTAAGAAACATCTAGAGGAAATTAAAAGTCATATATACTACGAGGTTCAAGATATCCCCACCTTTAAATACAAAGAGTGGGCCTTTGGTGAAGAAGATCATGAAGCCTATCGTCCAGAGTTTAATGACGCAGAATGGCAGGATTTTAATGTCGGTGACTACTGGGGTGGCTATGATAAGTCCGCTTGGTTCCGGGCGAAGGTGACCATTCCTCAGGAGTGGAAAGATCGTCGTCTCGCCCTTCACTTTTTAGTTGGACCACGGGATGGTGGCGGATCAACAGCTGAAACCCTTTTATATGTTGATGGCACGCCGCTACAAGGTATTGATATCTGGCATGAAGAAGCTTGGCTTCCCCCAGAATATCTTGAGAATGATGAGATCCATATTGCACTAAAAGCGTGGAGTGGTGTGTTAGCTGTTCCGGAACGCCGGCGCTTTAAGGTGGCAAGACTGGCGTGTGTTGATCTCGAAACAGAAAAATATTATCACCTGGTCCATACCCTTCTGCAAACGGTTGAAGTTCTTGATGAAAATGACTTACGGCGAACAACCCTGCTACAGGCCCTTAATGCCTCCTTTTTGACCATTGATTTTATCAAGCCTGGCTCAGAGGCTTTCTATGACTCTATTCATCAAGCGTATCAAGAGCTGAAGGATAAGGTAGAAGCATTAGAAGCCTATGAGGAACTGAAGCCTAAGGTTACTACGATAGGCCACTCTCATATTGATATGGCTTGGCTCTGGCGTTTAACGCATTCACGGGAAAAGGCTTCAAGGACGTTTTCAACTGTTTTGCATTTAATGCGGCAGTATCCTGAATATCGTTACCTTCATACCTCTCCACAGCTCTATAAATACTTAAAAGATGATTATCCAGAGATTTTTAAGGAAGTCAAAAAGAAAATCGCTTCTGGAGAATGGGAAATCACGGGAGGTATGTGGATCGAGCCCGATACAAATATTCCTAATGGCGAATCCTTGATCAGACAAATCCTTTTTGGTAAACGCTTTATGAAGGAGGAGTTTGGTGTGGATACGAAGGTGGTTTGGCTCCCTGACGTCTTCGGTTACTCTTGGGCATTACCACAGATTATGAAGAAAAGTGGTATTGAGACCTTTATGACCACGAAAATCAGCTGGAGTCAATACAATAGATTTCCTTATGATACCTTCGAATGGCGTGGAGTCGATGGGACAGAGATTCTGACTCACTTTATCACGACACCAGAAGATAATGCTTCCTCTTATACTTATAATGGTATGGTCGAGCCTTCGAGTGTCAAAGGAATTTGGGAGGCTTACAAACAGAAGGACGTCAATGATGACCTGTTGCTGGCCTTTGGGTGGGGCGACGGTGGTGGTGGCCCAACTAAAGAAATGATTGAGGCTGCCCGAGTGATGAAAAACCTTCCGGGCATTCCGAAGGTCGAAATGGGCACGGTGGAACCTTACTTTGAGAAGCTAAGGGATCAAGTTAAAGATAAAGTGCTTCCCGTTTGGGATGGCGAGCTCTATCTCGAGTATCACCGCGGGACCTATACCTCTCAGGCTGCTCTGAAGAGAGCCAATCGTCAATCAGAACTGACCTACCATAATGCTGAATGGCTGCATACTTTGAGCAATCTATTAGTGGGACAAGACAATGAACCGTTCAAGAAGTTACAACAAGGTTGGGAAATGCTACTACTCAACCAGTTCCATGATATCCTCCCGGGATCCTCAATACGCCAAGTGAACGAGGATGCCCGTAGGGATTATGCTAAAGTGATTGAAATCGGTGAAGAAGTGCTCGATCAGTCGCAAGCTAAGATCATTGATCAGTTGAAAGTCGATAAGGCGGGTCTCGTCGTCTTTAATTCATTATCCTATAAACGAACAGGACTCATTGAGCTACCTGTGACAGATACAGTGAAAGGAAATGTCACGCTGATCGATGAACAAGGGAATATTTCCCCGGTACAACGAGTGGAAGGGCCTGAGGGCGATAAGCTCTTGTTAAAAGCGGCGGAAGTCCCTGCGCTTGGTTATAAGACCTTGCAATTTACAGAGGCTGAAGACAGGCCATCACATCTCACGGTTAAAACAGATTATCTTGAAAATGAGTTTTATACCATTCGCATCGATAGCAAGGGTCATATTGCTTCGATTTACGATAAAAAGGCAGGACGAGAAGTCATTAAAGAAGGCGCTAGGGCCAACGTATTCCAAGCTTTTGAAGACAAGCCGATGAATTTTGATGCTTGGGATATTGATCTTTATTATCAAGAAAAAATGCGTGAGATTGATACCCTTGTGGATATTCAGATCGTTGAGGAAGGGCCAATCCGGGCGAGTTTACAAATGACCTGGACATTCTTTGACTCTACCATTACTCAGCGATTGAGCATTTACAACGACTCTCCACGTATTGATTTTAAAACAGACGTGGATTGGAAAGAAAAACAAACCTTATTGAAAGTCGCGTTCCCGGTCAATGTTCGGTCAACAAAAGCAACTTATGATATCCAATTTGGAAATATTGAGCGCCCGACCCATTGGAATACAAGCTGGGATTACGCTCGCTTTGAAGTGGTTGGTCATAAATGGGTCGATTTATCTGAAGGAAACTATGGTGTGAGTCTATTAAACGATTGTAAATACGGTCATGACGTCAAAGACCATACGATACGTCTAACTTTACTCAAATCAGCTATTAGCCCAGATGAAACCGCCGATCGAGGGCACCATAGCTTTACTTATAGTCTTCTCCCTCACAAAGGCGATTGGCGAGAAGGCAACGTCGTGGAGGAAGCTTATGGGTTAAACACCCCACTTTTAGCTCATGAAGTTACAGCTAATGAAAACGGGACCCTTCAGCCTCACTATCAGTTTGCTGAACTTAATTGTGATCATGCATTCATTGAAACGGTCAAAAAGGCTGAGGATGATGACAATGCTGTTATTGTCCGTGTATATGAATATAAACACTATCGGAATGAAGACGTTAAAATTAAATTTTCTCAGGCCATCCAAAAGGCAGTCCTTTGTAATCTTGTTGAAGAAGACGAGGAGAAGGCTACGTTTAAGGATCAGACGCTCTCATTCTCACTAGCACCTTATGAGATTAAAACATTTAAACTATGGTTTTAAAGTTTTTCAAGGTAAGGAGATCTCTATGAGTAAAACTATTCTATGGTCCATTGGGTCACCTGATGGCCATTCCGAAGACTTGATCGATAACTATAAAAATCCAAATATCACTGAAGGCATTAACTATTGTGTGGATGAACACTCATCTGCACAATGGCCTTTATTTCATCCGAGTGAGGCAGATCCTGATGGTGGTTATCGGCTCCATCCCTATAAGATTACGTTTCAATTAGAAGAAAAGCCTGAAGGCCACTATCTATTTAATGTCCAATACTTAGTCATTGCGCCTCGACTCGCTCATCTAGAATTAAAAGTTAACGGGACAAGCGGGTACGCTTATTTAAGGCCAGAACCTTCAAAATCTGGAGAAATAACACTACATTCCGGCCTCCATACGACGATCTATTCTGAAGGCATCATGGAAGTTGTGATTCCTTCAGCCCTTTTAAACCAAGGGGAAAATGTTTTTGAGTTGATCAGTCGTGATGGTGGGGAGTATTTATCTATTGATAATATTGAAAAGATCAAGCGACTGGATCGTATGGCCAATGGCGCTGGTTTTATTTATCAATATCTTACGTTTTCCAAATTGAAAAGTAGAATAGAAGACCGTTTCTCAACATTTGAACTCGTACCGTCTGTTCTTTATAAGAAAGCTAAGGGCGATCAACTTGTTGAACTTTGCCATCTTTACATTGAATTAAGTGAGCCAATAGAAGAGACAACCTTCTGTTTAACGCTTAAAGGGAACAAAGAGACGCGCACGATGGATCTCACCCTCCCGGAAACGTCATTCGGCCACATTTATAAAACATTTTATGTTACGGACGAGGAAGGTCTGCTTTCCTTTGAATTCACGGGAAACGTGAAGGGTGCGGATATTGTTAAGCGGGGTCAAGTGAACAGAAAGCGTAAATGGAAGGTCTATGTCACTCCGCATTCACACACGGATATTGGTTATACGCATCGCCAATGGGAGGTTGCAGAAAGGCTCTGCCGTAATATTGATACCGCCATAGATTATTTAGACTGTGAAGAAAAGAAAGGGCTTGAAATCCCTGCTTTTGCCTATCATCTGGATGCCTCGTGGGTACTTGAAAACTATCTTCAGACGCGGAGTCATGAACAGATTAAAAAGCTCTTTAATTATATTAAGGCGGGGAAAATAGGGATTCCCCATTCTTATGCTGATTTACTGACACAACTGGCAACGGCGGAAGAGTTGATACGAAATGGGATGTATTCTGAAAGTGTTTTAAGACCCGAAGGCCTGAGAGCGACATTTAATTCTGTCGTTGATGTCCCTTCATTATCAAGCGCTTTGCCGGCGATATATGAGGATTCGGGCGTAAAGTACTTGGTGCATGCTAACAATCAAGATCGAGGACCTTTTCGTTTAAACGGTGGCTTACACAAAGTGTCTCCTTTTTACTGGGAAGGGGTCAACGGTGGACAGGTGCTTGTTTGGTTGGCAAAAATGTATTGTGAATTGCGGAAGGTGTGTGGGAGCCCGCCAGTCAATAGTTCTGCGGAACGGGGATTGGAGATGTGGCTAAAAGAGTATGAAACGGATGACTACGCCCCCGATGCTGTCTTATTGTATGGTCAAGAAGCCGATAATACTGATATTGATCCACAGCCTGTTGAATTCACAGAAAACTGGAATCAAACCTACGCTTACCCTCAGTTGATAGCGTGTGATGCTAAAGCGTTTTTTGAGTATGTGGAAGAGCATTTTAAGGATAGCTTACCGCATATTAAAGGGGATGGTGGGGCCTACTGGGAAGATGGTGCCGGCTCAACCATTGCTGAGACGATAAAAATGAGAAAGGCTCAAGGCATGCTTCAAGCCGCGGAAAAACTAGAGACCTTGGCAGTCATGCATAATGATGCCTTCTCCTACCCAGAGAAAAGTTTTGAGGAGGCTTGGCAGACTCATCTTTTGTTTGTCGAGCATACTTGGGGCGCCTTTTTAAGCGCAACAGATCCCGACTCCCTTTTGCAAAAAGACCAATGGGCTATAAAAAAACACTTTGCTGACCAGGGGCTCCAATGGTCTCAACGGTTATTACACACCGCAGCAGTCAGACATAGTTTAAATTGGAATAATGCTGGCCGAGAAATCGTGATCTATAATCCCCATAGCTGGTCTATCAGTCAAGCAGTTACTTTGGAAATAGCTAAAAATGAAAAGGTTTACGATCTAGAGAGTGGGCAGGAAGTTTCGACAAGATTGATTCATCAAACCCATTCACAAGCGATCATCGAGTGTTACATCGATAGTCTGCCCGGGTTAAGTTATCGGAGATTAGCCTTAAGAGAGGCAAAGGTTTCGGAAGCCACACCTGGAAGGGTTGCGGATGTCCCGCATCAGCGCTATGTGCAATGGGAGAATGCCTTTTATGCGCTCACCCTCGATTTAGAAAAAGGGTATCTCACCAAGCTCTATGACAAAGAGCTTCAGAAGGACCTGGTGGATGCTGAAGCGGGTTTTGGCCAATTCCTTTATGCTGAAGGTGGCGAGGGCACCCGACTGGTCGGCAATCAAAAGGACTTAGCAGAAGGGCATGCGGATGTCTTAGCGTCATTTTCCCTTATTGATTATCACCTTGAGACGTATGCACACGGGTGTAGTGTGCATCTCAAAGGTAAAGTTCCATATGGTGAAGTACAGATAGAATGGCGCTTGTTGAACGCGACAAAACAAATTGATCTTCACTATCAATACCATAAGGAAGAGCGTCTGGAAAAAGAGGCGGTCTATATTGCCTTTCCGTTTGCTGTTGAGTCTGGAAAGATCCTGTCAGATTCACAAATCGGATGGGTTCATTGGGATCAAGAGGGATTACCCGGAGCATGTAAGGAATGGTTACCCTTACAAACGAGTATTCTTCTTGAGAGTCAGGACGCACATATTCAGATTGCTTCTCCAGATATCCCTTTATTTACTATCAATTCTATTGTTCAAGGCCATTGGCCCAAAATGCTCGATTTATCTGGAAACAAGGTCTATTCCTATGTTCTTAATAATTATTGGAATACGAATTACAAGGCCTCCCAAGGCGGCTGTATTGAATTTCGCTATGCCATTACAACGGGCGACTCCATATCCAAACATGAAGCCTATCATTTTGGCTGGAAGGCGCGGCAACCATTGTATGCGCATCGCATCAGTTTTCAAGACTTCCGCACGCCAAGAGAACCTTATATAGAAAGTCAGGACATTCTAGCCACAATCGATACTGACAAGGTAGCCATTTCTACAATGAAAAAAGCGCAGTGGGAGGACGGATGGATTATTCGCCTTCAAGAAATAGCGGGCGACAAGCAATCGGCTGTTCTTTCGATTCCAGGCAAAGTAATCACGCAGGCCTGGCGCTGTGATCACTTAGAGAAGGATAAGGAAAGCTTAGAGGTCAAAGACGGTACACTCAAGATTGACTTATCACCATGGGCGCTGACAACGGTGAGAATCTTAATAAAATAGCAATGAAGCTATTTTACATGAACTCAACTTTTGCTTGCAAGGGTTGGGTTTTTTATATTTCCGAAAAGCGGCGTTCTGGCTAACAAAAGAAAGAACCAGCTTTCAAAAGGAGCGCTGGACTCACAAAAGTCAGCTGTGATTAACAAAAGGCGCACGAAACAAGGTTGAAACTAACAAAAGAGGGAGGCGTGTTGCCATCCGCCCCTCTTCTACAATGAGTTTAGTTACATATTCTTTATATTCCTTGTCATGTCGTTTCCCCATAGTGAACACGTCCTTTTTTTAGTTTATATAATTATAAGCCAAACCCATTTCTACGTGTCCACTATTTAGACTAACTTAATTTTTTCTCCTCTTCTGAAAACGGTCACCAAGCTGCCGTTGTGATGCCCGTTTTCTAGATTTTTTGAAAAAACGGTCACCAGGTTGCTGTTGTGATGCCCGTTTTCTAGATTCCTTGAAAAAACGGTCACCAAGCTGCTGTTGTGATGCCCGTTTTCTAGATTTTTTGAAAAAAAGGTCACCAGGCCGCCGTTGTGATGCCTGTTTTCTAGATTTTTTGAAAAAACGGTCACCAAGCTGCTGTTGTGATGCCTGTTTTCTAGATTTTTTGAAAAAACGGTCACCAGGCCGCCGTTGTGATGCCCGTTTTCTAGATTTTTTGAAAAAACGGTCACCAAGCTGCCGTTGTGATGCCTGTTTTCTAGATTTTTTGAAAAAACGGTCACCAGGTTGCTGTTGTGATGCCTGTT
>NZ_BMFV01000024.1 GCF_014639255.1 Pullulanibacillus pueri
AGATTTTTAAGTGGGGATAAAGAGTAGGAGCTTTACTCCTACCCCAACATTTGACTTAGAACCTTTAAAACCAACTTCAATAGAAGGCTCTGTTATTAAATGGATTAAATGCGAAGGCTTTTTTCTAAAAGGCTTGCTTTCCAAGGAATTTCCTCGTGTCTTCTCAAAGGTGTGCAGCTATTTATCTAACATAATATCTTTAATTTTATTTTGCCATTTGTTATCGTCTAGAATAATTTGAAAAGAGATGCGGCGATTTTTACTTCGATCGCTTTCAGTATTTCCTTTAACAGCAGGTTTATATTTGGAATAGCCCGTGACTGCAAGATATTTAGCATAGTCATCTTCACTGAGTTTTGGGTTGGCCGTTTGCAAATATTTTAAAACAGAAACAGCGCGTTCAGATGAAAGGGTCCAGTTGTCATAAGGGACATCATCTGTGTGCCCTTCAATTTGAATGATATAAATGTACTGGCTCAAATCCTTATCATTAATGATCTCCACAAGACCATCTGCGACATTTTTTAATACGGTCTTTCCTTTAGTACTGATCTCTGAGCTTGCAGAATCAAATAAAACACTCCCTTGAATCGAAATGGTGTTATTCGGTCCTCGAATGATCTTATCCCTGCCCACTTGATCTTCCAGTTTCTTATTGATGACATCTGAAATATGCTTTTTAATATTGGTCGCTTTAGATAGCTCATGGCGCACTTGCGTTTGTTCATATGCATTATAAATACTTTGTACAAAAGCGATAATCGCAATAAAGAGAAAGACGAGAACGACCATTGACATCATGTCAGTGAAAGAGGGCCAGTAGTGCTCCTCGACTCTTTCTTCTAGAAATCTTCGTTGACGGCGTTTCATGTATCAATCACCCGGCTTGGTAGCCCATGGGATGGCCTTTGCTGCAGAGCCTGCTGTTCGAGGTGTTGAGAAATACGCGTCAGCAGTTGGTAAAATTCTTGCATGTAACGAACACTGTCACTTGAATTACGATCTATTCCGTGACTCAGATTTTCAAAACTACAAGAAAGGGCCTCTAGATGACGAATGATGTCCCGCGTGTCTTGCCTATGATCGTTTTGAGTGAACATCTGGGCTTGGCGATCATTTTGATATTTTATCTGTTCGAGAACTTCGCGCTTGATCTTTTCAAACATTTGGTATAAAGAACGTTCAAGTTGGTCGAGACCACTTGAGAGGGTATCTGTTGATTCTGCATACCGATTATTCATCTCTTGATGTTGGTAAAGCCAATCTTCTTGCTGCCGTTGTAGGGTAGAGGAGGCATGGTCGTACTTATCTTGATAACTATCCATTTGTTGATCCAAGGCGCGTAAAAACTGTTGGCTGATTTCTTCAATCCTTTTATTACTTTGATCTAGATGTCCTTGTGTTTGCTTGGAAGCTTGCTCCATGCGTTTTTCGTGTGTCTCCATGCGTTTGAGTGTTTGTTCAATGGCTTCTTTTAAGCTGTGAATTTGCCCGGAAACCCCCTGATTAGTTTCTTCAAACAGTTTGGTTGCTCTCTCAAAAGTCGTTCCTGAGGCTTCCATGCTTTGAGTGGCTTCTAAAAAGAGGGTGGAGCGTTGCTTTTCGTTATTAATCAAGTTCTGCAGTTCTTGCATTGAGGCGTCTAACCGTTCGGTAAAATGGACCATATCACGATTAAAGTCACCAATTGTAGAATGGAAACTTTCACCGATTTTATTGGCGAGGCGATCAAGAATTTTTTCAAAGGAGTCCTTTGGTTTATCAGACTGCAGTTGGGCTTCATACTTATGATCGAGGAGGGCTTCAGATTCTGTGAGTAGGTTTTGTGTTAAATAGGAAATAGAACGTCCTCCTGATAGAAAACCAGCTTGGATAAGGTTAAGAATAAAAGCAGAACCGATGCCTGCAATGCTTGTAATAAATGCAAGACTCATGCCTTTAAAAGGGGAAGCGATGGCTGACACAATGCTATCGACGGATAAGTTCCCATTTCCGGTCTGGTCGCCTAAGGTAAGTAAAGTATCTTGCATGGAAAACATTGAGAAGGTTAATCCCAGAAAGGTACCGAGAACGCCTAAAATAATTGTGAAGGAAGGTAGGTGACTAACCATCTTGGTTATATTCCCGATCGGGGCCTTAATGACGCCAGCTAACCATACTTTCTCATTAAATAAATTTTTTTCGACTAATGCCTGTGAATTTATTTCTATTCCTGTCAACCGATAGGTTTTGTATTCCTCAAAGGTCTCTCGTAACCAAGGAGTACGAAGGTTTAGTGACGTAGAATTTTGGCTTTTGATATCCTCAATCCAACGTCTGAGAAGTTGACTTGTCTGTATTTGAGTGATGATTCCAATAAGTAAGAGAAGACCGATGGCACCAACAATGATGGCTGTAAGATTCAAGTTGACCACCTCCATTATTTCATGCATATGTTTGAAGAGGGAGGACTTGAACACAAAATTAAATTTTTTATATTGAAAAGCGGAGTGACTCACATTCATAAATGAGAATGCCATTGTGTTTCTAAAAGATAAAGACATGTTTTCGTGGCTTTAGACATAAATACTAGTAAGTACAAATTTAAAGGTTTAATAACTTTAGAACGTGGAATGATAATACTAGAGAAGATTTAGAAGAATAGAAAAACCTTCACGTGGGGATGTGAAGGTTTCAAAACTTAAT
This sequence comes from Pullulanibacillus pueri, assembly GCF_014639255.1. Taxonomy (GTDB): domain Bacteria; phylum Bacillota; class Bacilli; order Bacillales; family Sporolactobacillaceae; genus Pullulanibacillus; species Pullulanibacillus pueri. Next base: position 2,686 of record NZ_BMFV01000024.1, read on the forward strand.
TTTAATTCATTTTTATTGAAGAATGCGTCGAACATAACCATGGAAATGGGCATTCCAATAGCTATTTCCCATAGACGCAATCGCAACGCCTGTACTGCTTTGTGATCCGATAAACTGGCCACCACCGATATAAATAGCAACATGACCATTATGTTTATACGTATCAAAGAACACAAGGTCACCAGGTTTCATACTACTAGCAGAAACTTGACTTCCTACATATTGCAAACCGGAAGTGGAACGAGCCCCTAAATTGATGCCAATTTGTTGGAAGGCCCAGTTAACAAAACCAGAGCAATCAAATTTATGCCCAGCAGGATCCATAGCACCAAAGACATAGGTTGTATTGCCTATGAATCGTTTTCCACTATTAATAAGATCGGAAACAGAACCGCTCGTCATAGAGGAAGTGTAAGCAAATTGTTTAATATCGCTACTTGAAGAAGAGGTGTTCGAAGCGCTCAATGTTTTATTCTTCTGAGAAGAGGAAGATGTCGCAACCGCGGTTTTTGCAGTTGTTTCAGCTTGTTTTTGAGCTTCAGCTTTCTTTTCAGCTTCTTCTTTAGCAAGCTTGTCTAATTTAGAATTGATCGAGTCTTCTTTGCTATTAAGGCTTGCTAAAGCGGCTTCTTTTTGACTTTGAAGGTCTTCAATCGTTCCGACAAGTTTTTGTAGATCATTAAGATCTTCCTGTGATTTCTTAAGCTTGTCGTTCACTTTAGCTTCTTCTTTTTTCAAAAGTTCTTGATCTTCTTTTTGTTTTTCAATCATTTCTTGATCGCCTTTATTAAGCTTATATAAAGCTGTGGCACGATTGATGAAATCACCAAAATCCTTGGAACCAAAAAGAACTTCAAGATAGCTTAGTGAAGAATCACCTTGTTTATAGACTGAATTCAATCGTTTCTTAAGTAGGTTTTCACGATCAGCGATGCGGGCTTTTGTTTTACTAATATCTTTTCTTACTGCTTCAACCTCATCCTGCGTTTGACCAATCGCGATTTGCTTCTTAGAAATTTGTCCAGTAAGCTTTTGGATCTTTTGATTGACTTGATCAAGATCCCCCTGGACCTTTTGCTTTTGTTCAGCAATAGATTGCTTCTGATTGTTAAGGTCGCTTTTTGATTCGGCAGATGCTGTAAGCGGTGTAATAACCATTAGGCAGCCTACACACAAACCTGCAACCTTTACATTTAATTTCTTCCCCATGTTCCTCCCCCTTTGAAATATGGGACTTTTATACCGGTCGATAACCAATATTATGTATAAGCCTATTATAGCAGGGGAAATGGACGAGTGAGGTTACGTGTTGGTAACGTTATATTTCAAAATCGTGCTTTTTTGTAACATAATGAAATATTATCTAATACTTTGTTGAAAATTGGGGCTAGAATAGGGTGAGTGGTTGCAAAAAATTATAATGTTGGTGAATTTTGCTTAAATTTTGGTAATAGGGGTTTACTTTTCCTTAAAAACCATTTATACTACTCACAGATTGTAAAAACATTTTAAATGGAGGTTGAGTAACATGATGTTTGTATTGAATAATAAATCATCTCAAACAACAGCATATGTATATTTAAACGCTCGACTCCATGGATGGAATCTTTAATTGTAATATTAGAATAAGATAACCAACCACGGGTCAAGTGACTCGTGGTTTTTTGTGCCCTTAACGATTGGTAGAAAAGACCATGGGATAAAATTCCTATGGTCTTTTTATATATAATTTTAAGAAAAGGAGGAATTATGCATCATGTTTAACACCATTACAAAAAGAGCTTGGTTTGAGGAGGAGACAGATTTTAAATGAAACGAAAATGTACAAGAGAGGGGGGATCTGGTAATGAAGATGAATGTTTTATCATTAACCCTTACGTTCTCTATTCGTAAACAAAAAAAATCAGCGCATCACTACATGCATGAAGCGCATATGAAACATGTTCGTAATGAAATTTTAGATAAGCTGGCACAAAACCTTAGATAGGTTTTTGGAAACAAAGGAAAAGTCAAAGGGCTTTTCCTTTGTTTGTTGTAAAAGTGAAAGTTATTTAGTGAATGATGAGAGTACGTCTCGGGACGGAGAGAAAACAATGCCAAAGGAGGGCGTTCTGCATAGGAAATATATCCTATAATAAATGGAAATAAAAGAAGGCGATAGGAGATCAAATAATGGCCAATACTTTTTCAGTATTTAAAAAAATGAATTTCACAAGAATGTTCTTAGCTGCTTTTACCTCTAGAATGGGTTCAGTCATTGGAATGACCGCTTTTAGTTTTTATTTGCTTGATCGTTTTAGTGAGCAACCGTTCTATGTCTCTTTAACTGAAATGATGTATTCTCTTCCAACATTAGTGGTTTTCTTTATTGTTGGTGTTCTTGCTGATCGGATGGACAGACAAAAGATTGCGGCCAATTGTGAGTGGATAAACGCTGGACTGTCACTTATCATCATCGTTACCATCATGGTTGGGTGGATGCCATTAATTTTCTTTTTACTTTTTTTAAGAAGTGCTGTTTCAAAGTTTTTCTTTCCAGCAGAACAAGCACTGGTACAAGGAATATTAAGTGAAAAAGAATATACGACGGCTGCTGGTCTCAACCAAATGATGTCAAGTCTTTTTATGCTCTTTGGTAGTGGCCTTGGCATTGTCGCCTATTGGATGGTTGGTGTTGAAGGCGCACTTTTAATAGATGGGATATCTTACATTGTTTCGGGCCTGCTCATTCTGTTTTGTAAGATAGAGCGTGATGTCCGTCTCCCGAATGGTATGAATAAATGGACGGATCTCAAGCCAAAGATGATGATAAGTGATTTTGTTTCGGGATTACTCTATTCAATAAGACATCGATTATTGTTCGCTTTAATCATCGGTTTTTTCGTCTTGGGAATCGTCAATGGTGCTATCAGTGTCTCCACAATGTTTATCTTGAAATATAAACTGGCCCCCGTGACCTATGAACATTGGTCGATTTGGGAAGGGATTGTCTTTGGGTTAGGCATGATCATTGGGAGTATTTTTGCATCTGCCATTGCTGAAAAGTTTAAGATTTATCATTTGTTAGCCGCAGGTTTGCTCATTAGTGGGATTTTTATAGGAGCGATTGCTTTTGCTGATACGCTCTTGGTCTATCTTGTGTTTGTGTTTTTAGCCGCACTCTTCTTGCCGCTTGCAAACATCGCGATTGGCGGTTGGATGCCAAAAATTGTAGACCCTAAAATGATGGGGAGGGTTGAAGGGATTATTAATCCTTTAATGATGGTTTCGCAAACCTTAACATTAGCAGGAATTTCCGTTTTTTATCCATCAGTACTTTCAATAGAAGGACTCTTTTTCGTTGTGGGGGCTATTATTGTCCTTATCGCCTTATATTACACGTTGGTTTTACCCCGACTTGCAGATCGCTTTGACCATATCCAAAAGAATGAAGCGACTCAAATAGGAAAAGTATAGCCTAGGAACGAGGAACATTGTTTAAAAAAATAAGAGAAGCCCAATTTCTGAGCTTCTCTTATTTGTCGTTAGTAGTGCTTGGTGAATATAGAATGGGTTATCTTTTTGATTTACGATAGCCGGCCTTTTCAGCATCGGCCTCTGAGCAAAACCACACAATATTATCTTGTGTGCTATCATAAAAAGCCCCACCAGGAACATGGTATATTTTACTGTTCTTATTCCCTTTAATTTTTCCCTTGCAACTCACATTGGTTTGTCTGTCGTCAGACGTGTTATTTTTAGCGGGCGTCGTAGTTTTTGAAGTTCCGGTTTCGTTCGTTGCTGAAGCGTCTTTCTTTTGACTTAGAGTATTTGAAGACTTTGTTGTAGAAGTATCACAAGTACGAGTAGAATAATGATGCTTTGACGCATAATCACATGAAAGTGAATGACTATAACCACTTGACGTGACATAACCGCTTAAGCTCCAAATACCGAGTTGATGCTCCTTAGCATAGGTTTGGTCTTTTTTAAGAAGAGAAAGATGATCGGTATTGGGCGGATAGATATATGCGACACGAGCCAATCCTTTTCTCACGACATCTTCATTATACATATCTTTAGGCGTGATATAGACATAGGCGAGGAGACGATTATACTTATCTCTTTCGGAGCCCTTTTTTCCTATTTCAAGATAGATCTTTTTACCCACGGGAAGCTTCTTTTTAGCGTAATTGGCGGCGTCATATCCATAGGGTTCCACCGGTGCCTGAGGATCAACATCTTCAGGTGTATCGATTAAAAGCATACGGATGGTTTCATCTTTCCCATTGAGCGTGACATGAATAGTGTCTCCATCCACATTTTTGGAAACGATCGCTGATACGAGATCGGAAGGTGGAGAAGATGTTGCCGTTTGAATTGTTTTGTCATCTGAAGAGGGGGTATTTTTTTGTGATAACGTGTTTGTTGTGGCTGCGCTACAGCCAACTAAAAACAAGAGTAACACTAAAAAGCTAAAATAACGGTAGAAGGATTGTCGCTTCTTCCTTATAACGTCAGAAAATACAAATTTATGGAAGACCTTATAAGGAAGACTTAGGCTTGGCAATAAGCCAGGTTTTCTAAAAGTTAAACCACCAAGCAATGAAAGTAAAAATAAAATGATTAAAAAACAGATCACCTTGTTCAGTCCTTTTCTTGATGTAATAAAGGTTGGTTAAAAAAGAATAACCGCTGCAGGCCACATTGTAGCATAAATTAAAATGTAGCTCTTTCTCCGATTAAAATCATAACATAGAATGTGAAGTTAAAACTAAAAAACATAGAAAATGGTGGACTCCCTCCAAATACTGACATTCCTGGACAGACACCGACCAAGCCCTTATAACATAGACTGTTAGAAGGGGTTAGGGTGAAATCCGTGGAGGTGGTACGTTGTTATCAATAATCGGAAGTATCGCATACTTATTCAAGGAATTCTGGCTGTTTGTGTCCTATGTAAAAAACAATGCCTTTCCCCAACCGCTTCCAGAAGATGAAGAACGCGAGTGTATCCAAAGAATGGCAGAAGGGGACGAGGAAGCCAGGAATAAACTTATTGAACATAACCTTCGACTGGTTGCACACATCGTCAAAAAATTTGAGAATACAAAAGAAGATACTGAGGATTTAATTTCAATTGGGACCATCGGGTTGATTAAAGCAATTGAGAGCTATTCACCTGGAAAAGGAACGAAACTCGCGACCTATGCAGCAAGATGTATTGAGAATGAGATTCTCATGCATTTGAGAGGTATGAAAAAAACCAATAAAGATGTTTCATTAAACGATCCCATCGGCCAAGACAAGGAAGGTAATGAAATTAGTTTAATAGATGTTTTGAAATCAAAAAATAAAGACGTTGTTGATGAAATTTCTTTGCGTATTGAAAAAAAGAAAATTTATGAGTTTTTACACATTTTGGATGACCGAGAAAAAGAGGTCGTCATTGCACGTTTTGGACTTGATGGTAAAAAGGAATTGACACAAAGAGAGATTGCGAAAAAGCTGAACATATCAAGAAGCTATGTCTCGCGAATTGAAAAAAGAGCGTTGATGAAACTCTTTAATGAGTTTTATCGAGAGCCTTATAAAAGAAGTCATTAACATAACAAAAGCCGAACCTAATTATGGTTTCGGCTTTTGTTGCATGTTACTTCCCTGTAGGTTGATTAAAGTTTCCTTCAAAAAGAAGTTCTTCGAGGGAAAGACGACCAGAGGGATGTTCTCTTTCCTTAAGAGGCTCAGGAAGTTCATCGGCAGGACCTTGGTACCCGATAGCAACAATAGCATTGACTTCAAAGTCCTCAGGAATATTTAAAACATTTTTCGCCAATTCAGGATCAAATCCGCCCATAGCATGTGTCATTAGTCCGTTCATTTTCGCTTGAAGCGCTAAATAGCCCCAGGCTGTTCCGGCATCAAATGAGTGAAAGCGATTAGGATTTCCGTCTAATGATTTTTGAGAAAGTATTGCGACTAAGACAGGAGCTTTTTTACACCAAATAAGATTGCCTTCCTTTATAAAGGAATAAAATTTTTCTTTGTCGTTGTCATTGCGAGCGATGATGAAACGCCAAGGCTGCATATTTGCGGCTGAAGGTGCCCATCTTGCTGCTTCGAAGACACTAAAGAGCACGTCTTCTGGTATTGCTTTATCAAGAAAAGCTCTTGGAGACCAGCGATTAAGAAAAATAGAATCTATAGCATAATCATTTTGGCGCTGAGTTTGATTCTCTTGGGCCGTATTTGTCAAGGTGTTTCCTCCTTTGCACCATTCATTTTTATATATCCTGTTTTAGTTAATCACAGCCATTATACTATAATCAAATGATCTGCTTGCCTTCACTTTGTAAACAATCATTAAGAAAGATCCCTTTTATAATGGAGCAAGAATAAAGGAAATATGTAAAATAAAAAGAACCTAGACAAATGAAGCTCTAGGTTCTTCGAGGTGCTTATAAAAAAATTAAGTATCTAAAGTAAATATAGACGGTAGAGAGTAACAAACCAACAATGGTGATGGGGGCACCAATTTTAAGAAAATCTAAATAGGAAAAACCATGGCCTTCCCGTTCAGCCATTCCTGCAACGACGACGTTAGCAGAAGCACCGATGAGTGTCCCATTACCACCAAGACAAGCTCCTAATGAAAGTGCCCACCAAAGCGCATTAATATGAGGAGAATCGACCGCATACCCCATCCCTTCAGCCATATCTTTAATGAGGGGGATCATGGTTGCGACATAAGGAATGTTATCAATGGTTGCAGAAGCAAATCCTGACACCCAAAGGACAAGCATGGTACTTACAGTGATGTTCCCACCTGTAAGCTCAAGAGCAAGCTTGGCCAATTCTTTAATAACACCGATTTCCCTCAAGCCACCTACTAATGTAAAAAGTCCTGCGAAAAAAAAGATGGTTTCCCATTCAACGGCGGATAATGCTTCGTCGACTTCATTACTCTTAACTCCAATAAGCATTAATAACGTTGCGCCTGAAACAGCAATGACAGCCGGATCTACATGAATAAGGGCATGGAGAAGAAAGCTTAGAATCGTTAAGCCAAGAACAACGAGTGATTTCGTCATTAATTTTGGATCTTTAATAAATTCTTTTTCATTAAGTGCCATTAATTTCTTTTGTTTTTCTTCATCTACAACAAGCTGTTTGCGATAGAAGAAGTAAAGAAGGAGCATTGTGACTGCCCCAATAACAATAATAATCGGGGTAAGATTAAGGATAAAGGCATTAAACGTTAAATGTTCAACTTGTTGTCCAATCATTATGTTAGGGGGATCACCAATAAGTGTTGCAGTTCCGCCGATATTAGAAAATAAAACTTCAGAGATTAAAAAAGGAACAGGATTGACCCCTAAAATTCGTGTAATAGAGAAAGTGACAGGAACCATGAGCAAGACGGTTGTCACGTTATCTAAAAAGGCTGAACCTATGGCGGTAAGAATTGAAAGAATAATTAAGATTCGAATCGGTCGACCTTTAACTAATTTGGCAGCCCAGACAGCTGTGAATTGAAAGACACCCGTTTTATTTGTGACCCCAACGAGAATCATCATTCCTATAAGTAGGGTAATGGTTCCCCATTCTATATGTTCAAATGCTTGATCAATATTAAGTATTCCAAAGAAAATCATTAAGGCAGCACCGGCTAAAGCGATGACCGCCCGGTTTAATTTTTCTGTGATGATAAAGGCATATGTAATCAAAAAGATGACTATAGCAATTGTGAACTGCATATTCCTCCATCACGCTCCTTTTCTATTTGACTTATCGGTTTGCAGAACGCGTGTTTATTATGATTCGTCCTCTTTTTTTAGAGTTTTTGTTTCGCGGTGGATAGTGATAACCTTTCCTTCACATTGTGGACAGTGAAGCTTTGTGACGTCTTCTTCAAGATTGTCAATATAAAATTGGAAGTCACAAGTCGAACATTTTACTTTCATCAACCGGTCAATAACCATGTCATTTAAGGCCATATCGGACAAATCAGTATCAATGATTTCGATATGTTCGGTAGGATCAGAATCATCCTGGGCAATAATTTTACCTGTCATATCAGAGGGTAGGCGCCACTGTGAATCAATAGTGAATTCTTCAAGTTCACTATGTGAGGCCTTCTTCATAATGCCTTTTGCCAATTTAATGACTTGCTCATTAGTCAAATCATCGTACGTTATTTCGTGCTCGGAACGTCGCCATAGACCGCGCAATTGATCTTCTGTAAAGATATATTTAACCACTTTATTTATGACTACATTCTTCAAATCATCGCCTCCAGACTATTTTTAACTCTAAATATCTTTATATGTCCTTTATTTTAACCTATCTTATGTCTATAACCCAAATGATACCCTTATTCATATACAGAAAAATTTATATAAAAAAATAAGCCATTGAAGAAAAATAAGCGAATATCAAGGGTTCTGTGAGTTTTTCTTTGGTTTTAAGTCAATGTTTGGGTTGGGAAATAATGTAACCAATAATAAGGTTTTAAAACCAAAATGGCGAGACTTGAAAAAACATAAAAAACGGAATTGCTATAGATTGCGACGTAAATTCGATCGGCGTTGGCATCTCATACCTTACTTTATTTGGTGCTAAATTACCGCTTCAGCAGAATACTTCGCTTTCCGTGGGCACGGCTTCAGCCTCCTCACGGACACCCCACCAACCGGGGTCCCCGAAAAACGTTTTTTGTTTTTTGGGGTGATCTAGGGGTCTTCAGACACGTGCTGTTCCCACAGGAGTCTACGTATTCTGCCTACGCTAAGTAAGATTGTTTTTGAGTTCACGATTCATATCAAACGAAGGAAATACGCAAGAACCGTGTGAGAGAAAGGCAGGAGGTGACAACGCTAATTCTACCAACATTAATACCAGTTGAGAAAAGCATCGACAGCAATCCAGTGGATTGGAGCGTAAGGCGTGAGACTCCTTCGGGAGTAGCACGTGTCCGAAGATCCACTTGGGAAACCCATTAATCCATTCCCAAGTTAGCTGAGGCCACTAAGGACGATCGGTTAAATCGTCACGTCCTGTGACAACACCGATCCTACCCACGTCCTGTGGGCATGAGTAAAGCGAGCGACCTGGAGCGGAAATCACACATTATCAGCTCCGCCCCCCTACCCGTTACGTCGCAGTTTCCTTCAATTCCGGAGTAAGTAATGGTCAGCTAGAAAACCTTCGCATTTAATAATAGAAACTTTAAATTGTTGTTATACCCTAAATGTATAATTAAGCCTTTTGATTTTCTGTACTAAAATAAAAATAAAAAACTCGCGTTAAGCGAGTTTTTAGAGAAAGTATCTAAGCCTTCGAACAGTAGTTGACAATAAGTCTACGTTTCGTATCGTATTATGAAAGCTGTTGAATCACATTGTCGAGTGAGCGTCGTTTGATTTCATGTTCAATGAGTGTGATAAAATCACTACTAAGCTGCAATTCTCTTGCTTTAAAATAAGATTCGATAAGAAGATCATCTGATAGTTTTTCCATAAATTCCGCTTTGTGCGATCCACCTCCAGAGTTAATAAAAGGATAGGTTAGATTCTTTAAAATCAAAGGGGGAGTTCAAATCATGCAGATCTTCATAGAGAGTGAGAGACTCGACTCTGTACAGGGGCAATGCCTTTTATCGTCGAATGCCTTTCATCTATGGCACCTTGTCCACTTTTTTGAACTCACATCTAAAGAGTGATAACTTGTATATAAACTGTACCATGATTATCTTGTAAGAACAATCGTTCCGATATCCACATGTTGTGGTGGATAACCTGTGGGTATTCTGTAGATAGAGTTTGAAAACCTAGTAATATCTTAGTTGATAATGTGCATAAGGTTATCCACAGGTTGATGAAAGAGTCGGTATTTGTCGAATTGTTTTTAGAATAGTTCTAAGTTTTTCTCATATAATGGTTTATTTTCTTAAAAGATATGGGTTTTGTCAATTTGTATATATTCTTAAATTTTTTTTAGAGATATGTCGATAAAAAGTTATCAAGAAACACAATTTTAATAAAGAAATGAGACAGAATGGAAAGCTTAGCTTGCTTTTTAAGAAGGTTAACCCTAAAATCAAGGACAGAACAAAGGTTGCTCGTACTTTTCACACGATCTTTTGAAATAGGGAGTGGCGACTCTCTTATACAACTTAGCCATGGTGATATAGGATGGGGGAACGTTTAGCTAAAGCAAGTTTTTATTCTAAAATAGGATACTTGAGGTGTTGTGATTGTTAGAGAAGTTTTTACCTAGTCAACATGCAAAAAGCATATACGAAATAACTCCGGATGAACTCATTAAACATAATATTAAAGGAATCGTTACTGATTTGGATAATACATTAGTTGCATGGGACAAGCCTGAGGCAACGCCAGAGCTGATCGAGTGGTTTAAAAAAATGAAAGACTCAGGCATCTCTATTACCATTGTTTCTAATAATCATGAACAAAGAGTGCGCTCGTTTTCCGAGCCTTTAGGCATTCCTTTTATTTCGAAGGCCCGAAAGCCAATGACTCGAGCCTTTCAGCGCGCAATTCGTGAAATGGGGCTAGTCAAGGATAACGTGGTTGTGATTGGAGATCAGTTATTAACAGATGTTCTAGGTGCAAGGCGTTTAGGCGTCCACGTCATTTTAGTTGTACCAGTGGCGCAATCAGATGGGCTAGCCACGCGTTTTAACCGAAGACTAGAAAGAATAATTTTATCTAAACTAAGAAGAAAAGGTCTTATTGATTGGGAGGATTAGTTTTGGCTGAAACAGTATTTTGTGCAGGGTGTGGCATTGCGATCCAAACGGAGGATGAACAGGCCGTGGGGTATGCACCGGCCTCTGCCTTAAAGAGAGATGTTGTCATTTGTAAACGGTGCTTTCGACTAAAACATTATAATGAAGTTCCTGATATTTCATTAACAGATGATGATTTTATTCAGCTTTTACAAAAGATTGGCGATACGGAAGCACTTGTTGTCAATATTGTTGATATTTTTGATTTTAATGGCAGTTGGATTCCTGGACTCCACCGTTTTGTTGGTGACAATGACGTGCTTTTAGTAGGGAATAAGGCGGATGTATTGCCAAAGTCAACGAACTTAGATAAATTAAAAAATTGGATGCACCATGCAGCTAAGGATCTCGGCTTACGTCCATTAGATATCTTTTTAATGAGTGCAGAAACGAGTCTAGGGGTCGATGATCTCGCGGCGGCCATTGATCACTATCGTGCGGGCAAGGATGTTTATGTTGTGGGGGCGACCAATGTCGGGAAATCCACGTTTATTAATCGTTTGATCGAAAGACTTGGTGGGGATGATCGCTTTAAAATGACAACCTCACAATTTCCAGGGACAACGCTTAATTTTATTGATTTGCCCTTATCGGATGGTCAATCTCTAGTGGATACACCAGGAATTATCAATCACCATCAAATGGCACATTATGTTGATTACGATGAATTAAAAATCATTACGCCAAAAAAAGAAATCAAACCAAAGGTCTATCAATTAAATGAAAAACAAACACTTTTCCTTGGAGGACTAGCGCGTCTAGATTATATTGGGCCAGATCGTCGCTCTCTAGTGTGTTATGTATCAAATGAGCTTTATATTCATAGAACAAAAATGGAAAACGCGGATGCGTTGTACGAAGAACAAGTGGGGCAGTTATTAGTGCCTCCAAAGGAAGCTGAAGGGTTCGGTCCTTTGGTTCCTCATGATTTTGCTCTGAAGAGTGAAAACACGGACGTTGTATTTTCGGGATTAGGATGGATTACAGTCAAAGGCCGTGGGGCCCAGGTTAGAGCCTACGCCCCAAAAGGCGTAAGGGTGACTGTTCGTCCTTCGATTATAAAGGGGTGAAAGTGAGTGGGACAATCAAGGTTAGGGGTCATAGGTTATCCCATAAAGCATAGTTTATCACCTGTCATGCATACATCATGGTTCAATAAATATAAGCTTGATAATCGTTATGAGATGCTTGAAGTGCCACCAGACACTTTAAAAGCAACTGTTAAAAAATTTCGTTCGCCAGAGTGGCTCGGATTTAATGTGACAGTGCCTCATAAAGTGGCTATTTTTTCATTAATAGATGAAGTGGATGAAAAGGCACAGCTTATCGGTGCTGTGAATACGGTGATTAATCATGGCGGAAAATTAACGGGGACAAATACGGATGGGGAAGGCTTTATCCAAAGTCTCCTTCATGCCGGTTTTTCGTTAACCGACAAAGTCCAAGCCTTAATTATAGGGGCGGGCGGGGCTGCCCGTGCGGTAGGATTTGCTTTAGCTAAATCAGGGATTAAGCGTCTTGATTTTACAAATCGTACGCAAGAGAAGGCTGAGGCTTTAAGTGAAGTGGCGAAAGAATTTACAGCCAGTTCGGCGCTATCCCTCTCTCAAGCAGAGGAGGGGCTTGCAGACTATCAATTAGTCATTAATGCGACATCTGTGGGGATGGAGCCTTTTCCCGATCATATTCCTCTCAGCTTGAGACATGTGATGCCAGGGACCTTTTGTGTAGATCTCATTTATAAGCCTCTACAAACCCTTTGGCTTAAAGAGGCGGACAGTAAAAGGTGTCAGACGCTAAATGGTCTTCCGATGCTTGTATATCAAGGCGCACTGGCCTTTAAGCATTGGTTCGGAAACATGCCAGAGGTAGATGGAGTGGAAACACTTTTGGTGGAGTATTTAAACGGAAATAAGCAAGAATAATTCAAGAGGTGACTTCATGTTAACAGGAAAACAAAAGAGATTTCTCAGAAAAGAAGCCCATCACTTAAAGCCGATCTTCCAAATCGGTAAAGCGGGGCTTCATGAAACGATGTTTAAAGAAATTAACGATGTTTTAGAAGCTCGGGAACTCATAAAAATAAGTGTATTACAAAATGCCATTGAAGATCCTAACGAAGCGGGGCAGGTTTTAGCAGAAAAAACAGAGGCAGAATTTGTACAAGTTTTAGGTAATGTCATTACATTGTATAAGAAATCGGAAAATAATCCCAATCTTCAACTTCCGAGATAAAGCAATGCTATAGAAGGCGTTGATGTAAGGGGCGGTCAGCATGGTAAAGAGAATTGGATTATTTGGAGGGGCCTTTGATCCCCCTCATACTGGACACCTCATACTGGCAGCAGAAGCCGCAGAGGCGGCAGATCTTGATGAGGTCTGGTTTCTTCCAAGTTATATTCCACCTCATTTGGAACGGAAACACTCACAAAGAATCTCTTCCGCACAATCAAGAATTGACATGGTCCGTCTTTCCATAGAAGGGGAGTCAAAATTTCGGCTTTCCTTGGTTGAATATGAACGTGAAGGGAAGTCCTATACATACGATACGGTAGCGATCTTAAAAGAGCAATATCCGGACCATGTTTTTTACTTTATTATCGGTGGAGACATGGTCAACGATTTACCGCAGTGGTATAAATTCGAAGAGCTCAAAACCAGTGTGAATTTTCTAGCAACAAAACGTGCGGGAGTCCCTTTACACCCTATTGAAGGGATGAACATCCAATATTTCGATATGCCTTTGATTGAAATTTCATCAAGCATGATAAGGGAGAGATACAGAACTGGGAAACCGTGGCATTATTTTTTGCCTGTTGCAGTGAAAAATTATATAGAGGAGAACGGCTTGTATGACTAAAGAAGAAGTATTAAAAATCATCAAAGAACGGCTGCCGGAAAAGCGCTATGAGCATACGCTTCGGGTTACGGATACAGCCATTGTGTTAGCAGAAAAATATGGGGAAGATCCTCAGAAAGCTGAACTTGCTTCCCTCCTTCATGATATTGCAAAGTATTTTTCTGAACAAGAACTTTATGAAACGATTACGCAACATCCTGAGGTTCCTAATACTTTTTTGCATTATCATCCCTCAATCTGGCACGCCCCCGTCGGAGCTGTTTATGCCCAAGAACACCTTGGGATCTTAGATATGGATATTCTCAACGCTATTACTTATCATACGACAGGGCGTGAAGGGATGTCCTTGTTAGAGAAAATTGTTTTTTTAGCCGATTACATTGAACCGGGTCGTCATTTTCCTGGTGTTGATGAAGTTAGAACTTTGGCTGAAAGTGATTTAGATCAAGCCGTTGCCAAAGCGCTCGCCAATACTATTCAATATTTAGTCGGAAAATATGCATCTGTATTTCCTGATACGATTCATGCTTACAATGATTTAGTGACCAAGGTCGGGAAGGAACTTCAGTTAAAGGAAAAATAAAGGGAGGCATTGACAAGGAATGAATGGAAAAGAACTCGCAAATTTCGTTATGGAAATTGCTGATGATAAACGGGCACTAGATATAGTCACATTAGATATGAGGGGCATTTCGGTCATGAGTGATTTCTTTGTAATTTGTCACGGAAACTCTGATCGTCAAGTGCAATCCATCGCTCGTGACATCAGGGATAGTGTTCATAAAAGTGGGATTAATGTACGGCGTATGGAAGGCTTTGATACGGCTCGTTGGGTCTTGATAGATCTTGGCGATGTTATTGTTCATGTTTTTCATAAGGATGATCGGGAGTATTATCAACTAGAAAAGCTGTGGGGGGACGCGCCTCGAGAAGCTTTTGAAGGTGAGTCAAACCTCAATGTCTGATGCTTACCAGAAATTAGCCTTTTTATATGATCACTACATGGCGGAGGCGCCATACGATCAGTGGGCAGCTTATTTGGGTCGAGCGATTCAGGGTGAATCACCTGAAGGTCTTTCCCTATTAGATTTGGGTTGTGGGACAGGCACGCTCTCGGTGATGTGGAAAAGAGCGGGGTTTCATGTCGTAGGCGTCGATCTTTCCGAAGACATGCTAACCGTTGCGCGGGCGAAGCTAGATCAGGAAGGGGCTGCTGTTCCTCTGTATCAACAGGATATTAGAACTCTTGATCTCCCTGAGCAATTTAATATTGGCACTGCTTTTTGTGATACGATAAATTACTTGGAGCAACCCGAAGATGTGCTTCAATGCTTTCAAAGTGTTTATGATCACTTAAAACCAAAGGGGCTTTTTTGCTTTGATGTGCATTCCACGCTGAAAGTGGATGAGCTTTTTTCGGGGCAAACTTTTGGCTCTGTCGAAGAGGACATTACTTATATTTGGGAATGCTTTCCTGGTGAGGAAAGGCATAGTGTCTATCATGATTTAAGTTTTTTCGTAAAGGAGCCTTCTGGGTTGTATAGGCGGTTTGATGAATCGCACTATCAAAGAACGTATCCCATTGATGTTTTTGTTCAAATGTTAGAGACGGCAGGGTTTAAACTCCTTTCTTTAATCGGCGATTTTGATCCACAAGTCCCGCTTGATGAAGCGGAAAGATGGCTATTCACAGCCATTAAGCAATTGTGATCCTATTTTAGAGTTACAAGCACGCGAAAGAGAACCTTGGTTTAGGACGAGCCAAGGTTCTTATTCTTATAGAAAGTGAAAAGCATGGTGTCCTTTATTTGGGTAAAAATACCGAGGTCTTTTTAAAATAAAGAAGGATATTGGATTTCAATGTAGAATTTTTATAATGAATCGATCTTCAAAATGCCACAGGCTCCGTTTTATTCACTCACCTCTTGGGAAAATTGCACATCGACGACGGCGTGATCTTCTTTGAACTTATTTTGTGTTTCTGCGAATACTTTTTCAAAAATTCCCTCTGTATGATCTTCTAATACCTTTAAACCAACTCCTGTTACTCCACCTTTGACATGGACCTTTTGCTTTAAGGTTTCAAGGGTATAAAAATCTTTCTCTAAAAGTTTTCCAAAACCAATCATCATTTCAGTTGTAAGTGCTATCGCTTGTTCTTTAGAGATCTCTGTTACAGACACGGCTGCGTTAATCATTTTTTCAAGGAGAAAACTCATAAAAGCAGGTCCACAACTTGATAAATCTGAAGCAATGCGGGTAATAGGTTCATCGATCATGATGGGCGTCGAAATGTTTTCGAAAAGCCCTTTCAGTTTGACTTTGTCCCTTTCATCACATCTATCGCCAAAGGTGAATAAGGTTGCACCTGATAAGGCCCGGTTAGTAATGCTTGGGATGACTCTCGCTACTTTAGATGGCACCGCAGATTCTAGTTGAGAGACGGTAATAGGACTAGTAATGGAGACTAAAAGTTGTTCATCTGTTAAATCAGTCTTTAATGTGTTTAAAAGAGGTTCTATTTGGAGGGGTTTAACACAAATAAATAGGATATCTGTTGATTGTGCGACGCTTTTTACGTTATTTAAAACCTTAATTTCTGGATAGTATTGTTTAATTTTTTCAGCTTTTTCGAGCGTTCGATTGGTAATGTATAATTGCGAAGGTGATAGAACGGAGCCTTCGATGAGAGATTCAATGATTATAGTCCCCATATTCCCTGTTCCGATGACACCGATATTCATCTCTTTCGCCTCCTTTATAGATTCTTAACGACTTTCGATGGTAAGCTTCCACACCTGAATGACTTTTATTACTCTATGAACTTTTTTGTTCAATTATGATTGGTAAAAAGGGAGGAGTTCTGTGACTAAAGTTAAATGGCTTTACCTCATTGTAGGTGTTGCGGGTGTTATAAGTATTATTTTTTATATGATTCATCACAAGGAAGAGAACACTTCACAATGGGAGGAAATCATGACCCAAGATTCAACAACACCTAAGACCACCACACAAGACAGCCAGGATGGAAAAGTGGAAGCGAAAGCAACAACAAACGAAACAGAGGAGGAACAAACGGCGTCTCTTATGGTCGATATTGAAGGGGCGGTCAACGCACCGGGAGTGTATGAGTTGAGAACGGGACAACGGATTGTGGATGCTATCAAAAAGGCAGGCGGATTAAGTGCACACGCCGATAAGAAAAGGGTTAATCTGGCTCAAAAAGTGGTCGATGAAATGATGATCTATATTCCAGTAGAGGGAGAGACTGACGTTCCAGCATCAGCTCAGGAAACAACTGAGCCGGCAGAGGGAGAGGAAGCTGCAACTAAAGTCAATATTAATACGGCTGATCTGACAAAACTTCAAGACATCCCAGGAATTGGAGCTTCCAAGGCTGCAGCCATTCTTGAGTATCGCAAAGAACATGGCGCTTTCAAGAAAATTGAAGACCTTGTTAATGTTTCAGGGATTGGTGAAAAGTCCTTAGAAAAAATGAAAGCAGTGGTGACGCTCAATTAACGAAGTGTGATAAGAAACTTAATGACCTTCATGACCTTGTTTGTTTTATTTCCATCACTATAGAGGCTAGTGTTGACGGATGAGAATTAAGGTCGATACAATAGGGTTATGTAAAAGGAGGATGACAATGCGACTATCATGGGATCAGTTTTTTATGGCACAAAGCCATTTGATTGCAAACAGAAGTACATGTACACGCTTAGCCGTTGGGGCAACGATTGTTCGTGACCGACGCATTATAGCGGCGGGATACAACGGATCAATCTCTGGTGGCGTACATTGTACCGATGAAGGGTGTTATGTCATTGACGGTCACTGTGTTCGAACCATTCACGCTGAAATGAATGCGGTTCTTCAATGTGCTAAGTTCGGCGTTCCGACGCAAAATGCCGAAATTTATGTGACTCATTTTCCGTGTTTACAGTGCTGTAAGGCACTTATACAAGCAGGAATTAAAAAAGTTTACTATGCTAATGACTATAAAAATCATCCGTACGCTGTGGAGCTTTTTGAAGCAGCAAAAGTGGAAACGATTCATGTTCCTTTTGAAACACCGTTAGAGGATGTTTATGCCCAAGATAAACTGACTTTTGTGGCTGAGTTGTTGCAAGCGCTAGAAGCTCAAAATATGGATAGTGAACAACTAAAGAAACATTATGAAAGAGCAAAGGCTCTGTTTGCCAAAGAATTATAAATGTCTCTCGTTATAAGATATTGTTATCTTTTAGTGCTAGCCGCAATGATGGCCATTTTGGCGATTGACCACTCTTCAAGGCTGATATGGTTTCTTTTAGCCTTAGGGGGTATTTTCATTTACTTGTTGAGCAAGCATCGCGGTTTTGCCTTGGCTTTCCTAGCTGTTTTTTTATTTTTCACCTTGGATAGTGTGCTGCAAGATCATCCTACACGATTAGTGGCTGGGAGCATGAATCAGAGGGTTCAACTCGATGATCGGGTGTTGATTGATGGCGATACGATGAGGACAACTGTTTTATTAGATGGGAAAGAACGGGTACAAGTCACTTATAAAATGAAATCAAAAGAGGACAAGCAGTTCTTAGATGCTCATTTAAAAATCGCTCAAGTCTGTCATTTTTATGGAACACTAAAGAGGCCAGACCCCGTTTCTAATTTTGATGCCTTTGATTATCGACAGTATTTAAAACATCAAGGGATTTATTGGGAATGGGAGTTGGCATCTTATGATCAATGCTATGATCCCCCCTCTTTAACCGTGTTTGAGCGGCTTAAGCGTGGTCGGCAAAAGGGAATCCGATTTGTAAGCTCACACTTTCCAAAACCATGGGCAAACATGGTCAACGCCTTGGTTTTTGCCGATAAGGATGATATCAATCCAGATTTACTGGATGCTTATCAGAACCTTGGTTTAATTCATTTGCTTGCTGTCTCAGGACTTCATGTTGGTGTCCTCATTGGCCTGCTTTATTTTTGTCTTTTGCGACTCGGATTTGTTAAACAACATGTTCATCTTTTTTTATTGCTAGTCGTTTTGCCTGCTTATGTCCTTTTAACAGGATGTACACCTTCAGTAATAAGAGCAGCCTTGATGGCAGCCTTTCTTCTCAGTGCGCCTCTAAGTAAGATTAAGCTTTCCCCATTAACCTCATTAGCGCTAGCTTGTTTATTCACGTTAGTATTCCAACCCCATACACTCTATTCTGTTGGTTTTCAACTGTCTTATTTGATTACATTTGCTCTTATTGTCTCAGTCGAAACCATGAGACACCGAAGTTATTCTAGTATCATGCAGATTTTTATCACAACTGGAATAGCAGAAGTGATTGCACTTCCGATTTTACTCTATAATTTCTACACAGTATCACTCTTAAGTTTTCTTCTCAATCTAATTTATATTCCCCTTATTTCGTTGATTATTCTCCCGGGAGCATGGCTCACTTTATGTTTGACCTTAAGTGTCCCTTCAATAGGTTCTCTTATTAACCGCGGTCTTAATATTGTGGTGAGGTATATGAATGAAGTGTTGACCTTGTTGAACACTTTTCCGAGCTTGACGCTATCGATTGGAAAACCTTCAATAGTTGGGATGACTTTACTTATTCTAGGTATTCTAGCTGTGTTTATCTTATGGGAAAAAGTGAATCATTGGGCCATAGCGTTTATCTTTATCAGTTTTGTTTTAGGGATCGCTTTGATTCATTGGCTTTCAATGGAAATTTCGCCACGAGGATCAGTGACATTTATAGATGTAGGACAAGGGGATGCTGCTCTTATTGTACTCCCTCACCATCAAGGCGTGTATCTTATTGACACAGGTGGATCGTTGCCTTACCCAAAAGCCCAATGGCAAAAGAAAAAAAGAGAATATAATGTTGGGCGAGAAGTTATTCTTCCACAGTTAAAAGCGTTGGGCATTCACGAATTGACTGCGGTGATGATCACACATCGAGATTTTGATCATATGGAAGGGATCAGAGGACTCATTGGAAACATTCCCATTAAATCACTTATGGTCAGTAATTTTTTTACCCCAACAAAAACCGAGAGGGATTGGCTAAAGAGTCTCCGCAATTCAGGAACACATTTAATTCGTGTTAAGGCTGGGGAGCAATGGTCTGTTGGGCAATCACATTTTCAGGTTTTGTGGCCGGAAACCAAGGGTAAGGATACTAATGACCAATCATTGGTCTTACGAGTGAACATGGGATCGCTAAATTGGTTATTCACGGGAGATTTGGATCAAGAGGGTGAACGTGGGTTGCTTTCACAATGGCAAGATATCGACGCAGATATCTTAAAGGTAGGGCATCATGGAAGCAAGACTTCCTCCTCAGAGGCATTCCTAAAGGCGGTTTCTCCTAAATTGGCTATAATTTCAGTTGGGAAAAATAATCATTATGGTCATCCCAGTAATGAGGTCATTAAAAGGTTAGAGGAACAGAACATCAAAACGTTAAGAACAGACCAAAAGGGTGCGATCCGCATTGAATTTACATCACAAAAAGTGTTGAGTATTAAGACTGTAAAACCATAAGAAAAAACTCGCCATTCTCGGCGAGTTTTGTATGTACTCAGGTCATGACTTCTTTGATCACAATGCCGATGATGAAAATGACAATGAAGAAAAGAAAAGAATAGGTGAAGCCATTCATAGCATCAAGAAAGTCATTCCCTTTATCTTGGACATCTTTTTCAAAATCGTTCACAAGAGCCCCTCCCTTCATTTTGTAATCGTTTCATTTGATTCTAAAATTAGTATAAAACAAAACCAAAATAAAATCCAATTTCCATTATTTCATAGGGATTAGTAAGTGTTGTCACCCATACTTTTTGAGCGCATAGGATACCATATTGAAGAGAAAGAAAAGAGAGTGAAGATATCGTCACTTGGCATTGTCCTAGGCTTTGTCAAGAGGCGTTTATATAAATCCTCTGGGTTAACGGAGCCTCGTTAACCCTTAATTTTTTGCCCTGAGAACCCTTGTCCAATCATTCTTTTTACGTTACATTTAAATTGGAAAAGAGGTTTTTATTTTGGCCCAGTTACAGATTAAGCCCCCCCTTCAATCGATTTATTTCATTTATGGTACTGAAGAGTATCTTATTGAAACCATACAAAAAAGAATTATTAGCCTTGCGATTACTCACGAAGATCAGGCTTTTGATATGTCCAAATATAACATGGAGGAGCAGCCTGTTGAGGTTGCTATTGAAGATGCCAATACTTTACCTTTTATGGCTGAGAAAAGGGTGGTTATTATTGAGAATGCCTTTTTCCTAACCGGAGATACCAAAAAGCGTAAAGTTGAACATGACATGGACCGATTGGCGGAATATGTTCAGTCACCATCACCGGATACGGTCCTGATCATTATCGCTCCTTATGAGAAGCTTGATCGTCGAAAAAAGATAGTTAAATCATTAGAAAAACAAGCAGAGGTCTTTGAGTTTACTTCCATCAATGATTCAATGCTTTATCAAATTTTAAGTGATGAGGCAGCTCAAAATGGCACAGAGTATACTCGGCAAGGTCATGAACGCCTGCTGGAAGTGAGTGGAACCAACGCGTCCATTTTAGTCAATGAAGTGAAAAAAATGACCCTTTATGCTGCGGGGGAGCAAGTGATTGACCGTGAACTTGTTGATCGCTTAGCGGCACGAACGCTGGAAAGTGATGTGTTTCAAATGGTGGATAAAATTATGAATAGAAAGCCGGAAGAGGCTTTTCGATTGCTTGCCGATTTAATTCATCAAAAAGAAGAACCTGTCAAATTATTGGCACTGATTACTCGACAATTTCGCATCGCTTTGCAAACTGATCTTTACCAAAAACAAGGATTTACACAAAAACAAATCGCTTCCCGTTTACGCCTTCATCCATATGCTGTGAAAATCGCTTCGAGTCAAATCAGCCGGTATGGAGAATCTGCACTAAAAAAAGCATTAACATTTTGTTCCGATACGGATGTCTCGATGAAAACAGGAACTATGGATAAGGTTGTCGGCCTCCAAATCCTCATACAAAAATTAGTTTCTCTATAATCCAAGAGAATTCTCATGAATTACCAGAGAGCTATTTCTGTATCATCAGTCGCTATTCATATAGATTCCGACGTAACTTGAGAAGCGTTATGAGGGGTTAATAGTGGGGATTTCCGCTCCAGGTCGCTCGCTTTCCTCATGCCCATAGGACTAAGGAAAGCGACTAAGAGATTAGTCCTCGCAGAAAAATCGTGCTCTTACGATTTTTTGATTTGGGTAGGATCGGTGTTGGACCCACCATCGGGGTCCCCGAAAAGTGCTCTTTACTTTTTGGGGTGGTAATCGGGGTCCCCGAAAAGTGCTCTTTACTTTTTGGGGTGGTAATCGGGGTCCCCGAAAAGTGTTGTTTACTTTTTGGGGGTATTGATGTGCTAGCTTCGGTGTTGTCACACGGACGTGACGTTTTCAACTGAAGTTCCTTGGTTTTTATATTTGTGTTCCCAATTCTTTATACAACAAATCTCATGTACCTGCGTCTACTCGTATAGCTTCGTCAGCTTTCTCGGAACAACTCGAAGTGTATTCGTGAAGTCGCGCTGGCCCCGTTCCCGAAGGAGCCAGAGCGCCTTTCACTCCAATCCGCATGATTGCTGTTGAGTTTTTTGTTAGTCAACGGCATCTTATGTGTGTACACACGCTGTTTTGTTAGTTTCAGCCTTGATTCGTGCGTCTTTTGTGAGTAGTGGCTGGCTTTTGCGAGTGTGGCATTTCTTTTGTTAGTACAGCACCTCTTGTGCGAGTGTCTAGCGATTTTTAGTTAATTTTTAATAAACAAATGATAAGCGGTTAGTTTATCGTTATGCATTAAACTAGCGGAGGAAATACACGTAGACTCAAAAAATCGTAAAATCCACAATTTTTCTGCGATGATTACTCTCCTAGTCGCCTTCCTTAGTCCTACGGGAGCAGTGGCCTAGGTGAGACCCCTATTTCACCCCAAAAAACAAAAAGCGTTTTTCGGGGATCCCGGTATTTTACGGAGCGCGAGGAGGCTCACCAGCCGCCCGCGGAAAGCGTAGTGTATTTCCGTAGTGGTGCTTATGTGTGGTGAGTTACGTCGCCATTTCCTTCAATTAAGACTTTCATCGCCCTACGTAAAGCGGCATTTTTAATTATTTGAAGAACCAGACACATATAATAGAGCCAGAAAAAGGCACACAAAAAAGCATCTCTTCAATAAGAGATGCTTTTTTATGTTCATTATGCGTTGACTTCGTTTAATTTTTGATTTAAACGAGCTTTTTCTCTAGCAGCTTTGTTTTTATGGATAAGACCTTTGTTAACGGCTTTATCAAGCTTTTGAGTTGCAGATAAGAAAGCGGCTTTTGCACCTTCTACGTCTTTTTCTTCAACTTTGTTGTTAAAAGATTTAATAGAAGAGCGCATTGCAGATTTCACTGATTGGTTTTGCTCACGACTAGTTTCGCTTTTTTTCACACGTTTAATCGCTGATTGGATGTTTGGCATGCTTTCACCCCCTTAAAGCGGTTTTCCGATAATCCTCGAAATAAAGCTTGTTTCACAAAAATGTATATGTTTAGAGCTTATCTTTAGAGGCGTTATTCAACAGATTGTATTGTATCAAAGCAAGCAGTGAATTGCAACAAATCCCTTAGACAAATTCCTTGATTACGGCTTTTTTTGAATGAAAAAGAAACAATGCGGTTAATTTAAGAGGAGATTATGGTTTTGAAAGGGGTTATGAAGATGGCTCGCGACTTAGATCTGCAAAATTATAAAGTGCGGACAGATTTGGCGATTGAAGCTCGAGAAATTTTAGAAGAAAAAGAAACCACTAAGCCCCCAGAAATTAAAGGGGTAACAATACAGGAAGAAGAGATTGAAGGCATTAAATTAACGAGAATGAAGATAGATGCTGATGCCGCTGATCGGATTGGAAAAAAACCCGGTCATTATCTCACTTATGAAGTTCAAGGGATAAGGAAGCAAGATACTGAATTACAAGAAGTGGTGGAAAGAGTATTCGCTAAAACATTTGCGGCTTTTATTGAAGAACATCATATTCCTGAAGAGGCTTCTTGTTTAGTGGTTGGTCTTGGAAATAGGCATGTGACCCCGGATGCCTTGGGACCTCATGCCATTGAAAATATTCTGGTGACCAAGCACCTCTTTGCTCTTCAACCTTATCGAGTACAAGAAGGCTATCGCCCAGTGAGCGCGATATCACCCGGGGTCATGGGAATTACAGGCATTGAAACAAGCGACATTATTTTGGGCGTGATTGAAAAAACCAAACCCGATTTTATTATCGCTATTGATGCCCTTGCCTCTCGGTCTATTGAACGGATCAATGCCACGATTCAGGTTTCAGATACGGGGATTCATCCTGGTTCTGGTGTTGGCAATAACCGCAAGGAATTAAGTATAGATACTCTAGGGATTCCGGTATTTGCTATTGGTATTCCGACCGTTGTTGATGCTGTCACTATCACCAGTGATACGTTGGACTTTATTTTGAAGCATTTTGGACGAGAACTTCGGGAAAATGGAAAACCTTCAAAGGCACTAACACCGTCTGGGATGAATTTTGGTGAACGTGTGACCTATACCGATGAGGATCTGCCTTCAGAAGAAGAGCGCGGTTCGTTTTTAGGGTTGGTCGGTCGCTTATCAGACGAGGAGAAACAACAACTGATTCGTGAAGTCCTTGGTCCCACAGGTCACAACATGATGGTCACCCCTAAGGAAGTGGATACATTTATAGAAGATATGGCGAACGTCTTAGCCAGTGGATTAAATGCAGCATTGCATAAAAATATCAATCAAGATAATCTTGGGGCTTATACCCATTAAAATAAGTATGTGAAAGGCAAAAACCGTCCATAATATGCTTAAGTGAGTTCTAATTGTACAAGATGCAGCATAGTCTGTAAATGAGGACAAGCTATAATGGGGGATAAGCCGTGAAAACTTTCATGTTAAAATCATTGCTATTAATTACTCTTCTGTGTTGTGCGTTACTTTATGGCATGGAATTGACCAAAGATAATATGATTGACATGAAAGGACTGGACAACTCACAGGACAAGACCTCATTATTGGATTTTAATATCCCTCAGTTAACGTCTCATTCAGAAGAGACACCAGTGACCACTACTCAAAAGAGCGACCAAGAGGTGGAAACGCCAAAAAAGGCGAAAGCAACGAGTGCTGAACCTTCAATAGAAGATAGAATACAACATTTAAATGATATTGAAACGTTTAATCCTTTCTCAGAATTAGGGGATAAAGTCGGTCAAGGGGTATCGGGCGTTTTTACTAAAGGAATAGAAGTAACAGCCTCTGTCTTTAATAGTGTTATTAACGTTTTTTTATAACTTAAAATGTATAACATCGCGGAAGCCCTTTATATGCCCATCTAAATCACACTGGACGGTTTACTTTGATAGCCATAAAGCTTTTATTGAAAAGCTTTATGGCTATTGTTATAATTTTGTTTATGCATAATGGCAGGAGGATACATAATGAGTGAGGATCGTAGAAATAGACAAAAACGGATTCGGAATTTTTCCATCATCGCCCACATTGATCATGGAAAATCAACTTTAGCGGATCGCATTTTAGAATCAACCAGTGCGTTGACGAAAAGAGAAATGCGTGCTCAAATGCTTGATGCCATGGATTTAGAGCGTGAGCGTGGGATAACGATTAAATTAAATGCGGTGCAATTAACATATAAAGCCCAAGATGGCGAAGAGTATATTTTTCATTTAATAGATACACCAGGACATGTCGACTTCAGTTATGAAGTCTCACGGAGTTTGGCAGCTTGTGAGGGCGCACTCTTAATTGTAGATGCGGCACAAGGTATTGAAGCACAGACACTCGCTAACGTTTATCTTGCATTAGAAAACGACTTGGAAATTATTCCAGTCATCAACAAGATCGACCTCCCAAGTGCGGAACCAGAGCGTGTGAAACAAGAGGTTGAGGATGTCATTGGACTCGATGCATCAGAAGCAGTATTGACGTCTGCCAAATCAGGTCTGGGCATTGAAGATGTTTTAGAGGCGATTGTTGAAAAGGTCCCAGCCCCTACAGGTGATCCTGATGCGCCATTGAAAGCTTTAATTTTTGATTCTCTGTATGATCCATACAGAGGTGTCGTCACCTATATCAGAATTATTGATGGAACGGTGAAGGTTGGGGATCACATTAAAATGATGGCGACAGGGAAAAGCTTCGAAGTCAATGAAATTGGTGTCTTTACCCCAAAACCGGTGGCGAAGGATGAATTGACGGTTGGAGATGTGGGTTATCTCACGGCTGCTATTAAGAATGTTTCTGATACACGTGTAGGTGATACCATTACTAGTGCCGCTCATCCAACGGCTGAGCCTTTACCTGGTTATAGACGCATGAATCCGATGGTATTTTGCGGGCTATATCCCATTGATTCCAATGACTATAATGACTTGCGTGAAGCTTTAGAGCGCTTGGAACTTAATGATTCCTCTCTACAATATGAAGCAGAAACCTCCGAAGCTCTTGGCTTTGGTTTTCGTTGTGGTTTCTTAGGCTTACTCCATATGGAAATTATTCAGGAACGTATTGAACGAGAATTTGGTATCGATTTAATCACGACTGCACCGAGTGTTATTTACAAGGTGGAGATGGCGAACGGTGAAACTATTGAAATTGATAACCCGTCTAAAATGCCTGAGGGTAAAATGATCGAAAATGTTGAAGAGCCTTATGTCAAAGCCTCAGTCATGACCCCCAATGATTATGTGGGTGCTGTCATGGAACTTTGTCAGAATAAACGCGGTGAGTTTATTGATATGGTATATCTTGATGAAAATCGGGTTAATGTGATTTATCATATCCCACTTTCCGAAATCGTGTATGATTTCTTTGATCATTTAAAATCAAACACTAAAGGTTATGCTTCATTGGATTATGAGCTTATTGGATATAAACCTTCAAAGCTTGTTAAAATGGATATCTTACTAAATGGGGAAAAAATTGATGCATTATCCATCATTGTCCATAGAGATTTTGCTTATCCACGTGGTAAGGCGATTGTAGAAAAACTCAAAGAGCTGATCCCGAGGCAGCAATTTGAAGTGCCGATCCAGGCCGCACTGGGTCAAAAGATTGTCGCACGTTCAACCATTAAGGCCTTGCGGAAAAACGTTTTGGCTAAATGTTATGGTGGGGATATTAGCCGTAAGCGGAAGCTTCTTGAAAAACAAAAAGAAGGTAAAAAACGAATGAAGACAGTGGGTAAAGTGGATGTACCTCAAGAAGCGTTTATGGCTGTTTTGCGTTTGGATGATTCAAATAAATAGAGTTAAGAATCCACTGAATGCCTTCTTGGGGGAAAAGGAGGTCGGACGCGATGATTAAAGGCGCTTATGTCCACATTCCTTTTTGTGAGCATATCTGTTATTATTGCGATTTCAATAAATATTTTATAAAGAATCAACCTGTTGAGGATTATCTCAAAGCCTTAGATCTTGAAATGGCTACGACCATGATTCAGGCGGGAGGTGTACGCCCCGAGACTATTTTTATTGGCGGGGGAACACCCACCGTCCTCCAAGATGAGCATTTTGCAAGGCTATTAGAAAGTATTCGTAAGCATCTCTATCATGAAGAGACAGCAGAGTTTGCAGTCGAAATTAACCCTGAAAACCTTAATATTGCCAAACTTGAGGCCATGAAAAGGGCGGGAGTGGATCGGCTTAGTATTGGGATTCAGACGTTCGATGATACTTTGTTGGCAGCGATTGGTCGCATGCATTCCCGTGAATCTGCAATTGCAGCTGTTCAATTAGCAAAAGATTATGGATTTCATAACATATCCGTCGATTTAATGTTCGGGCTTCCAGGCCAGACAAGAGCACAGCTTGAGCACTCTCTTCATGCAGCCATGCAATTGGATCCACAACATATTTCTATTTACTCCTTGCAAGTTGAGCCTCGAACGATTTTTTACCATCGTATGAAACAGGGGAAGCTCAAGTTGCCGGGGCAGGACATTGAAGCAGAAATGTATGAACTGCTTATAAAGGTCTTAAGAGACAGAGGTTTTGAGCAATATGAAATCAGTAACTTTGCCAAGCCAGGATACGAAAGCCGTCACAATATTATTTATTGGAATAATGAAGAATATTATGGGTTTGGGGCTGGTGCCCATGGCTATATTCAAGGGCAGCGAGTGGTGAATGCGCGCGCAGTCAAAGGGTACATCACTCGAGTCCGTTCAGAAGGTCATGCGATGGTGGAGCGTCACTCTGTAACACTTCAAGAAAAAGTTGAAGAAGAACTGTTTCTTGGCCTTCGTAAATTAAGAGGGATTAATAAAAAGACCTTTGAGGAAAAATATCACCGTTCCCTTGATTATTTTTATAAAGACGTCATTGCAAATCTGGTGAAAAAAGGGTTATTACATGAAGATAAAGAGCATATCTCTTTAACGGAAAAAGGGGTGTTTCTCGGGAACGAAGTGTTTGAAGCTTTCTTGGTCTAATTTATTGACAAACTCGACAAACATTGATAAATTTTAGAATAGAATTAGCACTCGACATCATAGAGTGCTAACAGAGGTGATTGGTGATGTTGACAGAACGCCAATTATTTTTGTTGAAGCTTCTTGTTAACGACTATATAAAGTCTGCAGAACCTATAGGTTCACGCGCCATTTCTAAGAGGGATGATGTGCAGTTTAGCTCAGCGACCATTAGAAATGAATTGGCGGATATGGAAGAACTAGGGTATCTTGAAAAACCACATAGTTCATCTGGTAGGGTTCCATCAGAAAAAGGCTATCGTTATTATGTTGACCATTTGTTGTCTCCTGCGATGCTTTCAAAGCAAGAAATGGTGGATATCAAAAAGGCCTTCCGTGAGCAGTATTATGAGTTGGAAAAACTCATCCAAGGAACGGCCGATATTCTTTCAGATTTTACAAACTACACGTCCATTGTGTTAGGGCCTGAAGTATTGGAAACAAAGCTTAAACATATTCAAATGATTAGTTTAAGCGCGGAGACCTCTGTTTTAATCATCATTACCAATACGGGTCATGTTGAAAATAGGACCGTTTCCTTGCCAAAAGGGATTCAACCGCAAGAGATTGAAAAACTTGTCAATATACTCAATGTTCGTCTCAAAGGAACGCCTTTATATAAAATTAAATTCGCTATTGATCGCGAAATAAAGGATGTTCTTCGCCAGCATTTATCTCAATATCAATTGGCGATAAAAATGCTTAATGAGGCTCTTTCTTATCACCCTTTGGATCAGATTTATTATGGGGGTAAAACGAATATGTTGGCACAACCGGAGTTTAAGGACATTGATAAAGTTCTGCCGCTTTTAAATGCATTAGAGCGTAAAGACATTGTCTATGATCTTTTAAAACCGATTGGCGATTCTCGTATCCATATTAAAATTGGTCAAGAAAATGATTTCAATGAAATCAAAAACTGTAGTGTGTTAACGGCCTCCTATTCTATTGGTGGTGAACATTTAGGAACGGTAGCTGTCATTGGACCTACTCGGATGACCTATCCAAAGGTGGTAACGCTACTTGATATTGTTTCTAGAAGTTTGTCTAAATCATTGACAGAGCGGTATCAAGGATATTAAACAAGGGAATAGTGTAAACAAATGATTGGATAAAGGTTTTGAGATGAGGCATCCACAACTGTGGATTGTGGTTGCTCTTTTCTCATGACTTCTAATTGTACCCTTTATTGTTTTGGAGGTGACAGACGATGTCTGAAAAGGACTTACATGAAGAAGTTGTTGAAAAAGAAGAAGGCAACGCTCAAGAGGATGATAGTTTAGTGGAAACTGATACATCTGAAGAACGTGAGGTTGAGAACAGGCAGTCAGAAGACAATGAGGCCTTACATAACGAAGAAAATAATGACAATGATGAACAAAATCATCTTGTAGAACAGATTGCCCAACTCGAAGCAGAAAAAACGGAATTAAATAATAGACTCTTACGTGTTCAAGCAGACTATGAGAATTTCAAGCGGCGGGTGCGTGAAGAAAAAGCAAAAGACCGACAGTTTCGAGCACAAACACTTGTTGAAGATTTATTGCCGGTCGCAGACAATTTTTCGCGTGCGTTACAAAGTGACGTGGAAACAGAGGATGCGAAAAGCTTGAAGCAGGGAGTTGAGATGGTTTACCGTCAATTGGTGGATGCCCTGACGAAAGAAGGGGTTGAGGAAATCGACGGTTTAAATCAACCTTTTGATCCCAACGAGCAGCAAGCGGTAATGCAGGATGAAAGTCCGGATCATGAGCCAAATACCGTGATCCAGGTCTTGCAAAAAGGCTATAAATTGAATGGACGAGTTCTACGTCCGGCGATGGTTAAGGTGAGTTCTTAGTAGCTAGAGAATTTATCTTTAATCCGAAGGTAAACGATAAATGTAAATATCTAAAAAATCTTTATGGAATTCTAGGAGGTTATTGTTCAAATGAGTAAAATTATCGGCATTGATTTAGGAACAACAAACTCTTGCGTTGCTGTAATGGAAGGCGGCGAAGCAACCGTTATTCCTAACCCTGAAGGGAACCGTACAACACCTTCAGTGGTTGCTTTTAAAAATGGCGAACGCCAAGTAGGTGAAGTGGCAAAGCGTCAAGCGATCACAAACCCAAATACTATTATCTCTATTAAACGTCATATGGGGACAGATTATAAAGTTGAGATTGAAGGTAAACAGTATACACCACAAGAAGTTTCGGCGATCATTTTACAAAAACTAAAATCCGATGCTGAAAGCTATTTAGGTGAAACGGTCACACAAGCGGTTATTACTGTCCCTGCTTATTTCAATGACTCCCAACGTCAAGCAACAAAGGACGCAGGTAAAATCGCGGGTCTTGAAGTCCTTCGAATTATCAACGAGCCAACAGCAGCTTCTCTTGCTTATGGTCTTGATAAAGGTCAAGAAGACCAAACGATTCTTGTTTATGACCTTGGTGGCGGTACTTTTGACGTTTCTGTTCTTGAACTTGGTGACGGTATTTTCGAAGTTAAGTCAACCGCCGGTGACAATCAGCTTGGTGGTGATGACTTTGATCAGAAAGTCATTGATTATCTTATTGAAGAATTCAAAAAAGAAAATGGCATTGATTTAGCCAACGATAAGATGGCGTTACAGCGTTTAAAAGATGCTGCTGAGAAAGCGAAGAAAGATTTGTCGGGCGTGTCTCAAACCCAAATCTCTCTCCCATTTATTACTGCGGATGCTACAGGGCCTAAACACCTTGAAGTGAACTTAACACGTGCAAAGTTTGAAGAAATTACTGCTGATCTAGTTGAAAGAACTATGGGTCCCACACGTCAAGCTCTTTCAGATGCAGGGTTATCCTCAAGCGATATTGATAAAGTCATTCTTGTCGGTGGATCTACTCGTATCCCAGCGGTTCAAGAAGCGATTAAAAAGCTCACAGGTAAGGATCCTCATAAAGGGGTCAACCCAGATGAAGTGGTTGCATTAGGTGCAGCGATCCAGGCAGGTGTCCTTGCTGGTGATGTAAAGGATGTCGTTCTTCTTGATGTTACACCACTCTCTTTGGGAATTGAAACCATGGGTGGCGTCTTTACTAAATTAATCGAACGCAATACGACCATTCCTACAAGTCAGTCCCAAATTTTCTCAACGGCTGCTGATAATCAAACCTCTGTTGACATTCATGTTTTACAAGGGGAACGTTCAATGGCTGCCGACAACAAAACTTTAGGTCGTTTCCAACTCACAGATATTCCACCAGCTCCACGTGGCGTACCACAAATTGAAGTGAGCTTCGAAATTGATGCTAACGGTATTGTGAATGTTAAAGCGAAGGACAAAGGGACAAATAAAGAGCAATCGATTACGATTAAATCATCTTCAGGTTTAAGTGACGACGAAATTGAAAAAATGGTCAAAGAAGCTGAAGAAAATGCAGAGGCCGATAAAAAGCGTAAAGAGGAAGTGGATCTTCGTAATGAAGCAGATCAACTTGTCTTTACTACTGACAAAACGCTTAAAGATCTCGGAGATAAAGTCGATGAAGCTGAGAAGAAAAAAGCAGAAGAAGCTAAGGACTCTCTTAAAAAGGCGCTTGAAGGTAGCGATTTAGAAGCCATTAAGAAGGAAAAAGATAATCTTCAAGAAGTGGTTCAACAACTTTCCGTTAAACTCTATGAGCAAGCAGCACAGCAAGCACAGGCTCAAGGACAAGGGGCTGAAGACCCTTCCGCAAAGAAAGACGATAATGTTGTTGATGCTGATTATGAAGAAGTTAATGATGATGAGGACAAGAAGAATTAAACCACATCAACATCTCGAATAATTCTAAAAGTCAAAGCCGGCTCTCGTTTGGCTTTGACTTTTTCCACTTTGAGAGCTATTGCACCACAAATCAGGTAAGTTTAAGCTTTAAAAGGGAGTAAATAGGAGATCTTTTTGTAAAGTCCTCTCAGCCTTTAAGTAGTGAAGGGCCATGGAGAAGTGTTGCGTAAGTAATAGAGGAAATGATATGATAAATTTTATGTGAAGAGATGCCGGGAGTGAAAACTATGAGCAAGCGAGACTATTATGAAGTATTAGGCCTTGACCGTAATGCCTCCAAGGAAGACATAAAGAAAGCCTATCGGAAACTTGCCCGACAATATCATCCCGATGTAAATAAAGATGATCCAACGGCAACCGATAAATTTAAAGAAGTCAAAGAAGCGTATGAGACATTAAGTAACGACCAAAAGAAAGCTCATTATGATCAATTTGGACATACCGACCCTAATCAAGGGTTTGGCGGTGGCCAAGGTTTTGGTGGGGCTGATTTTGGTGGATTTGGCGATATTTTTGATATGTTTTTTGGTGGAGGAGGAGGCTCTTCGCGCCGGAGAGATCCTAATGCCCCTCGGCAAGGAGCCGATCTTCAATATACCATGACGATAGATTTTGAAGAGGCGGCTTTTGGTAAGGAAACAGATATTAAAATCCCAAGAGAAGAAACGTGTGAGACCTGTCATGGCTCAGGAGCAAAGCCAGGGACAACACCAGACACCTGTTCACATTGTGGCGGCTCTGGACAACTGAATGTGGAGCAAAATACACCTTTTGGACGCATTGTCAATCGCCGTGTCTGTAACTATTGTCAAGGCACAGGGAAGATCATCAAAGAAAAATGTAGTACGTGTGGTGGTGACGGTAAAGTCAAGGTAAATAAAACCATCCATGTCAAAATTCCAGCAGGTGTGGATGAAGGTCAACAAATTCGCATCTCTGGCCAAGGTGAAGCGGGAAGTAATGGCGGCCCTTCGGGAGATTTATATGTGGTCTTTCATATCAAACCACATAAATTCTTTGAACGAGATGGTGACGATGTCTACTGTGAGATTCCATTAAGTTTTGCACAGGTGACACTGGGGGATGAGATTGAAGTCCCAACGTTGTACGGACGAGTGAAATTGAAAATCCCAGCAGGTACGCAAACGGGGACCCATTTCCGTCTTAAAGGCAAAGGGATTAAAAATGTTCGTGGGTACGGCCAAGGTGATCAACATGTGACAGTGAATGTAGTGACGCCGAAGCATTTATCGGATAAAGAAAGAGAATTATTTAAACAGCTTGCCGAAATTAGTGGTACACCACTAACGGAAGTTCAAAATGAAAATTTCTTCTCAAAAGTAAAGCGAGCGTTTAAAGCGGATTAAGAATGGAGTTGGCTACAATGAAGTGGTCGGAGGTTTCGATTCAAACAACACGTGATGCTGTTGAAGCAGTATCTAATATCCTCCATGAGGCCGGGGCTGGTGGGGTTGTTATCGAAGACCCAGAGGATTTGAATAAAAATTGGGAAGAACAATATGGTGAGATCTATGAACTGGATCCTGAAGATTACCCCACTGATGGAGTTATTGTCAAAGCCTATTTACCGGTAAATGACGATTTAGTCCCTAAAATTGATCAAATTAGAGGCGCTTTAAATCAATTAAAACTTCATGGATTCGATGAGGCACATAAGGTCACTTTGAATGAGGTTAATGAAGATGACTGGGCGGATGAATGGAAGAAGTACTATAAGCCTACTCGCATTACTGAACGATTAACGATAACGCCAACATGGGAAACATACGAACCCATTAAAGAGAATGAATGTATCATTGAACTTGATCCTGGAATGGCCTTTGGGACAGGCACCCATCCGACGACCGTCCTCTGTTTGCAAATGATTGAAAAATACCTTACCCAAGGCAATCATGTTCTTGATGTTGGGACAGGCTCTGGCGTTCTAAGCATCGCTGCTGCGAAGTTAGGAGCTGAGTCTGTATTAGCTGTGGACCTCGATGATGTCGCTGTTCGTGTTGCTAGAGAAAATGTCAAACAAAATCACGTTGCGGATAAGGTGACACTTCAGCAGAACGATCTTGTCAAAGGACTATCTGGAGATTATGATCTTATTGTCGCTAATATTTTGGCAGAGATCATTCTATTATTTACGGATGGTGCTTATTCACTTCTAAAGTCTGGTGGGAAATTTATTGCTTCGGGGATTATCAAGAGAAAATATCCTGAGGTAGAACAAGCGCTATTATCCTCTGGCTTTACCATTCAAGAAACGGTAGAAGAGGAAGAGTGGATAGCGGTGGTTGCCCAAAAGCTTTAAGGAAGGGTGGGGACATCATGCAACGTTATTTTGTTCCTGATATCAATTTTGAAGACGATACTGTACGCATTGAAGGTGAGGATGCCCGTCATATTCAAAAAGTGATGCGGATGTCTCCGAATGATCAAGTCATTGTCTGTAATTTTTCAGAAGAAGCCTTTTTATGTGTTATTTCAACCCTTCAAGGGCCAGCAGGCGAGGTCATAGCGATAGTGAAAGAAAAGCTTGCGACGCCAACAGAGATGCCCATCAATGTGACGATCGTCCAAGGCTTAGTAAAAGGGGATAAGCTTGATTGGGTCGTTCAGAAAGGGACAGAACTAGGGGCTGCTAGCTTCATTCCTTTTCAAGCGGAACGCTCAGTTGTCAAGTGGGATGGCGGAGCCAAGATCAGTCGTAAACGAGAACGGCTTGAGAAAATAGCTAAGGAAGCAGCTGAACAAGCCCATCGCTTGAAAGTCCCTAGTGTTCGTGGTCCGCTTTCACTTGAAGAGGTTATTAAGGAAAGTGAGCAATATGATGCTTGTCTTGTTGCTTATGAAGAAGAAGCCAAGCAGGGGAAGCAATCAGGATTACCGACTTTATTAGAGCGCCTGCCAAGGGGCGCTTCACTACTGGCCATAATCGGCCCTGAAGGGGGCCTTTCAGAAAGAGAGGTCCAAGCCTTGCAGGCTCATGGGTTTATGGCCTGCGGTTTAGGTCGTCGCATACTAAGAGCAGAGACGGCTTCGCTCTATTTACTATCCGCACTATCATTTTATTATGAATTACAAAGAGGTGAGTGACATGCCATCAGTTGCTTTTCATACCCTAGGCTGTAAAGTCAATCATTATGAAACAGAAGCGATCTGGCAACTCTTTCAATCTCATGGATATGAAAGAAAAGATTTTGAGACAAGTGCAGATGTTTATGTAGTCAATACGTGTACAGTAACGAATACTGGAGATAAAAAAAGCCGCCAAGTAATTCGGCGGGCGATTAGAAAAAACCCGAATGCGGTTATCTGTGTGACGGGGTGCTATGCACAAACATCACCAGCGGAAGTAATGGCGATTCCGGGAGTCGATATTGTCGTTGGGACTCAGGACCGTGAGAAGATGCTCGGCTATATTGAAGAGTATAAAACGGAACGTGAACCGATCAATGGTGTGTCCAATATAATGAAGGCAAAAGTGTATGAAGAACTAGAAGTCCCGGCCTTTACTGATAGAACTCGGGCATCCCTTAAGATTCAAGAAGGGTGCAATAACTTCTGTACCTTCTGTATTATTCCGTGGGCACGTGGGCTCTTACGCTCTCGTAAACCAGAAGCTGTCCTCGAACAAGCCCAACAGCTTGTCGATGCTGGCTATAAGGAAATTGTCTTAACAGGCATTCATACCGCTGGTTATGGAGAGGATATGAAGGATTATAATTTTGCTCAGCTTTTAAGGGATCTAGAAGCGAAGGTAAAAGGTGTGACCCGTTTACGGATTTCTTCAATAGAAGCAAGTCAAGTCACTGATGAAGTGGTTGATGTGATTAATAACTCAAAATTAATTGCCCGTCATCTTCATATCCCATTACAATCCGGTTCAGATTCAGTCTTGAAACGGATGAGAAGGAAATATTCAACGGCTTTCTATGCTGAGAAAATTAAGGCTCTTAAGAAGGCTTTGCCGGATTTTGCGTTGACTTCAGATGTTATTGTAGGTTTTCCTGGGGAAACTGAAGAGGAATTCCAAGAAACTTATAATTTTATTCGTGAGTTAAAATTTGCCGAGCTTCACGTTTTTCCTTATTCACAACGTACGGGAACACCTGCTGCGCGGATGGATAATCAAGTACCAGATGAGGTTAAACATGAACGTGTGCGCAAATTAATCACGTTATCTAATCAGTTAGCAAAGGAATATGCTTCTAAGTATGAGGATGAAGTGTTGGAAGTTATCCCTGAGGAACCCTTTAAAAAGGATGTAACCACAGGAGAATGGGTAGGCTATACGGATAATTATCTTAAAGTGCGTTTTCCAGCGACTCCTGAAATGGAAGGAAAGCTCGTACGGGTTAAAATTACAAAAGCGGGCTATCCTTATAGTCAGGGGCAATTTGTCCGCGTAATGGATGAAGAAAAGGCTCAGCAAGTTATATAATGAGGGATATAGGAGAGGCTCTTGGAGTCTCTCTTTTTGAAAGCTCAGAAGTATAAGCTGCAGAAGGAATGAAGCGTACCCCTTTTTTCTAAAATCTAAGGAGGTAAGAGGGATGAGTCAGATAGCAAAGTACATTGATCACACTGCACTTAAACCTGATATCAAGCGACATGACATTATAAAACTTTGTGAGGAAGCTAAAGCGTATGAATTTGCTTCAGTTTGTGTCAATCCCTTTTGGGTAAAAACAGCAGCTGAGCTACTAGCCGAGAGTCCAGTTAAAGTCTGTACCGTCATTGGCTTTCCTTTAGGTGCTAACACGACGGAGACTAAGGTTTATGAGACGGTGAATGCTATTCAAAACGGTGCCGAAGAAATTGATATGGTGATCAATATTGGTGCATTAAAGGATGACCAACAGGAGCTTGTAAAAGAAGAAATTGAGGCGGTTGTGGAAGCTACAGAAGAACGCGCGATTGTTAAGGTGATATTAGAAACCTGTTTACTCACATCTGAAGAAATAGAAACCGCATCTCGATTATCGAAAGAGGCGGGAGCGCACTTTGTGAAAACGTCGACGGGTTTTTCATCTGGTGGCGCAACGATTGAGGCTGTTAAATTAATGCGCGCGACTGTCGGAGATCTTATGGGTGTCAAGGCCTCTGGCGGGATTCGGGATTTGGAAACAGCCCAGGCCATGATTGATGCAGGAGCAAGTCGTATTGGGGCAAGTAGCGGCGTCTCAATTGTAAAAGCAGAAGAATAATGAAACAAATCTATTTAAGGAAAAAGACCCAACGATAATGGATTATCGTGGGTCTTTGTTGGTTTGTGGACTCTTTTCATAGTGAGTATAGGGCAGTCTTGAGAGTATGACAGGATCAGAAAGTCGGGTATTGGGAAGCTCCTGGACGCCGCCTTCCGGTATCGATGACTTTGTCTGTTCATTGGTGCTGGGGGCATTAATTGATGGCTTTTCAATAAAAGTGCGCTTAGGCATCTTAGAAGCGATAGGTTGAACATCCTTATTCAGATGCTCCTTAGAGGTCCCAGGAATAAGGATACAAGTGATGATGAATAAACATCCCAAGGCGAGGATGCATCCTAAAGTGAAAAATGATCTCCGATTTTTTCGCCTCATACAATACTCCTCCATAATTTTTACGGCTTATTTTAAATAGGTTTTAACCGTCTTTCAACCCACTGACCATAGAGGTTTGCGAAGGGCAGAGCAAGTAAAGCCGTGATGATATTAAAGATAATAGAGCTGTACGCCAACTGTGAATCTGGCTCTGAAACAAAGGTGAGTATGAATGATGTAAATAGAGAAATAAACGGAACGAAAAGAATGGCCCCGAATAAATTAAAAAGGGTATGAGTATAGGCTGTCCAACGTGCTGCTGAAGTACTATCGATACAAGCAATTAAAGCCGTAGTGCATGTTCCGATATTTGCTCCAATCATGATACAAATGGCAGAGTCAAGTGCCAAACTGCCATGATTAATAAAGCCCATCGCAATTAAAATTGTGGCCGAACTGGATTGGCACAATGTTGAAAATAATGCTCCAAACAAGAGGCTAGCGCCTATGGAATGGTTTACCATAAGGAGGATGTTATTAATGACCTCAACGCTTTGTAGAGGCTCAGCAAGCTTGTTAA
This sequence comes from Pullulanibacillus pueri, assembly GCF_014639255.1. Taxonomy (GTDB): domain Bacteria; phylum Bacillota; class Bacilli; order Bacillales; family Sporolactobacillaceae; genus Pullulanibacillus; species Pullulanibacillus pueri. The sequence continues at coordinate 40,823 of NZ_BMFV01000024.1, forward strand.
ACCCGTCCATAGATATAAATATACAGCCGATACCAAAAAGCACCGTTCCGATGACAAACGTTCGCTGGAAAGGAAGAAAAATAAGGAATATCCCAAAGGCCAACAGAATAAATTTTAATTCGCCAATATCAAATGTTGCGATGAGCCCTGTCACTGTTGTCCCGATATTGGCTCCTAAGATGATCCCTATAGTTTGTCTGAATTGCAGGAGACCTGTCATGGTTAAACTGATGACAATTACAGTGACGAGGGAGCTGCTCTGTAATAAAGCCGTTGAGAGTGTACCTACAATAAGTCCTTTTATTGGATGATCCGTCATGTGGTAGAGAAGCTTTTTAATGCCAGTTTCTGAAATGTTTTTAAATCCAGTTTTCATGACTGTCATTCCAAACAAGAATATCGTAATATAAATAATGAAAGACGTTAAGATCTGGTACATAGATTGTATCACCCATTGCTATTCTATTGGACAAGGCAGGACTTCATGACAAGTTTGTACTACCGGAATTGGAGTGTGAGCGAGATGGCAGTAACAACAACCGTTAGAGTGCGATTTAGTGAGACGGATGCCATTGGGCATGTCAACAATGTCAGTTATTTTATTTATATCGAGCAAGCGCGTGTTGATTTTTTAAAATTTCTTAGCATCAGCATCAACACGTCTGATGAACACATCAAGGCAGCGGTTGTTTCTGTCTCATGTGATTTTTTTAGTCAAGCTTTTTTTGATGATGAGCTCGACATTAACACATTAGTTGAAAAGATTGGGAGCAAGAGTCTCACACTGAGGCATGTGATTTATCATTCCGATACAAAGAAAAAGATTGCTGAAGGGAAATCGGTGGTCGTGCTTCTTGATGTGAAGCAGAATAGGAGTGTTGCTCTTCCAGAGAGTTGGATCGATAAGATGAAAGAACATCTTGTTTAAATAGCTCCAAAATGAAAGGGGTTCCATGTTTTGGTTTAGTGTAAATAGTGTACAACTTTGTTAACATAAAAAAAGATTTTTAAATGGTGTCCCTTGAAGGAATATAGTTTTTGCTCAATTTTGGATGAATCAATTCGTAGGATTCAGTTGACCAAAGGTCGGGTTTCGTATATAATGGCAATCGACATCGTATTTTGAAAAGGTGTTATAAAGGCATATAAAATACGAGTCGCGCTAAAGGATTAACGGAAAACCGCATCCTTTTAGAAGCGTTTGCTTTTTGGAGGGAGGGAAACACAGATGGTTGAAACAAAGGTACGCAAGAATGAAACCATAGAAGATGCACTACGTCGTTTTAAGCGTTCAGTAGCTAAGTCAGGCACCATGGCCGAGGTTAAGAAGCGCCGACACTATGAAAAGCCTAGTGTTAAGCGCAAGCATAAATCTGAGGCTGCGCGGAAACGCCGCAAATAATAAAGGGGTGTACTGATGACTCTTTTAGATCAATTGGCTGCAGATATGAAAGAAGCCATGAAGAAGAAAGATAAAGAACGTTTGTCTACTATTCGTTTTCTTAAATCTTCTCTTCAAAATGAAGCGATTCATCTCGGTAAGGATCTTTCTGAGGATGAAATACTGGTTGTGTTATCTAGAGAACTCAAACAGAGGAAAGACTCCCTCCAAGAGTTTGAGAAAGCAGAGCGCCAGGATTTAGCTGATAAAGTGACGAAAGAAATTGAAGTCCTTGAAGGTTATATGCCAGAGCAATTATCTGAAGATGAACTAAGCCAAATTGTTGATGAAACGCTTGTAGAGGTTGGCGCAAAAACGAAATCCGATATGGGTAAGGTCATGAAAGCCATCATGCCTAAAGTTCAAGGCCGAGCGGATGGAAGTCAAGTGAAAAACCTAGTACAAGCACGCTTATCATAAAGTATATATCATTTTTAAGACCGCTAAGATTGGCTTGGCGGTCTTTTAGTTTTTTCAAAGAATATGAGTTGTTTTGAGATGGAAAGGTTTAGTGAAAAAATTTCCTTGTTTAATGAGGACTCGGCAGAAGCTTAGTTTTCTATGCGCATGTCCACACGATATGAATTTTTGAAACCTTTTTCAAAGAGAAGCGTATATCATTATAGGTCGATCAATTAGGAGGAGAGTTTATGGGGGGTATACCTGAAGCTGCTATCGTTTTATTTATTGCGATTGTGGTCATTATTGTATTAGCAATATTCTTTACGTTTGTTCCTATTATGCTTTGGATTTCGGCTCTTGCTGCCGGAGTGCGAATAGGTATTTTTACTTTGGTAGGGATGCGTCTGCGACGAGTTGTGCCACGTCGCGTGATTAATCCGTTAATAAAGGCTGTAAAAGCAGGTTTGCAAATCAATACGAATCAATTAGAAAGTCATTATTTAGCAGGTGGGAATGTCGACCGGGTTGTCAATGCCTTGATCGCAGCTCATCGTGCGAATATTGAATTAAGTTTTGAAAGATGTGCCGCTATTGATTTGGCGGGGAGAAATGTTTTAGAAGCTGTCCAAATGAGTGTTAATCCAAAAGTTATTGAAACACCTTTTATTTCGGGTGTGGCGATGGACGGTATCGAGGTTAAAGCGAAAGCCAGAATTACTGTTCGAGCCAATATAGACCGCCTCGTGGGTGGTGCTGGTGAAGAAACCATCATTGCACGGGTTGGTGAAGGGATCGTCAGTACTTTAGGATCATCAGATAGTCATAAAAAGGTGTTGGAAAATCCAGATCTTATTTCTAAGACCGTTTTAAGCAAAGGCTTGGATTCAGGAACAGCCTTTGAAATTCTTTCGATCGATATTGCCGACGTCGATATAGGCAAGAACATTGGGGCTCATTTACAAACCGAACAGTCTGAAGCTGATAAGAACATTGCACAAGCTAAGGCTGAAGAGCGTCGAGCAATGGCTGTTGCTCAAGAGCAGGAAATGAAAGCACGTGTTGAAGAGATGCGGGCGAAAGTAGTAGAGGCTGAAGCTGAGGTGCCTATGGCAATGGCTCAAGCTCTTAGAGAAGGTAAAATGGGTGTCATGGACTATATGAATTATAACAATATTAAAGCAGATACAAACATGAGAAATTCTCTTGGGGACATGAATGACAGTGACACTGAATAAGCAAGCAAGGAGTTATCGCTTTGTTCGTTTCCACCTATTAAGGAGGGCATACTAGATGTCTGCTTTTATTACAATTGCGATTATGGTTGTTGTTTGGGCGTTTATAGGAAGTGCAAAAGCGATGAAGGGGAAGAAAAATGAAGAGGTTTCCCATCCAAAGCCTTCTTTTGGCGTTCCTCTCGACGCAAGAGAAGAGCCTGGGCAGAGGCTTATTGAACGAGAGGTTCCCTACTTTTCATCGTATGAGGATCAGAAGAAGACGGCGGATTTTATTCCTGATGATGATCCCCCGGTCTTAATGGATGAACCGAAAGAAGAATGGGTCCAACCAACCGTCCGTCGACAAGTCGGATCGTCCCCTTTAGTGAGTCCGTCTAAAAAAAGAAAATCAACCGCTCATTTTAAGCTCAATCAAAAGAAAATGGCTGAAGCGGTCCTATTAGCTGAGGTTTTAGACCGCCCACGCGCGCTTAAACCTTTTGGAAAAGATAGACGCATTTCAAGGTAAAAAAACTCAAGGCTGTTTTGGTATGTCTAATGGCATACCGAAACAGCTTTTTAATTTTGATAATAGAAAAGCTGTGCTTGTTAATGAACAAGGCGCCAAAGGTGAATCAGTAGTGCTGAGTGTTGAAGGACAAGAAAAAGGCTGTACTGCAAACTCCAATTCGAAAAGTGCTTGCCTGCTTTTTTCTTTGATATAACTTAAAAAGCCAAAACATAAACTTTATAATCAGTGACTTGTGAAACGGAGTGATACTCCGGGAACTTTATTCATAAAGTGGTTAGTAGAGGTGGTGGACTTTGGCGAGCAGGAAATGGAAAAACCAATTAAAAACGTGGTTTGCTAATCATACTGATTTACCTTCAGATATTGTATTAGACCTTCCGAGAATTACACTCATTGGTCAATTACATATTTATATAGAAAATCACAGAGGCGTGCTGGCATTTTCTAACGATGAACTTCGGCTATCCCTAGAAGTAGGGCAGCTTTTGATCCATGGACATAACTTTGTTCTTAAAACCATTCTACCTGAAGAAATCTTACTAGAAGGAACTATTCAGAAGGTAGAATTTATTGAATCGAGGTGATAGGAATTGAAAAAGAGTTGGAATGAAAAGTGGTTTGGCCATGTGACCGTGATTATAAAGGGGAGGTTAATCGAACCTTTTCTTAACCAAGCTGTTAGAGAAGGCATCGAAATCTGGGATGTTAAACGGATAAACGAACAGAAAATAGAATGCGCCATCATGTTGAGGGATGTTAAAGCATTAAAACCTCTTTTAAAAAAGACGGAATGTCGAGTACATTTTAAAGACCGCTATGGGTTGCCTTTTGTTTTGCAAAGATTGATGTCACGGTCAGGCATTGTTATTGGCATCCTGCTAGCCTTTGCTATAATTTTTATTTTGTCCAATATGGTATGGGCTATTAATATTAATGGTGCGGATCCAAAGGTTGAACAAGAAATTCAGAGTATCTTGAAGAAGAAACATATACACGTCGGTTCTCTTGAATTCCTATTGCCCTCCCTTAACTCAATTGAAACTGAATTAAGTAGTCAATTAAATAAGGTGACGTGGGTTGGTGTGTCGAAACATGGGACAACCTATCGAATTGATGTTGTGCAAAAAGAGCTGCCAAAAAAGGAGAAAGAAACAGGACCAAGAGATTTAGTTGCGACGAAAGAAGGGACAATCCAGAGGGTCTATGTGGAGAAGGGGCAATCCATGGTTGAACCAGATCAGGTTGTTCAAAAAGGTGACACCCTTGTTTCAGGGACCATTGGTAAGACAGAAGATCCAGGATTCGTTTCTGCAAAAGGTAAAGTGATTGCTGAGACTTGGTACCACTCGACGACAGAAGTTCCTTTAGATACTTCTTATCAAACTTATACAGGCTCAACATATACCAAACACCAACTTACTCTATTTGGCTGGGATGCACCCTTGTGGGGGCTTAAGAGCAAACCTTTTGATAAGTACAAAAAAGAAGTGAATCGAAAAAAACTCCATTTCTTATTTTGGGACTTGCCGATAAGTTATAAAAAAACGGAGTATAGAGAATATGATAAAACAAGCCGCCCTTTAACGGAGACGGAAGCTTTGACTATTGGTAAAACTGATGCGAAAAACCATCTATTGGCTGGCCTTCCTGAGGGTTCAAAAGTCATTAACGAAAAGGTGAGAACAAAAAGAATCAAAGATGGAAAACTGATGCTAACCATCTTTTTTACTGTTCATGAGGACATTGCGGAGCCAAGATCCTTTCTACCAAAGGAAAGAAAGAAGGAAATCGAGAAGAAAAATGAGGAAGAAGAGGAATCTCAATAGTTTGCCGATGACGAACAGCCCAAGAGTGGTTGTTCTTTTTTTAGAAGAAATTTTGGTCAGCAAATAGGTGTTGTCTCCACTTCAGGCGCCAGGTTTATTCTAACGGTCTACGAAGGGGACATCCCCCCTCGTAGCAAAACTTTTTTATTGGGACTTCGGAAGAGGTGATGCCATTTCTTGGTCTACTTAAAATTGAGGAAAAATGGAATTAAGCTTTAGGAATATGGTACACTAATGGCAAGACCCTATTAAATAATCAAGGAGACTGATTGAATTTGTCAGAAAACCTTTTAGAAACAATAAATTTCCAACTAGAGAATACGCATGAAGCCATCACCCTATTCGGACCGGGTGATGCTCATTTAAAAATGATTGAGGACAAGCTTGAGGTCTCTATTGTCACGCGTGGAGAAGAAGTATCTGTCTCAGGAACACCAAAGAACGTGAGCATTGTTGAAGCGGTTTTAAAAACCCTTTTAAGCCTCGTGAAAAAAGGCATCACTTTTGGTGAAAGAGATGTGATTTATGCGATACAGTTAGCTGAAGAAGGACGACTGGAAGCGCTTGACGGGTTATACGATGAAGAAATTACAACCAATGCTAAAGGCAAGCCAATCCGTGTGAAAACTCTTGGTCAGCGCAAATATGTCCAGGCGATGAAAAAGCATGATATGGTATTCGGTGTAGGTCCAGCGGGGACCGGCAAGACCTATTTAGCGGTTGTTTTAGCCGTTACTGCTCTTAAGGCTGGGAGAATCAAACGCATTGTTTTAACTCGGCCGGCTGTAGAAGCTGGTGAAAGCCTTGGGTTCCTCCCTGGAGACCTCAAAGAAAAGGTCGATCCTTATTTACGTCCTCTATACGATGCTCTCCATGATGTTTTGGGAGTTGAGCATACTGCAAGACTTGTTGAACGTGGAACCATTGAGATTGCACCGCTTGCCTACATGCGTGGTCGGACTTTGGATGAAGCCTATGTTATTTTGGACGAAGCCCAAAATACGACCAATGAACAGATGAAGATGTTTTTGACTCGTTTAGGCTTTGGCTCAAAAATGATTATTACAGGCGACATCACACAAGTAGACTTACCTAAAGGAAAAACCTCTGGGCTTAAAATCGCTTGCGATCATCTTGCGAATGTTAAAGGCGTCTCTATTGTTTTCCTTGAACGTGTTGATGTTGTTCGTCATCCGCTTGTTCAAAAAATAATACAAGCTTATGAAGAAGAGGTATAAACATTTTTCTTATAGAGATTAAAGAGTAGAAATTGTTAAGAGCTAAAAGAAGAGGGGTCATGGAATGAAGTTTAATGAGTGGTCCACTTATTGGCATAATCTAAAAAAACATTCAATATTTTCTTGGCTGGTTCTCATTGCTCTTGGGATTGTCATGTTTATCTCGATGCTTAAGGTTGCCGTTCCTGATAAATTAGATATCAAACTACATCAAATCGCCAAACAGGATATCCAGTCTCCAATTGAAGTGGTTGACAGAAAGGCGACAAATGATCTGCGCAAACAAGCTGTAGCTGAAGCACCAACCTCTTATGTTTATAATAAGGATGATGCTTTAATACAAGTCGAAAAGGCCAATGATCTTTTCAATGTTCTACAGGAAGTTCGCGATGATAATAACAAAAGTGACGAAGATAAGGATGATGCAACCTCTGATTCAGACAAAAAAAAAGACAGTAAACTGTCACTTGAGGATCAAATTAAACTTGTACATACAAAATTAAATGATGCCACGGATAATCAGTTACCGGATGACACGATATCTAAGCTTTTAACTTTTTCGGAAGAAGATTTCTCTAGAACACGAGATATTACCAGTTCCACGATTTATGAAACAATGAGTAATAAAATCAAGTGGAGTGATCTTAAAGACACTCAGGAAAAAGCAGTGGATTCCATTCCGACGTCCGTGATCTCCCAAAACATACATGATGTTTTGAATGACATCCTTGTCCAATATATTGTCCCAAACTATGTTCTTGATGCAAAAACGACGAAGCGAAATAAAGAAGATGCTGAGAACACGATTGAACCCGTGGTTATAAGACAAGGGGAGGTCATCGTAAAAAAAGGTGACCTCATCACACGAGATGTGATACATAAATTAGAGGTTGTCGGATTAATGGACAACCACTTTAATATTTTTCCTTTTGTTGGTTTAACTATGCTCGTGCTCTTTCTAGTGGCGATGATCGCCGCAGAATTTAGGGTATTAAGCAGAAAAATTCCGACAGCGCCAAATGCGTATCTGAGTTATTTGTGTATATTTGTGATGACGATGTTGATTCTTTATCTTGGAAGTTGGCTTCAAGCCACGCCTTTGGATCATCTTGATTTAGTGATTCCCATCGCCTCTGGATCTTTGCTTATTACGATGCTACTGAATAAACGATTAAGTATGATATCAAGTATCGTGTTTGCCATATGCGGAGGGTTTATCTTTGATACAGCAGGGCTTTCGTCAGCCACCTTCGATTATGAAATGGCCCTGTACATTTTATTCTCATGTTTAGCCGGAGTTTTCCTTGTTCGCAAAGATCATGCACGTCCAAAATTTTTGCAGATTGGATGTTTTATTTCCGCTATCAATATTCTAAGTGTTCTTTTGCTTGTTTTTATAAAAAACGGCAACCTGAATTTTGTGAACGTGGGAATGGAGGCGGGCTTTGCTCTACTCTCAGGCTTTTTGTCAATTATTTTAACGATAGGACTTCTTCCGTTTTTTGAAGCGACCTTCCGTCTCTTGTCGCCCATGAAGCTGATTGAGTTATCGAATCCTAACCATCCATTACTCAGAAAAATATTGCTAGAAGCCCCGGGAACTTATCACCATAGTGTTATGGTTGCGAATCTAGCAGAACGAGCTTGTGAGGTAATTGGGGCCAATGGTCTCCTCGCACGGGTGGCTGCTTATTATCATGATATTGGGAAAACCAAACGTCCCCGCTTTTTTATTGAAAATCAATTTAATGGGGTCAATCCCCATGATCGAATATCTCCTCAGTTGAGCCGAACGGTGATTATCGCTCACCCCTATGATGGTGCGAAGATATTAAGAGAGCATAAACTTCCACGTGAGATTATTGATATAGCCGAGCAACATCACGGGACAACCTTACTTAAATATTTTTATTATAAAGCTAAGGAAGAAATGGGAGATGTCATACTGGAGGAAGAGTTTCGTTATCCAGGACCAAAAGCCCAAACGAAAGAAGCCGCGGTGGTTGAACTGGCAGACAGCATTGAGGCGGCAGTACGTTCCATGGCTAAGCAAACACCTGAAAAAATCGAGAAACTTGTGCAAAATATCTTTAATGACCGATTGGAAGATGGTCAATTTGATGACTGTGATATTACAATGAAAGAGCTCCATGCTGTTCGAACGTCAATTATTGAAACGTTAAATGGTATTTTTCATTCTCGAATTGAATATCCAGAAGAGGCAAAGAAAGAAAAAGATAAGAAATCCGTCTAACCGGTTTAAACGTCATGAGGCTAACTTTCAATAGCCTTGTAGGAACAGGAGGAAAGGTCCTTGCCTTTAACCATTGATTACAATAATGAACAAAATTTATTAAAGCCTTCTTATTTTGAAATGCTCACCGGTTTACTCAATCATGCTGCAGAGCAATTAAATATCGGTGAAGCAGAACTTTCATTAACTTTCGTAGATAACGAAACCATTCAAGACATTAATCATCGTTATCGGGATAAAAATCAGCCTACAGATGTGATCTCCTTTGCTTTAGAAGAAAAGGGGCCAGATGAAATTGAGATTGTTGGAGAAGATGTGCCAAGAATTCTTGGTGATGTGATTATTTCGATTCCAAAAGTTGAAGAACAAGCAAGTGAACATGGACATTCCTTTGAAAGGGAGCTCGGATTTTTGGCTGTCCACGGCTTACTTCATTTATTGGGATATGATCATATGACGAAAGAAGAGGAAGAGCAAATGTTCTCATTACAGGAGGATATTTTGTCCTCTTATGGCTTGAAAAGGGGATAATCTTATGAGCCAACCGGAATTTAATCGAAGTGTTCTCGCACGGTTTGGCTATGCGCTTTCAGGTTTAAAGCATGCTTTTAAAAAAGAAAACCATCTGAGATTTCATTGTTTTGCCGCTGTGGTAGTCTTTTTAGCGGCGCTGATTTTACATGTTTCGCTCGCGGATTGGTGTCTACTGCTTTTATTAATTGCTCTTGTCATTATTACGGAGTTAGTTAATACGGCAATTGAGCGGGTGGTTGATCTTGTGACGCTCGAAAAACATCCCTTGGCTAAAGAGGCTAAGGATATTGCGGCCGGAGCTGTCCTAGTGAGTGCGGCCATTTCAGTAGTAGTTGGAAGTCTCATTTTTATCAAATATCTTTAATTAAAGTGAGTGTGACAAATATGGATAAACAACAATTGATGGAGCAAGCAAGAAAAGCGATGGAAACCGCTTATGTCCCTTATTCTCATTTCCCAGTAGGCGCTGCCTTGCTTTCTAAGTCTGGAAAAGTCTATACTGGGATTAATATTGAAAATGCGGCTTACTCCTTGTGTAATTGCGCAGAAAGAACAGCTTTATTTAAGGCCTTTTCTGAGAATGATCGTGATTATGCAGCTTTGGCCGTATCAGCAGATTCCCCTGGACCTGTATCACCGTGTGGCGCTTGTAGGCAAGTGATTGCTGAGCTTTGCCCACCTGAGATGCCCGTCTATTTGACCAATTTAAAAGGGGATGTGCAAGAAACCACTGTCAGTGCCTTATTACCAGGTGCTTTTAAGTCAGGAGATATGAATGTAAATGACTGATTCAAAGAAATTCAAGTCCGGCTTTGTAGCGCTTATTGGACGTCCAAATGTCGGAAAATCAACCTTACTCAATCATCTTGTCGGACAAAAAATTGCGATTATGAGCAATAAACCTCAAACCACGCGGAATAAAATCCAAGGGGTTTATACTTCGGATACAGAACAAATTATATTTATTGATACACCAGGAATTCATAAACCTAAGCATAAATTGGGAGAGTTTATGACCAATTTAGCCATGCAGACCTTAAATGAGGTAGATATTGTCTTGTTTATGGTTGACGCAGCTCAGGGCTTTGGACGTGGGGACGAATTTATTATTGAAAGGCTTAAAAGCTGCCGTTCACTGGTGTTTTTAATTATTAATAAAATTGATCAGATTCATCCTGATCAATTACTGCCACTCATTGATACATACCGTTCACTGTTCGATTTTAAAGAAATTATTCCGATTTCTGCACGGGAAGGCAATAATGTGAATACGATGATAAATGAAGTGAGCAATTACCTTGAGGAAGGTCCAAAGTATTACCCTGATGACCAAGTGACCGATCATCCTGAGCGCTTCATCATCTCTGAGCTTATACGTGAAAAAATCCTCCATTTAACTGAAGAGGAGGTTCCGCATTCGATCGCGGTCACGATCGAAAGTATTGAAAAACGTAAAGACGCTAATATGATTGACATTCACGCGGCTATTATTGTTGAGCGTGATTCTCAGAAAGGCATCATTATTGGAAAACAAGGTCGCATGCTAAAAGAGATTGGGACAAGAGCGAGAAAGGATATTGTCGCTTTATTAGGATCAAAAGTCTACTTGGAATTGTGGGTTAAAGTTCAAAAACAGTGGCGTGACAAAGCCTTTTATTTAAAGGATTACGGGTTTAGCGACGAAGAATATTAAGCCAACATCGACCGTAATTTACATAATTTCCTTATCATGTTTTCCTCAAAAAAGAGAATCCTAATGGTTATAGGATAATCATAAAGTGAGAAAGGTGGTTAATCCCATGTTAGATTTCACATGGAAAGTCTTTTGCATGACTGGTAATGTTGACACCTACCTGCTTTATAAAGAAGTAGAAAATGATGGAGATTTTGAGAAGGAAGAGGAAGAACCGCAAAATGAACAGCCCACACACTAATGGCGGGTGAACTGTGTGTTAAATAAGTCGGAAGGTATTGTTATTCATACGACGGATTATGGGGAAACCAACAGAATTGTAACATTATATACAAAAGAATATGGTAAGATTGGTGTCATGGCTCGTGGCGCTAAAAAGCCGCGAAGTAAACTTTCAGCAGGCACACAATTTCTAACTTATGGACATTATTTGTTTAATAAAGGGAGGGGTCTGGGGACGCTTCATCAAGCGGATCCCTTAGACGCCTTCAGATACATAAAAGCGGATATTGTACCCATGGCATATGCCAGTTATATTGTAGATGTCATTCATAAGCTGTCAGAGAAGGATACCAATAACCCTTTTCTTTATGATTGGGTTTTTCAAATTTTAAAAGCTATGGATGGTGGTCAAGACCCCCAAGTCTTGACCTTTATATATGAAATCAAATTGTTGCCATTGTTAGGCATAGAGGCTGAGGTAGATTGTTGTGTTCATTGTGGAAGGCCTGATTCGCTTAGCGGCTTTTCGGTTGAACAGGGGGGTGTGCTTTGTCAAAACTGCATAATTAACGACCCTCGAGCAATCCCTTTAACCTCTATAGCCGTAAAATTACTAAGAATGTTTAAACATATTGATTTTCATCGCATTGGAAAAATCGAATTAAAAAAAGAAACAAGAGCGCAAATCAAATCGGTCATTAATGCTTATTATGATGCCTATTCTGGTTTAAATCTTAAAACCAAAAGATTTATCGAACAAATCGAAAACCTATAATTAAGTGTAGTGAACTCTTGCTCTCCTTGAGCAGGGGTTTTTCACTTGAAATAAAGGGATTCTAGACATCGGTGTAAAAATATAAAGAAAGAGCCTTTAAGCATGAGCCTTATTGGGGAGGATGAATAATTAAACGGCCTCACAGTTGGAACGAGAGAATCCGAAAAAAGAAGGAGTACAAAATCAATAGGATGATTTGTACAAGGACCATTATGAATTGATTAAAAGAGAGGATTTGAAAATGGATAAGCATCTAATTTACGTTGTGTCTGACTCTGTTGGCGAGACAGCAGAACTGGTGGTTAAGGCAGCTGTCAGTCAATTTCAACTTCCTACGATTGAAATTGAACGCATTCCTTATGTCAATGATGAAAAGACGATTAATGAAATTGTAGCAGCGGCGAAAGAGAATAACGCGATAATTGCTTTCACGCTTGTCGTGCCAGAATCTAAAGACTATCTGATACAAAAGGCAATAGCATCCGATGTCGAATACATAGATATTATTGGTCCAGCAATTAACAAAATGGAAAAGGCCTTCCAAGTCAATCCTAAATATAAACCAGGTTTGGTTCATAAACTTGATGAGGATTATTTCAGAAGGGTAGAAGCGATCGAGTTTGCAGTAAAATATGATGATGGTCGAGACCCTAAAGGAATATTGCGAGCCGACATTGTTCTCATCGGTGTTTCTCGGACATCTAAAACGCCTCTATCGCAATATTTAGCTCTAAAACGGTTTCGAGTGGCCAACGTGCCTATCGTCCCAGAAATTGATCCGCCACAAGAGCTTTTTAAGGTAGATCCTCATAAATGTTTTGGTCTGCGCATTAAACCTGATCAATTGAATCACATTCGAAAAGAGCGTTTAAAGGCGCTGGGATTAAATGCTGATGCAAGCTATGCTAAGTTGGATAGAATTGAAAAAGAGCTCATCTATTTTGAAAAAATTATTCAAAGGATTGGCTGTGAAGTTATTGAAGTTTCTAATCGCGCTGTTGAAGAAACTGCGAATATTGTCATGGAATTGCTCTACAAATCGCAAAAACGGTAAAATATACGAGAAAAGAGCAAAAAAGTGTTGAATCTTACGTTTTTAATGTATTATAATACATATTTGTGATAAAAATAACGAATAGATTATTTTTCGAACAAGCATTCGACAAGTTTCGAAAAATTAAAACATGATATCCCTTGAAGGATTTTTGTAAGGAGATCGCGAATAAGTAATTATGGTAGAAAAAGACGAGAGAATTATAAAAAATGACAAAGACTTTAGCTTCTACCTGTTTGTTGATGCTGATGCATGTCCGGTGAAGGATGAAATTTCTGAAGTCGCAAGTGCATATAATATTGAAGTCACCTATGTCGCTTCTTACAATCATTATTCGAACCAAAAGAAAGGTCACTGGATAATGGTCGATCCTGATCGGGAGGCTGCTGATTTATATATCGTTAATCATGTCAGAACAGGTGATGTTGTTGTGACATGGGATATGGGTCTGGCAGGGCTCTTGACGAATCGAGGGGTTTATGTCCTTACTCCAAACGGGAAGGAAATTGTTGAAGAGGATATGGCGGAAATTTTACATTTTCGTTATTTGGCAAAAATCGAGCGGATGGCGCATCGACATACAAAAGGCCCTAGGCCATTTACGAATGAAGATCGCAGCGCTTTTAAAAAGGCTTTGAAAAGATTGATCATGGCTCACGGCTAATAATTTCAATGTGTAAAGGAGGGCTTATCGTGAGAATCGATGAGGAAACCATCGAAAAAGTGCGAAAGTCTCTGGACATTGTTGAGGTTGTTGGCGAATATGTTCAATTGAAGAGACAAGGGCGGGATAATACCGGGCTTTGTCCGTTTCATAGTGAACGGACACCCTCATTCCATGTGTCACAAGATAAGCAACTGTATCATTGTTTTGGTTGTAAGGCTGGGGGCGACATTTTTACGTTTATTCAGGAAATTGAAGGGATAGATTTTCCTGAAGCTATAGCTCTATTGGCTGACAAAGCAGGCATTGTTTTACCTAATATGGACTATAACCAGCAGAATCCATTAAAGAATGATAATACGAAGACATTATATCATGGAATGGAACTGTTATCCAAATTTTATCAGTATTTGTTATTGGATTCACGCTATGGCCGGGCAGCCCAAAGCTATTTAAAGGAACGTCACTTCGACCCTGAGACTATTAAAACGTTTCAAATAGGGTATGCTGTAGATTCTTGGGAAACAGCCGCTAAATTCCTAATTAAAAGGAAGTTTTCTCCTGAACAATTTGCTGAAATTGGATTATTGTTAAAGCGAGAATTTGATGGCAAGTTTTATGATCGTTTTCGCCACCGCGTGATGTTTCCGATCCATGATCAGCGTGGTCGAACTGTTGCTTTTGCAGGAAGGGTTTTAGACAACCAAAAGCCTAAATACTTGAACAGCCCTGAATCTCAGGTGTTTCATAAGGGTAAAATACTATATGGTTATCATCTTGCCCGGGCGACCATTAAACAGTTAAGTGAAGTGATTTTGTTTGAGGGCTATGTTGATGTCATTAAGGCTCATCAAGCAGGTATCAAAAACGCCGTAGCTTCCATGGGGACGTCTTTGACATCAGAACAAGTCAGTTTATTATCACGAAATACGGAGAACATTATTATTTGCTATGATTCGGACCAGGCTGGAACTGAAGCTGCTTTTCGAGCAGCGGAGATGCTCAAAAGTTTTAATGGATCGATAAAAATAGCAAGAATGCCTCAGGGTATGGACCCCGATGACTACATTGATCGTTATGGCGGTGAACATTTCCGAAATAATGTATTAGGGGCCAGTTTAACTATTATGGCGTTTAAAATGCAATACCTTCGATACGGAAAAAATTTAAATGATGAAGGAGAAAGGCTCCGCTATATCGAAAGAGTATTACATGAGATTGCAAAACTAAAAAAGGCTGTGGAGCGAGATCACTATTTACGCCAATTATCTGATGAGTTTTCTATTTCCCTTGATGCTTTAAAACAGCAGCAATACCAAATTTATCGTAATGAAAAACAACAACATGATTCTCATAATCAAACAAAACCGAATACGATAAACAGTCGTTTATTACCCAAAAACAGAACGCTATTCCCAGCTTATCAAATGGCAGAGCGTCGCCTTTTGGCACATATGATGCACGATGCAGATGTTGCCGAACAAGTTCAAGAGCGATTAGGCGGAGCGTTTAATAGTGATATTCATCAAGCTTTAGCGGCATACTTATATGGGTTTTATTCAGAAGGGCGATCAGCGGATGTGTCGACCTTTATCCATACGATAAAAGATCGAGAACTCAAGTCAGCTGCAACAGAGATTGCAATGATGTCAGTGAATACTGATGTCTCACCTCAGGAAATAGACGACTATATTGATCAAGTGCATAAGCACGCGAAGAAAGTGGAAATAGAGAATAAAGAAAAAGAAAAGAAAGACGCTGAAAGAAACCAAGACTTTGACAAAGCTGCCCATATTCTCGCTGAGATTATCTCAATGAAAAAACAGCTTGAAAACCGTTGAAGGAATAACAGAGTTTGGAAGGAGGGGGATCAAATGGCTGAAAAATCTGGTAAACAGCAAGCAGAGCAAGAACTCAGTTTTGATCAAGTAAAGGAAAAACTGGTGGAGCTCGGGAAAAAGCGAGGCGTGCTAACCTATTCAGAGATCGCCGAGAAATTGGCGCCATTTGATCAAGACTCAGAACAAATGGATGAGTTTTACGAATTCCTAGGGGATCAAGGCATTGATGTCCTTGAGGGGGGAAATGAACCTAATGGAATTCGTGTTGAGAGTAAAGAAGAGGAATTTGATCTCAACGATTTAAGTGTACCACCTGGCGTGAAAATCAACGATCCTGTTAGAATGTATCTCAAAGAAATTGGCCGAGTGGATTTACTTTCCGCTGAAGAAGAAATAGAGCTCGCCAAGCGGATTGAAAAAGATGACGAAGAAGCTAAACGAAGATTAGCTGAAGCCAATCTTAGGCTTGTTGTAAGTATCGCTAAACGCTATGTTGGACGCGGTATGCTCTTCTTAGATCTTATTCAAGAAGGAAACATGGGTTTAATCAAGGCCGTTGAGAAATTTGACTATCGTAAAGGTTATAAGTTCAGTACTTATGCAACCTGGTGGATTCGCCAAGCGATCACACGTGCTATTGCTGACCAAGCCAGAACCATTCGGATTCCAGTTCATATGGTAGAAACCATTAATAAACTTATTCGTGTTCAACGTCAAATGTTACAAGACCTAGGACGTGAACCATCGCCAGAAGAAATCGGTAAAGAAATGGAGTTACCGCCTGATAAAGTTCGAGAAATATTAAAGATTGCTCAAGAACCGGTTTCTCTTGAAACACCAATTGGCGAAGAAGATGACTCCCACCTTGGAGATTTTATCGAGGACCAAGATGCTCAAGCTCCTTCGGATGCTGCAGCCTACGAGTTACTTAAGGAGCAACTTGAAGATGTCCTTGATACGCTGACCGACCGAGAAGAAAATGTTCTTCGTTTACGTTTTGGATTGGATGACGGTCGAACAAGGACTCTTGAAGAAGTTGGAAAGGTATTTGGAGTCACTCGGGAGAGAATTCGCCAAATTGAGGCTAAGGCACTGCGTAAGCTTAGACACCCTAGTCGTAGTAAACAACTCAAAGACTTTTTGGAATAGGAAAGCTCATAATATAATGACAAGGAAGTTTACTCCACATAGCGAGTAAACTTTTTTGTTTTAATTTCAAGTCAAAATATATAAACGGTTACAGGTCAATTAACGTCTAAAAGGAATGCTTCTTTTTTAGATATTGGGAAGTCGTTTTGGTTAAGAAAAGTGTACGGTAGAAGCTTGAAGATCCATAAATTAATTTGTTAGTCTTTATTTTACTGATTTTTTTAGGGTTTTGCAAATGAAATTAACCTATTTTTTTGTACTATCTGAAAATTTAATGTGTTTGAAACAAATTGAATGGTGATTCATGATAACGCATACATCATGATGTGACTAGTGTAACATAAAATGAAAAGAGTTGAAATAGGCTAAACTAAGGTGGACAGAGGTTTAGCCATGTGAATTTTATTTGCATGGAGAAGGGGAAAAAGGAGAACTTGACGATTAAGATGGAAAAAGCTATTGTTAATATAAGAAAAGTCATGGGTTACTTTTCCTTATATTAGAAATAGGTCCTCTTTTTTACGAGAAACGCTCATAAGAAAGTGACAAATTTGTGACTAGAACGTTTTCTCTTTTATTCTTGACCACAATACAGTAAAATTAAAGTGGTCTAATCCTATTAATGCATAGTACTTATACAATCTAGAAACCGTATACATAAGGAGGAACGTTTGATGAAACGGAGTCCACTAGTTCCTTTTGGCATGATCGCTGGTCTTGCGATTATTTTAATGATTGTTATTGGTATCTGGGGTGGTAATATCGCTCAAGAACGTGCAGACAAGAATAACGGTGCATCTAAAGGAGATACCGCCAATCTTGCAAGTCTATCAGCGGATAAGATTTATGGCCAAAAGTGTTCCACTTGCCATGGCGCCAATCTTGAAGGTGGTATGGGACCTAATCTACAAAAAATTGGCGGACAACTTAGTAAAGACAAAATTGTGAATCAAATTAAAAATGGTGGAGGCGGCATGCCTGCTAATGTTATTACTGGGGATGCTGTTGATAAGGTAGCCGATTGGCTATCTAAAAAGAAATAGGGCAATTGAACCCGAGGCGGTCACAGAGATGTGGTCGCCTTTTTCGTGGCAAAAAGAAGCACTGCTATTGTTGCTTTCTTAAGTTATGAAATTTCGGAGCTGAAGGAAATTGCGACGTAACTCACCACACATAAGCACCGCTACGGAAATACACTACGCTTTCCGAGGGCGGCTGGTGAGCCTCCTTGCGCTCCGCAAAATACCGGGGTCCCCGAAAAACGCTTTTTGTTTTTTGGGGTGAGCTAGGGGGTCTCACCTAGGCCTCTGCTCCCGCAGGACTAAGGAAGGCTGCTAGGAGAATAATCATCGCAGAAAAATCGTGGTGTTTACGATTTTTTGTGTCTCCGTGTATTTCCTCCGCTAGTTAAGATGATCTGATTTTCATGCACCTAAAGTTAAAATTACCTTTAAAAAAAGCAAAGATGCCTAATTTTTTCTGCAAAAAGCATCGACAACATGGAAGTGGATTGGAGCGAAA
Source organism: Pullulanibacillus pueri (assembly GCF_014639255.1). Taxonomy (GTDB): domain Bacteria; phylum Bacillota; class Bacilli; order Bacillales; family Sporolactobacillaceae; genus Pullulanibacillus; species Pullulanibacillus pueri. The sequence goes on from NZ_BMFV01000024.1 coordinate 59,183, forward strand.
GGCGGGAGACTCCTACGGGAACAGCAACCAGCGTTACTTCTCGAATAAACTTCGAGTTGTTCCGAGAAAGCTGACTGCGAAGCGGTACGAGTAGACGCAGGAACAGGAGATTTTTATTCATAAATACTTGGGAACAAAATAGTCCATTCCCAAGTTAGCTGAGGCCACTAAGGACGATCGGTTAAAATCGTCACGTCCTGTGACAATACCGATCCTACCCACGTCCTGTGGGCATGAGGAAAGCGAGCGACCTGGAGCGGAGATCCACCTACCAGTTACGTCGCAATCTATAGCAATCATGCTTTTTTATGATTTTTCGATTTTTGTTTTGACCTCTTATTATTGACTACGGTCTTTAATGCCTCAATATTTTCCATAGAATTCAAATGGACAGTGGAAATAGAAGAATTCAGTTTGCTTTAAAAGGGTTTCCCACTTATCATAGAAATGAAGAGATTAAATGAAATGAAATTGGTGATATTTTGTGAAAGAACTTATTCTGTCAGAACGTTTATTAAAAGTTGCAACCTTTATTCCTGAAAACGCGCGATTAGCGGATATCGGTTCTGACCATGCTTATTTGCCTTGTTATGCGGCTTTAAATAACCTCATAAAAAAGGGAATTGCTGGTGAGATTAATGAGGGTCCTTATCGATCGGCCACTGAAACGGTCCTCGCCTATCGTTTAGAGGATAAAATAGAGGTGCGTCAAGGCGATGGCCTTTCTGTTATACAAGCAAGTGATAAAATCAATACGATTGTCATCGCTGGCATGGGAGGAGAGCTCATTCGTTCCATTTTAGAAAAAGGGAAAGAGAAATTAACAGAGGATACCTGTTTGATCTTACAACCTAATGTTGGTGAGAAAACATTAAGAGAATGGTTAGTAAGTGAGCAGTGGGACATTATCAATGAGGTCATCTTGAAAGAGGAGGGCCATATTTATGAGATCATTGTGGCGCATAAGACCGCTAGTCCTAAAACTTTAACTCTAAAGGATCTCTGGTTTGGCCCCTTTAATCGAAAAGCTGCTTCCGAGGTCTTTAAGGAGAAATGGATGTCAGAACGCGACAAACGATTGATGATATTAGAATCACTAAGCAAGGCAAAATCTCATGAAGAAGCGATTGAAGCCAAAAAACAAAAGGTCAATGACGAAATTCGCTTAATTGAAGAGGTGTTAGCAGAATGACAAAACATGTGCATGCGCAAACTTTGATTCAAGCTTTTGAATCCTGGGTGCCTAAATCATTAGCTTTTGAAGGGGATAAGATTGGCCTGCAAATTGGGACATTAAATAAACCTATAAAAAAAGTTATGGTCACCTTAGATGTTCTTGAAAACGTCGTTGATGAGGCGATAGAAAAAGAAGTGGATTTGATTTTTTCCCATCATGCTGTTATTTTTCGACCACTTAAGAATATGAGGACAGATGAAGGGCAAAGTAAGATCATTGCAAAATGTATTAAACATGATATTGCGGTTTATAATGCTCATACCAATTTAGACAATGTAGACGGCGGGATGAATGATTGGTTAGCTGAGGCCTTGGAACTTCAGGATACGGAGATTCTCATTCCGAAATCGACGGAAAGGCTTTTTAAATTAGCGGTATACACACCAGTAAGTCATGAACAAAGCGTGCGTGAGGCACTAGGGAATGCCGGAGCTGGTGCGATTGGTCATTACAGTCATTGTTCCTTCAATACGCCTGGCAAAGGAATCTTTAAGCCAGAAGAAGGGACCCAGCCTTACATTGGACAAACGGGAAAACTCGAAACAGTAGAAGAGATTAAAATTGAAACCGTAGTTCCTGAATCGCTATTAAATAAAGTCAAACGTGCGATGCTTAAAGCTCATCCCTATGAAGAAGTCGCTTATGATCTTTTCGCTTTGGAAAATAAGGGAAAGGCGCATGGGTTAGGGAGAATAGGCTACTTACAAGAACCCACAACGCTTAAAGCGTTTGCTGCGGTTGTGAAGTCAGTTTTTGACTTAGAAGGCGTCCGTGTGGTGGGTGATCTAAATCGAAAAATTGAAAAGGTCGCTATCCTTGGAGGCGATGGTAATTCCTTTTATAAGCAGGCAAAATTAAAAGGAGCAGACGTTTTTGTCACAGGCGATATATATTATCACACAGGTCATGATGCGATTCTAGAGGATTTGCCTTTGATTGATGCGGGGCACTACATAGAAAAAGTGATGAAAGAAGGGGTCGGTCGCTTTTTTAAGCAGTTTTTGAGTGAGCATCGCTACGATACAGAAGTGGTGGTCTCTAAAGTCAACACGAATCCCTTTACTTTTCTATAAAAGTGACTGTAAATCAAAAAAAGCGGTCAGATGGTCACTCTTCGGTGATCTCTGACCGCTTTTCTATATAACTGTTAACTCACTGTTTTTTTCTTGATTTTAATTTTGGGCAGGATATCCTGCTTTTTAAGCTTGGATTCCTTTGTCCATGTTGATGGATCGTTAGGGTCAAATTGATCAATGAATAAAATTACTTCTTTTGTCAGTTGGGTTGGTGTAGAGGCGCCTGCCGTAATAGCCACCTTATTGACGCCGTTTTGGAGCCATTCGATCTTCAATTCGGAAAGATCAGCGATTCTATAAGCTTTAGTCCCCGCAATTTCTTCAGAAACTTGGGCCAAACGGTTTGAGTTATTACTACGAGGATCACCAACAACAATAGTTAAATCAGCATCCTGCGCCTGTTCAGCGATGGCTTCTTGTCGTGTTTGTGTAGCATGACAAATTTCATTATGAATCTCAGCATGAGGGTATTTTTCCTTGATTTTATCCATGATGTCACGCACATCCCATTGGGACATGGTCGTCTGATTCGTGATGATCAATTTATCAGCGGGCAGTTCGAGACGGTGTACATCCTCTTCTGTTTCCACAAGATGAACAATGTCCGGTGCTACGCCGATAGCCCCCTCTGGCTCTGGATGCCCCTTCTTGCCAATGTAGATAACCTGATAGCCTTCTTTTTCCTTTTCAAGAATTAAATCATGGGTTTTCGTCACATCTGGGCATGTGGCATCGATGGTTGTGAGTCCTTTTTTTTCTGCGATTTGGCGAACTTCAGGGGATACACCATGTGCTGTGAAAATAATCGTCCCTTTTTCTATGGTTTCAAGAAGTTCCTTACGGGTTTTGCCATCTAAAGTAATCACGCCTTCTTCTTCGAAAGCATCTGTGACATGATGATTGTGGACTATCATTCCTAAAATATATATAGGGCGCGGGAGTTCCTTATTTAAAGCGGCTTTACGGGCTATGACCATAGCATCGACTACGCCATAACAATAACCGCGAGGAGCGACCTTAATGACTTCCATAAAAAGAAATCCTCCTTCTGTGCTACCTTCTTCCTCTATTATAAAGGAGGTCGGGCTTTTATACAATGAAGGAGGGTGACGAGTCAGTGACGTCCTTGATTCAATTAAACATAAAGTGTTGGTTTGGACGTTTTAAAGTCTTCGGATTCATTGTATTCAATGTCTTGAGATCTGGAAATCGTCGTCGTGCCCTTAGCTACTTTTCCTCTTTGAGGGCGGTTAATGCTTTGGCTGGTTCTTCGCCGGGATGATGTACTTGAAGCGTGCGTTGTCGCTTTTCGTGATGAATCGCGAGAAGTCTCTTGCGTTTTAATTGATTCAGCTGTTTCTTCGGTCTCTTCAGATTCGGAAATTTTATCTGATGTGCTCTTGGTGGTGTCTTCTTCTGTAGTATCGGAATCGTCTTCATCGCTCGCCGCTTTCATTGTTTTGACCATATTTATAAGCGCTGGAACATTTTTGACTAATGGACCAAACTGTTGGACCATAGGCATAATTTGTTGCCCAACCTGGACGACCTTTTGAATATTTTGTATGGTACCAAGGAGTCCACCGGTCGTGCTGCCTGCTGAAGCGGCGGTACTGGCAGTCGTTGCAGCGTTGGCCAATGGTCCTAGTCCTCCCCCCATAGCCCCAGGAGTGAATCCAGCAGGACCAGTCATATTAGTGGGAATAGCGCTGGCAGCGCCGCCTCCTCGATTAAATAAGCCACTGAGCAGTCGGCCAATCCCACCACCTGTCGATCCGGCGCCTTGAGGCATGCCGCCACCAAACCCTGGAGCCCCAAAGGTTGGGCCTCCTCCCATAGGATTCATGGGGACTTGGGGCATACCTCCAGCTGCGCCGCCTTGTTGAAATGGAAACATCTCTGTCACTTCCTTCACTTATTGTTCGCGCTGCTTGCTCTTATGCAGGCTATTGAACATGGTTAGCTACAATATTTTATGCGTTTTTGAAGATACTGTGTAAGACAAAAGGATAGACAACTGCCTTATTATCACCAAAGGGGGAAGGAGCTTGTCCTATGGGCATACTCTTGTGTAGAATAGACATAGAGAGGAGTGATGACCATGTTGAAAATTGGTTCACACGTTTCAATGAAGGGTGACAAAATGTTACTAGGTGCAAGTGAAGAGGCTGCATCTTATGGTGAAACAACATTTATGATATATACAGGGGCCCCCCAAAATACACGTAGAAAGCCCATCGATGAGTTGAATATTGATGAAGGGTTAAAACATATGAATGAGCATGGTATTGCTGATATCGTTGTTCATGCGCCTTACATCATTAATATAGGAAATACAACCAAACCGCAAACCTTTCGAATAGGCGTAGATTTTTTAAGAAAAGAAATTGATCGGACTGAAGCCATCGGGGCAAAACAAATCGTCTTACATCCAGGCGCTCATGTTGGCGAGGGTGTAGATAAAGGGATTAGTAAAATCATTGAAGGTCTTAATGAAGTCCTGACTCAAGACGATAAAGTACAAATTGCTTTAGAAACAATGGCGGGAAAGGGCTCAGAATGTGGTTATCAATTTGAACATTTAGCGAAGATCATTGATGGTGTCACACATAATGAAAAATTATCGATATGCTTTGATACGTGCCATACCCATGATGCGGGTTATGATATCGTTAACCAGTTTGATGACGTTTTAGAAGAATTTGATCGGATTATAGGCTTAGAGCGCATTAAAGTTGTGCATGTAAACGACAGTAAAAATCCTCGTGGGGCGAGAAAAGACCGTCATGAGAATATTGGTTTTGGATACATTGGTTTTGAGGCGCTTAATCGCATCGTCCATCACGAAAAATTTGCTCATTTACCAAAGATCTTGGAAACACCATTTGTTGGTGAGGATAAGAAAAATAAGAAGGCTCCTTATAAATTTGAAATTAACATGTTAAAAGAACAAGTCTTTAATGAAAACTTAAAAGAAGAAATCATGTCCCAAGAATGAAACGAGGCGTCTTAACCCTCGTTTTTTTCATTATTAAGAAAGAGAACTCATACAAGTAGAAAAGATAAGAAAAGAAAATGAATGCCATTCGCCATTAGGGCTCATTTGGGGCATACTTCGAAATAGCAGGTGTACTGAGCATGAGTATAAGAAAGGATGAGATGGCGAAGGCGTTATAGTATTGGATCGAAAAAATTTATCTTCTTTGGCATGGCAAGAACTTGATCGGACTTAAGATTTTTACTTGTGACGCTTCTCCTTTACTTTTTTGATGTGAATTTTGAAAAGAGCACCTCAATTTCTCGTGCGAGCTGAGGGGTGGTCGCTTCAGCAATCTTTCTTAATAGCTGCTTTCTCTCTGAATCGTCAAAGATGTTAACTTTACGTTGCTTGATTAAGCTTGTGATTTGCCTAGCTTCTTGTTGTTTGAGAATAAGACCATACTTCCGTCCTAGTTGAATAAGTTCTTGTGTATTAAGTGAATTTATTTTTAAGTTAACCAATTGTTTCATCATTCCGTTCATAAATAATCCCTCCCATTGTGATTATATATATTAGTTTTTATGAATTATGTGCAATAAGGAATGATGAATATCGTCAAAATCCGATAAAAAGCTCGTAAAATCGGCAAAATTTGATGAATTTTGTCATAGAAAACCCATGTTGAAAACCTATGTATATACAAAAAACTTCGATATAATATAACCATAGCTATAGTGCAGCGGGAAGGGAGGAACATTTTTCATCAATCCCATGATAACAACTGAAAATACATATAATAATCCTTTTGAAAATTTATCTTATGAAGTACATTTTCTAGTTTCAATTAATGGAGAAATTCTACAGGCTAATCGCAATGGTCAACAGTTAATTAAAGAAAATGGAGATGTTTTTTATAATCATTTCAGTCCGTCCCATAGAAAGGCTGCTGTGCAACTGATTCAAGAGTTACCACAAAGTCAACAACAGATTGAAAAAAATTTTCTGCTTAAGACACAAGGGACTTTAAAAGAGTATCTTTTTCGTGGAAAATGCGCTAATGAAGGGCTTTATCTTGTAGGGGTTGAGATGGCAAATCCGATTAAGGTAAACTCTGCTAAGATCTCTTCGGACTTAAAGGAAATACTAGCGGAAACAGTTTTTAATGCATTAAATATAGCTGTGCTTATTTTAGATAAACATAATAACGTGGTTTATTATAATGATGTTTTAAAAAAAGGAGGTCGCTTTCATCGAGATTTCACTAAAATAAGTGGGAGACCAGTCATTAGAATTATTAAAGAAATGGCTAGTGATATAAGGTCCTCCTCAAAGGACATTCAAAGATATCATCTTTATGATAAAAATCTTTACCATGTTTATGGATTATATAGTGGATATACTGATATGATTACTTTTATTATTGATGATCGAGCCGGTTCCGATGAATATGATCAGTTATTACTTTATAAACAGCAAATGGAATCCGTTTCCCATTTAGCTGCTGGGTTTGCTCATGAGCTAAGAAATCCACTATCGGTAATTCGCGGATTTATACAACTCTCAGCGTTGACAAATAATATTGATAAATACTATAACACAATATTATCGGAACTTGATCGCATGAATGATATTATTGACGATTTCCTTTCGCTATCTCGAAAAGCGCCTGAGAGAGAAGCTTATGATCCATATGAATTTTTTCAGTCGATCGTTTCGCTTATACGCTCAGAGTGTTTACTCCAAAATATCAAATTGGATTACCAAATGGCGAAAACGCCCAAAAAAGTATTGCTTAATCGTTCAATGATTAAGCAGGTCATCCTTAATTTGTTGAGAAATTCAATTGAAGCTTTTGAGGATGAACAATTGGACAGAGCTTTTTCAATCAAGGGTTATGTTCGTGATGATTATTATGGAATTATGGTAAAGGACAATGGTCCAGGCATGGAAAAAAAGGTCCTTGATCAGCTTGGAAAACCTTTCTTTACAACAAAAGAAAAAGGAACGGGGATAGGATTGCCCCTCTGTAAAAAGATTATAAAGGAACATAATGGTCACTTTGAAATCCAAAGTACTTTAGGTGAAGGCACCACGATTAAGATTCTACTTCCTTTAATTTCAGATGCCGATTAATGCCTGGCTTCCAAGTTTTACATCAATAATTGATCGAGAGTTAAGCCAAAATAATAATGATCCTTAAGACAGAAAGCGAGGGGATCAAATTGGCTGACAAGGATCAATCACGTTATGATGAGCGTGACGTTGATCATGTCAATTCATTATGGTATGGAGATAACGCATCCGATACGGTCTCTAATGCCTATTCTGAAGGAGACAATGATGACGTCAAAGCCTATTCTGAAGGAGACGACGAGGATGTTGAAGCTCTCGTTGGAGACTCTTTCGATGGGACGCCGCGAAATGTGGTAGATGATGATTACGAAGAGGAATATGCTGCTGAATCTGCGATTGATCGTTCGGAATTTAACCGAGTGGATGCAGATGTAGATGAGCATGAGGGAACAGGAATTGGCTGGCTAGCCTTAATTCTCTCTGTTATTGGTCTATTCTTCTTACCAATAATTATGGGAGCGGCGGGCATTATCATTGGCATTATTGCTCGCAAACAAGGGGCTAAAGCGTTAGGTGCTTGGGCTATTGGCGTAGGGATTGCCGCCATTGTAATCATGTTGTTCACAGCTCCATTTTTTTAACCTAAAGAAAAGGCAAGTCGCTCTGTGCGATTTGCCTTTTTTAAATGAAGTATAAAATTCTGATCCCCAGAATGGTGTGGCTCTCTTATCTTGCATGCCGCTTATTTTTCATTGAAAATGATTATCATTTAAGTATATAATGAGGGGAGAAGAGATTATACCAAAGGGGTGGGAAGATGGAATTAATGGATGTCATTAAGCAGCGACGATCGATTGGAAAAGTGACTGAAGAAGTCCCTAAGCGTGAATTAATTGAAAAATTATTAGAGTCTGCACGGTGGGCACCGAATCATTATAGAACAGAACCTTTTTCATTTGTGGTCCTTTCTGGAAAGGGCAGAGATAAGCTCGGAGATGTTTATGGGCGAATAAACGTCGAAGAACTTGAATCAACAGCAACAGATGAGGAAAAAAAGGAAGCTTACGAAAAAGGCTTGAAAAAGGCTCGACGCGCGCCTTACATCATCATTGTCCGTTTAGAGCCAGGCACTGCCTCTAAAGTGGTGTTTGCTGAGGAAATAGCTGCAACCGCTTGTGCCGTTCAAAACCTTTTACTCACCGCAACGGATCTTGGGTTAGGCGCGATATGGCGGTCTGGTCAACCTTCCTATCATCAATTCATGAAAGAAGCGTTTCAAGTTTCAGAAGAAGGCCTTGTTCTGGGATTTGTTTATGTTGGCTATCCAGCTCAAGAACCTAAAACACCACCAAAAAAAGAATTAATAGATATGGTCGAATGGATTGAAGACTAAATGTTCATCTAAACTAACAAAAATCGCCCACCTATAATGGGAGGCCACTGTTGAGAGGTTGATTTACGCTACAGGTCGCTCGCTTTCCTCAGGCACGGCAGCAGCTCACTTGGGAATGGTCTATTTTTTCAAGTCTTTAGGCTTACAAATCTCCTGTTCCTACGCCTACTCGTATTGCTACGTCGTTTGCTTCTCCGGAACGGCTCGAAGTGAATTCGTGAAGTAACGCTCGCTGCTGTTCCCACAGGAGTCTCGAGCTTTGCGCTTCAATCAACTGACTTGTCGAAGGTGTATTTCATTTAAAGAAGACAAACAAAGAATGCAAAAACCCCCATATTATTGAGGGTTTCTGCATTTTTTCATTTATAATAAAAGTCACTAAGCGAAGAGGTGGTTACGGTGATTTCTAAACAACAGTTAAAGTTAAGTCTCTTTTAATCTCATAGTACCAGAGGATAACATGTTGCGTAAGATCAATGATCTTGTCGATTTTTCATTTGTGTATGATGAACTTAAGGAGAGGCATTACTTAATCAATGGCTGAAGCACAATGTTTCAAAATCCTCGGGTCTATTAGGTATGGAAAGACAAGGAGCTTTGGCAATAGTTACAGTAAATGTGAAAAGGATATTGAAATTAATGAACTAAAAAAGGGTAAATAGACAATTACATACCATTAAAAGACGACCTAAAAATGAAGTGCCCCCTGTCAAGTAGACAGTGGAAATAATAAAAAGGATTTAA
>NZ_BMFV01000025.1 GCF_014639255.1 Pullulanibacillus pueri
AAGCCAATCAATGTTAGGGCATATGGCGTAATCCTACTTGAAAAGAATAGTTCAAGTTCTGGAAAGCTTAATTGAAGTGCATTATGCAAGTGCATCCGTGTACGTTTTATTTCTTCTTCTACTTCTTGATAGAACCGAGAAAGGTCACGGATTTCATTATAAATTTCCGGCTGTTGTATTTTTTCTGGTCGATCATTTTTTTGATGGGCTTGTGCTAATTTGTGGGCGTCATGTTTGTCTGTTTTCCAGCTCCTCAAGGTTCCTTGTTCTAGTTGTTTCTTTGCTACAAGAGGATTTAATAAGCAATAACGCAATTGGTTTTCTCGACAAAAGGTTTCAACTGGATTTGAATAAATACCGGTTGATTCAAAGACAAAAATAGGTTCTTCAGAAAGGTTTCGGACTTCATCAAGCAACGTTTGAAAACCATCCTTGTTATGAAGAATTTCTCCTTCAGAAAGACATGTTTGACCATCGTATAGCACTTTGTAGCTTTTCCCCATAGAAATATCTAAAGCGATAACTAATTCCAATATTTTTCCTCTCTCTTCTTGATCATTTTGAAAGATCTCCACTTATTCATTTCGATTCCAATTTCCTATACACGAGCTCCATGGCCCCAACATACTTAAATCTGATTCAAAAATGAAAGTGAAGAAGCTCGGTTTATTTTGCGGATTCGAGATCCCTGAGGCTGGTCGAGCTTTCTTTCACTCCTCACTATAGCTCAAAAAAAGAAAAATAGTGGGTAAAGTCATCCGTCGATGACCTTACCCACTAATCTTAGTATGTTTTTTTAAACGATAAAATCATGGTCATCAAGGCGATGGTTTTTCTTAATTATAAAGCGGTGACTCTAATTTCTTATTCTTCATATGATCATAGATGAGATAAACAGCGCCAAGCGTTGTGACAATAAACGCAAGAAAGTAAGGGGACATCAGATGGCGGACAAGCCCTGAAGTGAGCGTACTCAGGATCGCGCCAAGGGAAAAAACAGCCGACAAGATGCCGAAGGCTGATCCGTATTGGCTGTGGCCGACTTTTTGGGCAAGAAGCGAGGTGATGGCTGGGAAAATAAGCCCAAACGTCAATCCCATTCCGAATAAGTCAAACGTCATGCCCACAGGAAGTATTTCAGCAGCCATTTGATAATAGAGAAGGCCAGTGAGCACCATCCCGATGACAATCCGCCCTGTCGCTGAGAACCGATTGAGCCAGAAGAAGCTGAGGGAAACTAAAGATCCAAACCCCATAAAACTAAAAAGGATCCCTGTTTGTGTTGAGGAGAGTCCCTTTTCAACGGTTAAGAATGGAAGCTCATAGATAAGGGCGCCATGCCCAAACATGAGGGCAAACCCGACAAAGAATAAGGGGAGGAGTTTTTTATTTGATAAAATAGCTCGTAATGAAGTGCTTTCTCTTGTATGGACAATAATCGGATCAACATCTTTCACAAAAGCTAGGGCGAGCAGCGCGGCTATGAATAGTGCACCGCCAACAAAAAGGTAGGTTCCTCTATAGTCAAAAACGTCGGCCAATCTTCCGCCAATAAATGGAGCAATGATATTGGCAAGTGTCACAGTTAAACCATGAATAGCCATGTTTTTCCCTTCCTGACGTCTATTGCGAGCATAAGCTGCAAGCAGAGCGAAACAAGCCGGTCCCATAAAAGCCAAGATAAACCCATTTAGGATTCTAAAGACAAGGAGTTGCAAAGGATCATGGGCAGTGGCATGAGCCGCCATAAAAATGGAAGATAAGAACAGGGGCAGAACGATAAATGGCTTTTTGCCTATACGGTCAATAAAGGGTCCAGCGATCACATGTCCAAATAAGTTGGTAATGGATGAACTACTTAACAGGATACTTACGAAAAAACTAGAAGCCCCAATTGCTATGGCAAAGGGGGTGAAAATCGGAAATTGAATATGTAAACTTAATGACATTAAAAACAACACTAAATAAATTGCTGCTTTGCCTGGCTGTCTTTTCATTAATCTTCGCCTCCACTTTTGAAATGTATGACGTTGTCCGCAGAATTAGACATCCCTTCAAAAAGTGTTCACAATTTATTCACAGAGTTGAATGGAGAGCAATGCTTTTTAGCAAGAAGGAAAAAAGGGGGACTACGTCGAAAGAACTAATTAAAGAGGCCAGTGGAGGCCAAAAAAAGTGAAACTTCAATCAGTGGGGTTTTTGCTCTTCACCACTGATAGTTAGTTGAACCATCGGGATGGTAGCGTCCGTTGCTTTACACTAAACAGCCTTGTAACTCTTCATGTTTGAAGTGGGAGTTTTACGGATGGTTGCACTGGGATAAATAGGAAAAAGTAGGGTGGGGTTATATTGAAATTTAGCGAGTATGCGTATCAAAGACCAGATATTCAAGTTATTGACAAGCAGATTCATGATCTTCTTGAGCAGTTTAACGCGGCGGATTCAGCCGAGGCCCAAAGCCATCTTATTGATGAAATGAATAAAGTGAGGGGCGAGTTTGAATCGATGGCAGAAGTTGCCGCCATTCGCCACACGATAGACACAACAGACCCGTATTATGAACAGGAACAGGATTATTTTGATGAGACACAGCCATTGTACCAAGGGCTCGTGACGGATATTTATCAAGCACTCATCCACTCTAAATTTAGAAATGAGTTAGAGGCTAAGAAGGGGAAACAGCTTTTTAAAATGGCTGAACTTACCCTAAAGACATTTTCTCCTGAAGTTATCGAAGAGCTGCAGCAAGAGAATCGCTTAGCAACAGAGTATGATAAGCTGATTGCCTCCGCAAAAGTAGTCTTTGAGGGCGAGGAATATAATCTCAATCAATTGACACCTTTTCGTGTGTCTATAGATCGATCAGTCAGAAAGGCAGCAACCGAGGCCTTCTACCAATTTATGTCTGACAATGAGGCGCAATTCGATGGAATTTATGATAAACTCGTCAAGGTTCGCTCTAAAATTGCCCAGAAGTTAGGGTTTGAAAGCTTTGTTGAATTGGGTTATGCACGCATGCTTCGGACAGACTATAGTGCGGATCATGTCGCAAAGTTCCGTAAACAAGTCGAAGATTTCCTAGTCCCTTTGACGACCAAGCTCTTACAAAGACAACAAGAACGCCTGGGTTTAGATGTCTTTACTTATTATGATGAGGCTGTACAATATAAGACCGGCAATGCAACACCAAAAGGAGATGCCGATTGGATTGTCAAGCAAGCCAAGCAAATGTATGCTGAAATGTCTCCTGAGACCGATGAATTTTTTAGCTTTATGACAGATCATGGGCTCATGGATCTCTTGGCTAAGAAAGGGAAAGCCTCGGGCGGCTATTGTACTTATATTAGTAAATGGCAATCTCCTTTTATTTTTGCCAACTTTAATGGGACCTCAGGCGATATTGATGTATTAACACATGAAGGTGGGCATGCCTTCCAAGCTTATTCGAGTAGAGACTTCGCAACGCCTGAATATCAGTTTCCTACCTATGAAGCGGCAGAGATCCATTCCATGAGTATGGAATTCTTTGCTTGGCCTTGGATGGAGAGGTTCTTTGGAGAAGACGTTGACAAATATAAATTTACGCATCTTGGTGGAGCGTTATTGTTTATTCCATATGGCGTAGCCGTTGATGAATTCCAGCATTTTGTTTACGCCCATCCTGAAGCGACACCAACAGAACGGAAGGCGGCATGGCGGAGTCTTGAGAAGCGCTATCTTCCCCATCTCAACTATGAAGGCAACAACTATTTAGAGAACGGTGGTTTTTGGCACAAGCAAGGGCATATCTTTAGCTCACCTTTTTATTATATTGATTATACCTTGGCTCAAATTTGCGCCTTACAGTTTTGGAAGAAGATGAATGAAAACCATGAGGCAGCATGGGCCGATTATGTTCATCTTTGTCAGCAGGGAGGAAGCCGATCCTTTATAGAATTAGTGAAACTCGCCGGCCTCATGTCTCCTTTTGAAGAAGGGTGTGTGGAAGCCGTTGTTGGCGCGGCTGAAGACTATTTGAATCAGATTGACGATAAGAAGCTTTAAAAGAGAAGGGCCGACGCTGTCGGTCCTTCTTTAAAAGAAAAGAAACCACATAGCGGTTAAGAGCATGCCGCTACTATATATAATGTAAATGGAAAAGTGTATAATCTTGATTCATGAGAATTAACATAAATAAGTTGTACTGTTCCAATAAGCGTTGTTTTCATACAAAAGCATAAACTTTTAGGTCACTAGGATAGTGTGGATTTCCGCTTTAATTAACGGGGTGACAGAAAGCGCAGCCTTAGTATAAGAAAACCTTTTCAGTGCTTTAATAAGGACCAGGCTTGCTCAGTTGTTTTCATGAATTGTTTAGGACTGCTGTCTTAAATTCCCTAATGTTTTTTCATATTGTGCGTCCCATCAATATGTTATGATTTCTATTAGATGTTAATTTTCAGGCGTATGGTGGGTTTTTAATGAAAGAAAAGCAGTATTCAGTCACGCCTTCTGGAAGTGTGAACACCAAAATTCCTATTTCAGAATTGGCAAGTAAGCGCACAAGTAAGGACTTAATTGAGGATTCGGAGTTTGATGCCTTCTTTTTTCGGTCTCTTGAACATCAAGGGACACTATTAAATGAGGCGCAAATTGCAGCTGTTAGACATACAGAGGGGCCATTTTTGACATTAGCTGGAGCGGGTTCAGGAAAGACCTCTGTGCTGATAAGTCGGACAGGTTATCTTATTAATGTCTTAAATGTTTCCCCGCGAAATATTCTTTTAGTCACCTTTACTCGTAAGGCGGCAGGTGAAATGAAGGCACGTATTGCAAAGCTACCGGGACTTACTCCGCTGGAGGCACGACAAATTCAAGCGAATACCTTTCATGCCTTTTTTTTGACGATTTTAAGGCATCAGGGGATTCGCGAAGAAATTTTAAGCTCAGATCGCTATCGTCAAATTATTATGAAGAAGATCCTGAAGAGTGAGGGTCTTCAAGATGATTATCAGCCCGAGGCTTTACTAGGATTATTTTCTCATTTTAAAATTAATCGCATGACAATGGCGGATATACCGGATAAAACGCCCGCAGAGAAGGAGCAAAAAAACCTTTTCAGACGGTATGAGGAATGGAAAAAACAGCATAGGCAGATGGACTTTGATGATATTTTAGTGAAAGCCTATGATGTGCTGATGGATACCCCCCAACTGCTTCGTTCTTTACAAGCACGGTTTCAATATGTGATGGTCGATGAGTTTCAAGACACGAATGCCTTACAGTATGAACTTATAAAGCTGTTAGTGGCTCAACATCAAAACCTTTTTGTTGTCGGGGATGATGATCAAACTATCTATTCGTTCAACGGAGCAAGCAACCACTATATTTTGAATTTCCATAAGCAATTTCCAAGTAGCCAAATGACAACATTAACCATTAATTATCGATCGAGTGCTGAAATTGTCGGTCTTGGCAACCAGGTGATTGCTAAAAATCATGAGCGTAAGATGAAGGTCCTACAGGCAGTCCGTAAGGGGGAAGTGGGTCCAAAGTACTTACGCCCAGACACCATAGATGAAGAGGCTGATATAGTTGTTGAACGGATTAAAAAGGCGATCAGCCAGGATGGGAGAAGCTTTCGTGATTGTGCTATTCTCCATCGGACCGCCAACAATAGTCGCGCTATATTTGAAGCATTAATCTTAAATGATATCCCTTTTATCCCTTATTCTTTGGGCCAAGAGAACTTTTATGAACAATGGATTGTAAAACCCGTTGTGGATTATTTACGTTTAGCAGAAAATCCTCGCCATTTCGAGGCTATTGAAGGCGTCTTACCATCGCTTTATATTAACCGGCAGCAAGGAATGGATTGGATTCAGCGTCAAGAGAGAAGCGAGAAGAAAAAATATCCTCTCATTCATCTTAAGACACTCTCGGGCCTAAAACAGTTTCAGATAAAAGCTATAGAAGAGCGGATGAGGTGGATCAAGAAATGGTGGGAGATGCCCCCACTGGCTGCGATAAAATCGATAAGAAAAGAATTTTATGATGCTTTTCTGGAAGCGAATCATGAAAAGTTATCTTTACACAAAGAAATGATTAAAGAAACCTTGGATGAGTTAGAGACCTCTGCCAAACGTTTTGCTGAGCATGAAGATTTCTTAAGGTTTGTTGAGGATATGATTCAGCGTCATAAGGACATGCAGCATTTAAAAAGTCAATCTGAGGCAAATGCCGTATCACTTATGACGATTCATAGAGCAAAGGGATTGGAATTCCCGGTGGTCTATCTCATTGGAGCATCTGAAGGTATTTTGCCACACAGCTCGGCTATTGACGCCGAGGTACTCGAGGACAAAAGAACACAAACCCATGAAAAAGGCAAAACAATGGCTGCGATTGAAGAGGAAAGGCGGCTTGCCTATGTCGCCATTACAAGAGCAATGGACGAATTGTATATCAGTTCCCCAATCTATTATCGGGGTAAGAAAACAGAAGTGTCTCGGTTTATTCTCTCGCCTTTTGTTCCAGAGGCAAGACAAAAAGAAGAGGTGTCCTCTACCGGAAAGCGAGAGACAACGTCTACTATTAGACAGGCCGAACAGAGAACCGATGAACCGCAAACTTTTCTGGCTTGGTTATGCACGAGTCAAGCGTGTATTGCGTGGCAACGTATTCAAACCCACGAAGAGGCGACTCAAAAATCAAAGGTATGTCCTGTGTGTTCAGCTAAAATGGTTCAAGGTGTCAAGGAACAATAAAAGGGCCCGTTACCACCGGGCCCAACTGGGTAAAAGTAAATGAAGGTTACATTATTGAGGTGGCACAATGCCGTACACATTCCCAATCTTTGTCGTCATTGCTGGATCAGCAGGTTCTAGAGGATAGAAGCCTTGTTGAACCATCCATTGCCAGACTTCATAAGCATGATTACAGCTCATCATAAAGGCATTTTGACAAAAAAGTCGGATTTGCGGTTGGCTGAGTTCCATCGCTGCCCATGCATATTCACGACCTGCCCGTTTTAAGGTTAAAAGATAAGCAGTGGCCATTTCACGATCATTAAAGTCTTGTACAGAAGTCCGTGGAGTAACGGGTGGATAAGCACTTACAGGTGAAGTCGTATAGGATTGTAGGTTTTGATTGAGTTCAGGAATGGGGAGCTGTGTTTGTGCGCCTTCAACTTTGCTTAGATATTCCACCTTTATATCATAGTCTCTAATGTGATAAGGGAGATGTTTCTCAACAATGGCCTTGAGTTCAGGATTTTGGATATGCTGAATGAAATAGCCCATATTGGTGATCGAATTGACACAGCTAAGCGTCAGCTCATGTAATTCATGAACTTCATGTGCAGCAAGTTGCATGTTTATCACTCCTCAGTTTTAGTCTTGGGTAGATTCCCCTCGGTTGAGGAAATTATTCAATCCAGCCCCTTGATAGGAAACTTTTACAGTCCTTTATGAGCGGATTACGGTCTGAAGCTATAAATAGTTTACAAAAAGAGGGAATGATTTTGACTATCACTAAAAGGCTTTTTGTTTTAAAATAGAAGGATGAAAAGAGAGATAAGCGGGGAATAGCATGAAGGCGAAATCATTACACAATAAAAACAAAATCTTAGGCTTGCTCCTTTTTGGTATCATCTTAATTGCAGTGATGGTCCTCATTGACACACTAAGTACTCCAACTAAACATATAGTGGAAGATCATATCGATCCCTTTAAAAACGTAAAACAGTACGAGCCTGTTATCCAGAAGGAATTAGCCCATAAAAATTTAGAGCAATATACACCCGTCATGTTGGCGCTGATGCAGCAAGAAAGCCATGGTAAGGGTGGGGATCCAATGCAAGCTTCAGAATCTGCCGGTCTCTCTCCAAATAGTATTAAGGATCCTAAGAAAAGTATCGATCAGGGTATCAAACATTTTCAAAGTATTCTTCAGTACGGCGATAAAAAAGGCGTGGATTTCCAAACGATTTTGCAGGCCTATAATATGGGAACCGGTTATATCAACTTCGTTGCTCAGCATGGGGGGCATCACTCAGAGAAATTGGCAAAGGAGTTCTCTCTTCAGCAAGTCCATAAGAATCCAGAGCTTTATAATTGTGGTGGAGATAAAAGTAATTTCCGTTATCCATACTGTTATGGCGATTTTTCCTATAGCGAAAAGGTTGCGGCAAATGTGAAGTCGTTGACGGATAGTACTCCCGTTTATCTTACGAGTCAGGACCATAAATCTACGGAACAATAAAAGGTCAAGCTTCGCGAGTCCTCGTGTCACAAGGCTACTACTATTTAGTTAGAAAAGCGCAGGGCTGTGCCAGCTTCTATTTTTTAAAGAATAAGAAGGCTATCGAAGCCATAAAGAGATCGGTAGAAAAACCTGTCTTCATGGATAAGGACTTGGTGTAAGCCAAGCAATGCTTTATTTGAAACCTCATGAACTAAAAAGTAAAAGGATTCCGATTATCATTTTTAGATAACTGGAATCCTTTTTTTAACGTCAGAAACGGTAATTTTGCAGTGGACTTTTAGTAGCCTCATGAAAAGGCTACTAGGTCTCTGTCCTTAGCTTCCACAGTCGATATAAATTCACAACGACTGTTTTAACAACAGCATAGACAGGAACGGCTAAGATCATCCCGAGAATGCCGGCAAGGTTCCCGGCGACGAGAAGTAGGATGATAATTGTCAAAGGGTGTAAATCTAATTTTTTCCCGATAATAAGAGGGGACATAATATTCCCATCAAGCTGTTGAACAATCACCACCACTAAAATAACAAAAAGCGCTTTGGCGGGTGAGATAAGCAGAGCAACAATAACAGCAGGAGCTGCCCCGATAAAGGGTCCCACATAAGGGATAATATTGGTGACCCCTGCAATAATTCCGAGAAGAAGTGCGTAAGGCTGACCAATAATTAAGTACCCGATAAATGTAAAGGTCCCGACGAACAAACAAACAATCGTTTGCCCTTGGATGTAAGTCCCTAAGGTTGTTGCTGTTTCCTTTAGAATATTAATGCCTTCCTGACGATAGTGAGAAGGAACAAATCTTGAAGCCGCTTCAGGAAATTTCCGACCATCCTTAAACATGTAAAACAAAATAAAAGGTACGGTGATGATCGTAATGGTGATGCTTGTTAAAACACTAAAAGCAGTTTGAAGCCCCGTTGTTATGTTTTTAGTTAAGCTTGAAGCCGTCGAACCTAATATATCGTTAATCTTATTGAGGAAATCTTGTTCGGAATTCATGGAGTCACTGATTTTCTCGAGATAATCCTGTTTCATGATCCATTTAAACCATTCAGTATGAGAAGTCTTGTCGGCCAAATCTTTAATAATGACCATATAATCTGGAACATGATTGATAAACTGATCAATTTGTCGAACAACAACTGGTCCTAACCATCCGATGATAAGAGCGACTATTCCTGCAAAGAGAACATATAAAATAAGGATAGCCACGGTTCGAGGGATTTTGGCGCGTTGTATGGTATTGACCACTGGATTGAGTAAAAAATACAAAAAGGTTGACACTAAAAACGGGAAAAACAAGGTAGAAATAAATGTGAAAATCGGTTGAAAAATAAAAGTAAGCTTAGTACAGACAAAGAGGATAACCACAATCATTAAAATTTCAAACGTCCACATCTGCAGCTTAGTTTTAAACACCTCTGCATGAACTCCTCTCAGTTAAAATAACAATTTCTATGTATCTCATCATCTATCTCCTATTTGCCTTAATGTTATACGAGAATAGGGCAATAAGCAACGTTCTAACAAAGATTATTCAATCCTCTTTTGAACAGAATCTGATTTGCCTTTATTCGTAAAATTTGTTTTAATGTAAATATATTATATGACACGGAGGTAACCAATCATACAATGAAGCTCACACATGATTCCTTAAAGCGTTAAGAGAATAACGTCATATGCAAGTTCAAAAGAGTTGTTTTAAAGCTGTATAATAGGACTCTTTGGACAGCATTTATGAGTGCGTTTCGCCTTTGTGAGACGGACGGGATCAGTGTGTGTACTTTTGTAAAATTGCATCATTTTGAGAATGAAAAGCGTTTCATGTATAGAAGGAGTATGCGTTGAGCGTTTCATTTCCCGTATCTGTCCACAGGCTGACGTCTGTGTTTTTTTATTTTAAGGATATGGGGGTTAAAGGATGTATATTTTTAAGGCAGATCACCTGCAAAAGGACTGGAATGGACGGCAGCTTTTTACAGATGTCAATTTAGAATTAAAAGAAGGAGAGCACCTGGCACTGTTTGGTCGTAATGGGTCAGGCAAAACCACGCTCCTTAAAGGGTTGTTTAATCAGCTTGCCTTTGAGAAAGGGACAGTTCACCGCTTTGTACCATTAGAGCAGTGGGCGTGGTTGGAACAGAATGTTTCAGCGGATTCGGATCTTAGTGCAAGACAAATGGTGGAATCTGCTGATCGTGAACGATTTAGGTTGAAAAGTGAGCTTGAAGTTGCGGAAAGTCGATTAAAGGGGGATGCCACAAGTTATCCCGATATATGGGAGACTTATAGTACAGTTTATGAAAAATTCCTTGCTGCTGATGGTTATAACCTAATGAATGAAGCTGAAAGAGCGCTTGTGGAAGTCAGGCTTGATGAGGTGGCATGGGATGTTCCCTTTCAGCAATTAAGTGGTGGGCAGAAAACAAAGGTGCAGCTTGCTCGCCTTTTGTTACATCATCCTCGCTGTATATTGATGGATGAGCCAACCAATCATCTCGATCAGGAGTCATTATTATGGTTAGAGGAATGGGTCAGACAGTTTAAAGGGGCTATCCTCTTTGTCTCCCACGATCGTTTGTTTTTGGATCGGGTCGCAGATGCCTTATATGAGTTAAGTCCAAACGGGGTCAAGCGTTATACGGGTGGTTACTCCGCTTATCGAGAACAAAAAAGGATTGAATGGCAAACGCAAGAAACACTTTATAAGAAACAGGAAAAGGAGCGGAAAGAACTCCAAGAAGCGATTAATCGCTATCAGAAGTGGTTCAGTTTAGCCCATAAAGCAGCGGGACAAAATGATTTTTTAAGGTCAAAGGCAAAGAAAAATGTGTCGCGATTTAAAGCTAAGGAATCAGCACTCGAACGTTTGGAAAAGGATCAAGTAGATCGACCGAAGGAAGATAAAAAACTCAACCTTCATTTGCAAGACAGTGACTTTTCCGCTCGACAGCTATTACAAGTTGAGCACTTGGGCTTTTCCTATGGGGAGGTTCAGGTGTTGTCAGGGGTTTCTCTCCATATAGGACGTGGCGACCGGATAGCGGTGATCGGGGATAATGGGTCAGGAAAAACCACATTGCTGAAATTACTAATTAACGAACTCAAGCCTTCACAAGGAACTATTTATCGCCATCCGCAATTAAAGATTGGGTATTTTTCTCAGGAGCTAAATAATCTCCATGAGGATGAGACGTTACTAGATAGTCTTTTGGTGATGCCAGAAATGACTCAGTCAGAAGCCCGAACCATTCTAGGAAGTTTTCTTTTTCCGCAGGATGATGTCTTCAAGAAGATCAAACATTTAAGTATGGGTGAAAAGTGTCGGATTGCTTTTCTGAAGCTATATTTTAGTGACGCAAATTTGCTCGTGTTAGACGAGCCGACCAATTTCCTTGATGTTGCGACTCGGGAGGTCATCGAGTATGCTCTAGAGGCCTATCCGGGAGCACTCGTCGTCGTCTCCCATGATCGCTACTTAGTGCAAAAAGTGGCTAACCGGATTGTTCATTTAAAGGATCAACAGATTGAGGATTTTCATGGAAACCTTCAAGAGTATGAGCAATTTTTACAAAAAGGTCACTTAACGAATGATGAACAAAGAAAGGAGAATGAACGGCAGCAGCTTAATCTCCAATTAACGCAATTAATGTCTGAAAATCAGGAAGGCGCATCCGTGGAAGAACAAGAACTGCTCCTTCAGAAAATCAAAGAGACGAAGCAGAGAATAGCTGATTTAATGAAAGGCCAGGACAAAACAAAATAATCAATTAAAAATACTGAACCGATGCAAGTTCAAAGGTGGAGTTAGAAACAGAGAACGTCGTCAAAATGCGGAGACTCAAAATCTTTAAACCATGATGGGCCTCTTGCTAAGAATAAAGCAAAATCCGTTCATTCAAATCGAGTGTTCGGATTTTGCTATGAGTGAAAGACTTCTGTTCCAACCTCCTTTCTCCAAAGTGGATCTTCGGATCATTCCTTTTGTTGAAAAAACTTACTCCCTCGACTTCAGCCCCTTGCTTAACGCTCCCTTTAGCATAAAAACCTTTTTTCATTGCCTCAACAAAGGACATGTTACGCCTTGCTCGTTATTTCGTATAAATTAGGCACATTATTTTTTATTTTTACATACATTAGAGTTGAAAAGAGGGGTGGGAGAATGGAAATATATGTTGTTCGTCAAGGCGATACGTTGGGACAAATTGCACAGAAGTATAATGTGAATATCCCTCAAATTGTGGCTGTTAATGAACTCGAGGATTCCAATCAATTGGTCCCTGGAGAAGCGCTCGTTATTCCGACATCCACACGAAGTTATACAGTGCAGTATGGCGATACATTGTGGAGCATTGCGCAAAAAACAGGTTCAACCGTACAGGCGCTGATCCAAATGAATGGATTAACAGATCCCAATACGATTAGTCCAGGGATGACCTTGACGATTCCAAGTCATGGTCAAAAACCGTTGATCGAGACCAATGGCTTTATTTATGATTTGGATAGTCATGGCGTGAATGCAGTTAGACAAGTGAGTGAGCATTTGACCTATTTAGCACCGTTTGCCTATGGGATTAAAGAAGACGGTGGCTTAACGGCTCTTGGTGATACGGATGTGATTCGCGAAGGGTTGAATCATGGGGCTGTTCCAATGATGTCGATTTCAAATTTCACCTCTCAGGAACTCGGCTCCGATTTAGCCCATACTCTTTTAATAAGCGAGGATCTCCAACAAAAATTATTTGAAGCTATCATCAGCATAGCAAAGCAGAAAGCGTATCAGGGTGTTAATATCGATTTTGAAAATGTCTATCCATATGATCGCGGCTCTTATAATCAATTTTTGGAGCGTGCGGTCCGGCGCTTGCATGATGCGGGACTCTTTGTCTCGACATCACTTGCACCGAAGACGAGCGCCTCTCAACAAGGGTTGTTGTATGAAGCACATGATTATCCTGCGCATGGGCGAATTGTCGACTTTGTCGTCTTAATGACCTATGAATGGGGCTATCGCTTTGGGCCGCCGCAGGCCATTTCTCCACTAAATCGGATACGACAAGTCATTGATTATGCCGTGACAGTTATACCGAGAAATAAAATTATGATGGGTTTCCAAGTCTATGCTCGGGATTGGCGGATTCCTCATGTTCAGGGACAAGAGGCGGAGACCTTTAGCCCGAAAGAAGCAAGGGAACGGGCCCTTCAATATCAATCTACTATCCAATATGATCACAAGGCACAATCGCCTTTTTTTCAATACACTGATCAACAAGGCCAAAGGCATGAAGTTTGGTTTGAAGATGCCCGAAGCGCTCAAGCAAAATTTGATCTCGTTAAAAGTGCACATCTTAGAGGAATTAGTTATTGGGTTCTCGGTTACCCCTATCCTGAAAATTGGACATTGCTTGAGGACAACTTTACGATTAGGAAAAGACTGTAAAAACTAGATAAAGAAACGTCTATAAGTAAAATTCGAACGATGTTCCGGGGAATCACCATGATCCGGATGATCGTTCTTTTTTGTAATATCACCAGAATTTATAAGTTTAACGCTTATAGTGTTGCTCTCCACTCCAGGCTGTTAAAGCGAATGTCATCAAAATTTAAAGGGAAAGGACGTGAGTATGGTGAATAGAATACTATAGAGGAATGAACAGCTATTCATAATTTGAAAACGCTGTCAAAAAGGAGTGCTTTTATGAAAAAAACAACCGAGGTGTCGGTTCAAGAACTGTTTGCAGAAGTTGAACGCCTAATGAATGAGGATCCGGCCCCTTATCAAGAACTCGATGTTGTCTATCAGTTTGAACTTAAGGGTGAAGAGGAAGGGACTTATCAATTAAAGCTCTCTCAGGGTAAGGCAAGGGTAAAAGATCAACCAATAGAGGAGGCGGATTGTCGCTTACAAATGAAGGTGACAGACTTTAAAAAACTGATTACGGGTCAACTTAAGGGAACCACGGCCTTTATGCTCGGGAAATTAAAAGTCAAAGGCAATATAGGTTTAGCGTTAAAGTTGGATCAGTTACTAGAATACTATGCTGTAGACTAATCGTGTTGTTTGAAAGGGATTGGAACGGAAGGAGTACGTATCAGAGGCGAAGTGAAAAAATCTAAATGGGAGAGGAGGCTGAGGTATAACTTCTTTCCGCACTTTGTGTGTTTAAGAGTTAAAGGAGTTAACTTAATAAACACCTTTAGAAGTTAGCCTTGTATTCATGAAGCCGAAGAATCTGGTTGAAATGCTTAAAAGAACCGTTGACCGTTACCCTGATAAAACAGCCTTAATGTGGAAAGAAAATGGGAAGTATCGTGGGATGAGCTACCGAACGATGTGGAAGCAAGTCAAAGATTGTGCCAGTGGTCTAGCTCATCTAGGAGTGAGTGAAGAGGATAAGGTCGCGATTCTCTCCGAAAATAACCCGAAGTGGCCCATATCGGATTTTGCGATTAGTAGTTTAGGCGCTGTCAGTGTTCCAATCTACCCGACACAGACAGTTGAACAAACGGCTTTTATACTCAATAATGCTGAATGCAAAGTCGCTATTGTAGAGAATGAGGCTCAGCTAAGCAAGGTCCTTCAAGGAGATAGCGCGGTAACTCGGATTATTGTGATGTACCCTGAGGAAGAAGTTCTCCCGGGCTCAGCACTTAGTTTTATAACCCTTATGGCCATAGGGGAATCTAAACCTCTCGAGGACTGGACAGAAAGGTGGGCCGCCATTGAGAGCAATCATTTAGCGACTATTATTCATACCTCAGGAACGACCGGGAATCCAAAAGGCGCCATGCTGACCCATGAAAATTTTCTAGCCAATATTGAAGGTGTCCAATTTTGGGTTCTTGAAGCGCGTTCAGAGGATGTTCTTTTGTCCTATCTCCCTTTATCCCATGTCTTTGAAAGAACAGCCGGACAGTTTATTCCATTGAATGTAGGGGCAGCTATTGCCTATGCAGAAAGCTTAGAGACGATTGTTGATGACCTTCTTTTAGTACGGCCCACGGTGATGACGAGTGTACCGAGATTATTTGAAAAAATATACGCAAAGGTTCAAGAAGAGATTCATGCGGGTTCATCTTTTAAAAAGAAAATTTTTAACTGGGCAGTAGAGGTGGGGAGGGAGCGCTATGATTATTTAATCTCGAGTTCCCCCGATCACTTGTTATTTGGTGAATTGCCTTCGGAGCTTAGAAGAAAGTGGAAGTTAGCGGAACGGCTGGTTTATCGGAAAATTAAAGAGAAAGTGGGTGGACGTATACGGGGGTTGATTTCTGGAGGGGCGTCACTGAACCCAGAGATTGCGCAATTCTTTTGGAGTATTGATATTCCGGTAATGGAGGGCTATGGACTGACTGAAACCGCCCCTGTCATAGCGGCAAATCCAATCACTCGGACTAAGATCGGAACAGTGGGAAAGCCACTTCCAAATTTAGAAGTGAAGCTGGCTGAGGATGGTGAGATCCTTGTCCGAGGCCTTGTTGTCATGCAAGGATATTATAAGGATGAAGAAGCAACAGCCCAAGCCTTTGACAATGGCTATTTTAAAACAGGTGATATCGGACAATTTGATGAGGAAGGCTATTTGAAAGTGGTCGATCGTAAAAAGAGCATTTTGATTCTCTCAACAGGGAAAAATGTGGCTCCACAGCCTGTGGAAAATGCCATCAATCAAAGTTCTTACATTGAGCAAAGTGCCCTGATTGGTCAAGGTAGAAAGTATGTGACAGCCTTGCTTACGCCTAACTTTGAGTATCTGGTCCCATGGGCTCAGGCTCAAGGTGTGAAGTTTGCCTCTCATGCTGAATTACTCCACTCTGAAAAAGTCAGAGTCTTAATCATTAATGAAGTGCAAAACTATACCCGGGCGTTTGCATCCTTCGAGCAACCTAAAAAAATGCTTTTATTTGGGAGACAGTGGACGGTGGAACGAGAAGAGATTACGCCGAGCCTCAAGGTTAAAGTGTCACATCTTGAAAGGAAATATCAACCGTTTATAGAGGCTTTATATCTTGATCAAAGGCAAGACTATGGGCCTTTACAAGAAGAGGAAGTTCTGATCCCCTTAATTGTACCTAACGAGAGGGATAAGAAGTCGAAAACAGAGAGTGCATAAGGCGTAAGGGTGAACTTTTAAAATAATAAAAACTGACGAGAGCGGGGGACTGACTTTTTACACGGGGGTCCTTTGCTCTCTTCACCTAATTAACCAAAATAAAACTGTCAGCAAGTGTGCTAACAGTCTAATTATAGAAGTTTATTTAAACGCTGGGTTAAGAGCTCATTTAAGAGGTCAAGGATGGTATTCTGGCTTTTCTTTATTTGCGTCATCGTATCCTTAGTGAGAGATTCTAGCTGGTCTTTCTGATCTTGAAGTGTTTGGGCTTTAACGATGGACGCGTTTATTTTCGAGGTTAATCCCTTTAATTTCTGTTCTTCAGCGGTCTTTTTTAGTTGTTTTAATGGTGTGAGGGTAGAATGAATGATCTCAATAGCTTCAAGTGACTTTTGCGTCTGATTTAAACCCTCCTTAAGGTTTTGAATGTATTGGTCACGCTCATTCATGTGCAAAACGAAGCCGAGAACTGAACTGTGAATTTTATCTAGTTTCTCTTGATTTTCTTTCAGGTTCTTTTCCAAATCAAGAGTCACTTGAGTGATACTTTGATCCTTCTTATCTAACCGCTTTTGGAGAGCACCCCATTGCCTATTCAGTGCTTCACTGATCGTATCCTTTTTATTTGAAGAGGGGAGGTCAGTTCCTGGGTCTTGCGAATCCGGAACAGTATTGATGCCCGTATCCGTTGGTGTATCTTGATTATCAGAAGGGACTAACTCTTCTGTTTGCTTCTCATCGATAGGGGGATCGGTTGTACCGTTACCCTCTTGCTGAGTTGATACAGCAGGATCTGATGGGGGATCTTGGTCCTCTTGGCTCGGGTTTGCTGGTGAGGTTGGTGGACTTGAAGGATTTGACGATTTGTCTTTAGACTCTGTCTTCTCGTTGGTTTGATTTTGCTCTTTTAATTTAGTTGTCTTGGCCTGATTAAGCTGTCCATCCTTGCTATCTTCTAGAATATCTTTAAATGACTGATTTTGGTTCCTAAGTTTTTCTTCATTATCAGGAGCAGGGACTTTGGGGCTCACCTTGCTGAAAGTAACATCAAGTGCGGGGAGAACCGCATCATCGCCTGTTTGATGATGGGCGACTAAGGTCACTTCCTTCATACCTAATTGGCCGATCTTTGGAATATAGAGGCTTCCAAATTCAATGTGAGTGACATCAACCCCCATATTTTTTATATGGACCTTTTCTTGCGAGGCCATTTTAAGGGTGACGGGGCCATTCTCAGTATCCACCGTCTTATAGATCGTGAGACCGTAAAGGGTGATGTCACTAAAGTTGAGGCGGAGCATGAGTTGCTGCTTCTTTTCGGCAGTCTCTCCAACTTGAAGACCTGGTAAGCCCATTGCTCCTTCTACGCGCTCCGCCTTGATGAGAATACCTGAAGAAGAGGCGCTAGCAACAGTGGCGTTGGCTCTGTGTGGAACGATGGGAACTACTATTGAGAGTAAGAATGCCAGAATAGAGAGAGAGGTGATCATTTTATAGGAGTGCATACGCACCATTCCTTTGCTTTCCTATGAACAGGTTAGTCAAAACATCACGTAATTAAGAGGTTTTTACTTTATCTTCAAGTTCAAGATTAGACTCGGATGGAAGATTTTCTGACGTTGGCGTTCGCTCTTCCACCGTCGTTTTTTTCCAAGCGATCGCCATTGCTCCCCCGATAATGCCGACGAGGGTACCCATCAGGAAGCCACCAAGAGCACCCATCACGGATAAGACCGCCAAAAAAATAATAATGATGCCACAAAGGATGTTAAATTGTGGGTAAATATATAATAGGACGCTTAAAATGAGGATCAACCCGCCAAATAAAAATCCGATAAAGGCCATGCTTCCTGGAGCAAAGGCAATAGCATAGAGTTGCAAGGGGATCCATAGAATAAGAAGGCCAGAAAGGAGCGACAATGTCGCTCCCCAAAAGGGACGAGTATTTTTCCAGTGTTTGAATTTTTGCCACTTTGAGAGAGTCTCTACCATTTGATCATCCTCCAAATAGAAAATGAATGCGTTACTTCGAGTCTATGTGTTGAAAGGAAACTTTTAGACCTGGAAGTTCAATGGCTTTTTGGAAGAGATACGTCGTATCTAAGGACCCGTTTTTCAAGGTAATGGATTGGGAGTCCTGTGTAAATTCCTTGGACACTTTCTTAATAGGGTCTTTGACATCACCGACATAATTCTCCTTCATGGTCATTTTATTAAATTCTGCATCTGCTCTGATCGTTCGTGCCTTTTGGATAAGTCCCGTTATTTTTACGGGTTTATCGGATGTAATGTTTACCCGAAGTGTTCCCATACCAGGTAGGCTAAAATCTTTGGCGATATGCAAGCCATAAATGGTGGCGTGATCTAATTCGTTGACGAAGATAGGGGTTTGTTTGGCCTCACCCGATTCCCCGAGTCCACCATAAAGTTTAAACCCATCACCGACGAGTTTGTCAAAGGTGACTGAAAAATTTCCTACGCCACCAATAGGGACAGCATAGGCGACACCACCAGCGCCAAAGAAGGTGAGAAGAGCGCCAAGGAATAGAAAGCCAGAGATAAGAGCTATAAAGAACCTTTTTTTAACCGTTCTTCCTCTCACTAAAACATGTTCAATCAACAGAGGTCCTCCTTCTAAGAATAAATTGATAACGCTTACAACATACTTTAATCATATGTAAAAAGAAGGAGGCTCACTATTCCTAATAATGTAGGGGGAGGTGAAGATGCCATACGACAAATGAAGGTTTGGCATTGAAGGAATAGGGGAAACGATAAGACATCGAGTTGTTTGTTAACTTATAAATTTATAAATTTTCTAAATGGAAAGCGTTGTGAATAGTGGATTGAAGGCTATGCAATCATTGGTTGAAAGGAAGTCCTCGCTATGGATCGTGAGCTGAACCTACAAATGGAGGAAATTATTGAAAAAGCCATAGAGGATATCAATACTTTTTATGAAGCGATCATGAAGGAATGGGCAAGCATCGCTGAATATTTAGAAGCAAAGGGATCAACGGTAACTCCCTATTATAAAAAAGCGATGGCCATTTTCTCAGAATTGCTCTCGATGTATCAAAAAGGACCTGACTCTGACACGCTACTAGAACAGTTCCATAAACGTTGGTTTCGGGATATCCATGAACAAACAAAGCCTAATTTGGTCCTGTATATATTAACTCTTATGGAAAATGCGGTCTTCAAAATTGTTCGACCGATTACCGTGACAAATACACAATACTTAGGAATTCAGTTTCTGTTTATTAAGATTTCAGAAGTGATCTTAATGAAACAGGATCGTCCCGTTCTTCAAAGAGACAGCCTTTTGAACATGCTCGTAGAGGCGCAACAATCACCGATACTATGGATTGCCCGAGTCTGTCAAACGGCGAATGGCTACCAAGTGGTGAGCATTTATACGTCACAAGGAAAACCTAATCCGCCGTCTGTTTCACCACAGCCCTCCTTATTTCTTTTAACAGAGTCCTTGATTAGGACCTATCAGTCTGATCCTCAACAGAGGGTGATGTCCTACCCTTTTCAAAACGAAACTCTTATTATAGGGTCACAGCGAATGGAAGATTCCGAGCTCTTCTTCTTTCTTCAAATTCTTACTCACGTGTTAGAAACGGATGAAACTCGGGTGAAGGTCCCGACACATAGCGATTGGAAAGACGCGGTGGTCATGTTTACTGAGCTAATTATTCGTTCACAAACACTCTATGAGGCAGTTCAAAATATTACGTATGGATTTGTACAGTTTCTTAAATTTGAAAGGTGTGCCCTTTTTTCTTATTCCGATAAGGAGGAGAGTGGTTTTGGTCTTTCTGGCTATCATGTAAACAAAGAGGAGATTAGAGGGATCGAGGAGCATATTGGTCAGGTCCCCTTAATCTATGAAAGTTTAAGCAGACTCAAGCCCTTAGGGAAAGAGCTTTATTACTATCAACCGATTTATTTTAAAGACATCGCGGCAACCTTTCCGAAACAATATGTCGAACAGTTCCAGCTTAGCTCCATTGTGGTTGCCCCTATCTATGTGCCTTCGAAAACACAACTCATTGGGGCGGCCATTCTTGATTGTGGCCCCAATACTTTCTTTGATATTGATAGTGAAACGTTGTTAATTTTAAAGAAGTTCGGGCGTTTGGCTGGAGAACTCCTATCAAAATTCCTTATGGTAAAACCTGAGTACTTTGGGGAATCTGAAAATATTTCATTGTCCTCACGTGAACTTGATGTATTAAAATTACTTGCTGATGGCGCTTCAACCACAGAAGCAGCTGAGATCTTGGAACTTAGTGAATACACAGTCAGAGATTATATCTCTCATTTAATGAAGCGTCTTCGAGCGCGGAATCGAACAGAGGCGGTAGTTAAAGCAATAAGGATGGGGATAATTCAATAGTCTTTAAAGGGGTGATCGTAGAAATCACTCCTTTAAAGCTAAGGGCAGACCATGATCCCTTGATTTCTGTATAGGTTTGGGCGAACCTTGGTGTCCTATATCGATTGATCATGATCAATGTTACACACACTTAAGACATTGCCATCGAGATCTTCAAAACCAAAGCCGCCATAGCCTTGTTCGTTTACATTAAGCGCTCCTACTTCCACGCCTTTTGATTGCAAGGATGTGTAGGCTTGTTCTAAATCATCGGCATACAGATCAATGACAGAGCTTTGAGGAATATTCCAAGGGGTGTTGGCAAAAACGAGGCGTCTCGTATCGTCAGTGCCTACGAGAAAAAGAGTCGGAACACCAGGAGTATTAAATGAAAGCATCGCTGTAGTCTCGTCTTTATGGAGGACACTCAGATTGAGGACACGAACATACCATTCGAGGGACTTCTCGATATTGGCAACAGGAATTTCTATTGTTGCCACTTTACTAATGAATGTATCAGCCATAAAACAACCTCATTTCTTTATTTTTTTAAAGGATTATATAACAAAAGTGAGCGAATGCCTATAACTTATTTGGCTATAGATGCAGAAGTTTAGCTAGAACTTGCTCACGGACATAAAATAAGACTGCCGAGCGTTGTGACTCGGGCAGCCTATAAATGACCCAATGTTTATTTTGCTTCTTGAGCAGCCTTAAGTGCAGCCTCATAATTAGGATGATTAGTGACCTCACTGACGTATTCAACGTAAGTGATGCGGTCTTGGCTATCGATAACAAATACCGCACGAGCTAAAAGTCTTAATTCTTTAATGGCTAAACCATAGGCTTGTCCAAAGGATAGATCGCGATGGTCGGATAATGTAATGGCTTTATTAAGCCCAGCGTTTCCGCACCAACGTTGTTGAGCAAATGGAAGGTCAACACTAATTGTTAATAAAGTGACATCGTCTAACTTTTCAACTTCTTCATTAAATTTGCGGGTCTGGGCATCGCAAACCCCTGTGTCTAAGGAAGGCACAGCACTAATAATGCGAACACCTTTAAAATCTCCTAATTTCTTCTCTGATAGATCGTTGGCTAAAACAGTGAAATCGGGTGCCTGTTGACCTACACTTACCTCATTACCTAATAAAGTTACAGGATCTCCACCAAAAGTTACACTTGCCATTATAAACACCTCCATTTATGTACTGATTCTATATTATTATGCTTTGCACCCAAAATGCAAAAAAATGGCCTTGTTTTTTCCAGGCAGACAGCAGACTTTATGGTTTGTTTTTCTCATGATAATATAAAAGGAGCGGAAAATAACATAGTTAAAAACAGAGAATTGAGGTGGCCGGGTTGGTATCACGTTTTGATGAAATTATTGAGCGCAGGCAAACGGGCGCAGTAAAGTGGGATAGCCGTAAAGAAGTTTTTGGAACAGAAGACGTTTTGCCACTATGGGTAGCAGATATGGATTTTGCTTGTCCGCCAGAAGTTGTAGACGCTATTGTAAAAAAGGCACAGCACCCAGTCTATGGTTATCCGAAGCAACCTGTAGAATTATTTGAAGCGATACAAGGATGGTTAAAGAGGCGATTCGATGCTGAAGTCCCAAAAGAATGGTTAGGAACGATTCCAGGTGTTGTCCCTGGCATACGCATGGCTGTGGAGACTTTTACAAAACCGGGGGATAAGATTGTCATACAAACACCCGTATACCCTCCTTTCTATTCATCGGTAGAAGATTTAGGGCGCCATCTCATTAAGAATCCACTTAAGGAAAATGATGGCTATTATACAATGGATTTTGAAGATCTAGAACGGAAAATTGATGCGAAGACGAAGATGCTCATTTTATGTCACCCACATAATCCTATTGGACGCGTTTGGACTAAAGAGGAATTAATGCAACTTGCCGAGATTTGTCGTAAGCATGGAGTCATCATTGTTTCAGATGAAATACATTCGGACTTAGTTTATGAAAAAGGGGCACATACTCCTTTCTATACTTTGCCAGAAGAACTATCTCAGCAAAGCATTTCCTTCATTGCGGGGAGTAAGACCTTCAATTTGGCCGGCCTATTTTCATCCATTGTGATTTCAAATAATACAAAAATCCTTGATGAATTTAAGTCAACTTCAGCTAAATTTGGGCTTAATAGCATTAATCTATTTGGTTTAGAGGCCATGATAGCGGCTTATACACATGGAGATACATGGTTGGATGAGCTTCTTGAGTATTTAAAAGGGAATGCTGACTATATTTCCAACTTTTTAAAGACAAGAATACCAGAGATTAAAATGCGGGTGCCTGAGGCCACTTACCTTGGATGGTTAGACTTCCGCGCGTTAAATCTTTCAGGACAAGCCTTGCGTGATTTTGTGATTAAAGAAGCAAGATTAGGCTTAAATGACGGGGATAGCTTTGGAGTTGAAGGCCAAGGCTTCCAGAGGATCAATTTCGCTTGTCCCCGTTCCATACTTGAAGAAGCGATGGAACGGTTAGAAGCCGCTGTGAAGAAATTGCAGTCTTAATTATAATAAAGGGGAAGAGGACGGCAAACTGCCGCCTCTGATCCTGTTTTTATAACGTCAGAATGTATAACCTAGTGGAAGACCTTATAAGTGCAACTTAGGCTTTCGCCATTAAGGCTTGGCGGAAGCCAAGTTTTCTAACCTTTTCCTTGCACATTTTTAGTAGATGGGTTTATAATATTTTTGTTATTGATTTGCGGATGTGGCGGAATTGGCAGACGCGCTAGGTTCAGGGTCTAGTGGCTTTACAGCCGTGGGGGTTCGAGTCCCTTCATCCGCACCAAAAAATAGTCTTAACGGGAAGTAACTCAGCTTTTTAGAGCACTCTAGTCTAACCATCTATGAGTAAGCGACGCTGAGGAATGCGGAAAGCATTCCGAACTAACTAAGGTAAGCTACGAAGCATAAGCTTCAGCGCACTAGCCGAGAGGCAGCGTGATAAGCTATCTATGGCTAGGGTGGCAATTAAGTAAAATTATCTATGAGTAAGCGACGCTGAGGAATGCGGAAAGCATTCCGAACTAACTAAGGTAAGCTACGAAGCATAAGCTTCAGCGCACTAGCCGAGAGGCAGCGTGATAAGCTATCTGAGGCTAGGGTGACAATTAAGTAAAACCATCTATGAGTAAGCGACGCTGAGGAATGCGGAAAGCATTCCGAACTAACTAAGGTAAGCTACGAAGCATAAGCTTCAGCGCACTAGCCGAGAGGCAGCGTGATAAGCTATCTGAGGCTAGGGTGGCAATTAAGTAAAATTATCTATGAGTAAGCGACGCTGAGGAATGCGGAAAGCATTCCGAACATACCAAAACCAAGCACAGAAACGAAAAAGTTTTTAACGGGAAGTGGCTCAGCTTGGTAGAGCACCACGTTCGGGACGTGGGGGTCGCAGGTTCAAATCCTGTCTTCCCGACCACTACTGCGTTCATTAAGCGATATGCCCATCGGAAAACTACCGTAGGGGTCGCAACAATACGGGTCGTCTCTTTTATAAGGAGGCGGCCTTTTTATGTGCGCAAGAAAAGCGAAGCTATACCGTAGCAAGAATACTGCAAACTATTCTACCGACTTATCGTTCGATTGGGACGACCTCATTTCGATTTACCTCGAATCATGCGAAGCCAATGGCGTACAAGAATCCACGCTTATTAGGCGACGCGATTACTTCAAAACGTTTACCAAATACAACGCAGACAACGGAATAAAGCCATATGAATACGACACAGCCACCGCAAGGGCTTACGTTTCATATTTGCGGAAAGATCACGTTAAACACGCGGGGAACCACTACGTCAAGCAGCAATATAAGACGAAGGGGCTTGCGCCTGCCACCGTTGCAACAATCGTGCAGCTTGTGCGGTCAGCCTTCACGTTTTGGATTGACGAAGAATACCTGGGGCATGAGTTTAATCCGTTTGATCGGATTAAGGCCAAGCGGAACGACCTCGACAATGTTACCGCGCTTACGATCGACGAAGTAAAGAAGCTGTTAAAGGCGCCCGATCAGCGCACGTATGCAGGCTTTCGCGATTATGTACTTATTACATTGTTGATGGATTGCGGCTTGCGCATATCTGAAGCGCTAACCCTAACGTGGCATTATATCGATTTTAAGTCGTCGGTGATAGAGATTCGCGGGAAGATAGCGAAGAACGGTAAGACGCGTTATGTCCCCTTTAGTCGAAGGACAAGCCGCTTGTTGCGTGAATTGAGAGCGGAAGCTAAGACGATGCCCGAATATGCGGACCCTAACGTATTTCTTTCGGTTTACGGTAATAAACTCGATCCTCACCGTTTGAGGCAAAGGCTAAGGAAATACGCGCAAGAGGCGAAGATAAAGAGCCGTGTAACGCCGCACGTCCTTAGGCACACTTTCGCGAAGTATTACTTACTAAATCATGGCGACGTGATGACGTTGCAAAAAATACTCGGCCATAGCTCTATGGATATGGTTCGTCGGTACGTGCAGATGACCGACGCAGATGTACAAGAAAAGCACTCGGAATTTAGCCCGATTAAACGATTATAAAATTAAACAAAAGAAAAGCCGCAGGCGCGCCAACGCCTACGACCCGAACAAAACTATTTAATGTTATTTTAACGCGAATCTAACAAATTCGCAAGTGGTCTGCGCGGTTTTTCTAAACGGAGGGAAACCGGAATGACAGTCGAATCTACACGTCACTATTACCGCGACTATGCGCAATATCAGTCGCATGGCTCGGTCGAGCAATTAAACGAGTCTATTCGCGCTCACCTATTCGAGCACAAAGCGAGCCTCACGAAATCAGCCGTCGCTATCTTTAAGCTACTAGGACGCTACTCATGCGTGTTTCCTGGCGTCTCGTGGCTTAAATGCGCCACCATCGGTAAATACGCGGACAAATCCGACAAGACGGTCAGAACGGCGCTCAAGGCGCTAGAGGACTGCGGCATGATTAAGCGCATCGCAACACAGCGCAAGCAAGGTGGTCGTGGTCATTACGTTTACATAATCACGCGTAAGGAGTTACCGGAGGAAATTACCGGTCGTCCAATCGCTGAGAAACCGCATGACAGCACGGATAAGAAGGCGGTTGAATTAAAAGAAACATTGAAAAACACCGTAGATAAAAAAGACGTAAGGAACGCGCATAACCTCGACGAATCCTTTACGCCTTCTCACATACATAACGCGTTTACAAAAGCGTGCAAGCCGTTCTTCGGGGCGTATCGCATTTATCGACTATGGGGGACCGTTAAGGCAGCGTATGCCAAAAGCGCGCTAGAAATACCGCTAGAGCACGTCATGGACACCGTTATACAAGCGTTCAAAGAATCGGTGTTTGCGTTCAAGGTGGGTCGCGTTAAGGGCGAGCTTGGCGGCTACTTCTACGGAGCTCTACGCGGAATGTTAGCTGTCATTCGACGCAAAGAGGTCGCAGAAACACGAAGGGCATACGACTGGCTTGCGCAAGGATAGCGAATATTTACAATTTAACCAAAATATATTAACTTTAATGAAAAGGGGGAATATGGAATGAAAGAAGGCAAAAAGAAGAAACCGTTTTATAGGCGTTGGTGGTTTATCGTGATCGCGGTGATAGTTATACTCGGCGCAATTGGGGCAGTGTTTGGTGACGATGAGGAAAGCGCTAAGCCGGCCGCCAAAGCAACGGAAACCGTCGCCAAGCCAAAGCCGAAGCCTAAACAGTCGGAGTCCGATAAGATTAAGTCGATTATTTCGAAGGACGTCGGCAAGAAAAACGTGGTCAAAGTCGAAGTGAACGACGATGCCTCGACCCAGGACAACGCGAAGGATAAGGTCGTTATTGCCACGTTAAAGGGCAGCGAAAACCTCACGAAGAACATGACACGTAAAGGCATACTTATGGATTCGCGCGACCTGCTCGCTAAGCTATACGCGGATAAGAACGTCAGCCAAGTCACGGTTATGTGGCAGTTAACGCTACAAGACCAGTACGGCAACGAGTCGGACGATACCGTTGTTAAGATCGGGCTAACGCGCAAGACAGCGGATAAGATTAACTGGAAAAACTTCGACTACAACAATTTCGAAACGGTAGCCGATACTTATTTCGTGCACCCTGCGATTAAATAACTAAATATCCCAAAAGTCCGTACTCTTTGCGCTAGGGTCTACTTTGCGCACGGCTTTTAGTATTTTCTTCATGGTGGTTCCAGTAGGAACATAGTCAGGGTCAGAACATGCTTTGCTGATTGTGTTTCTACTAACCTTTGATTCTTCGATTAAATCCTCTTGAGTAAAACCATTTCGATCAATCCATTTACCAAGTTTTGACCTCTTTTTATTTAACCCGAACAAGTCTATCACTCTCCTTTTATATGACATTCTCGTCCATCTTTCACAAATTTATACGAGCCTTTCACAACTTTTTGTGAATATTGTACAAGCGGGGCAACGTAAGTTAAAACATAAGCACCTACTCGAGTAGCAAAAACATTGGTTTTCGCCGTTATATTCGCGGTATGACGGTAAAACGGAAATTTGTTTAATAGAGAGGGTGGAGGAAGAGTGAGGACTGAGAGTTATGACTTCAAGAAATTTATAAATGGTAAAAGGGTACCAATTAATAAATCAGCAGCAACAGTCCTATATTCACTAGGAACACCAATATCCATAGCAAGCCTTTTCCAAATGTCGCCGATGATGAAAACGGGTTTCGCGATAGTAATAGGAGTGGGCGTCCTGGCAATCGGCTCGGCAATATATGAGCGTAAGCTGTATAAACGCAATGAGGATGAAGCGGAAAGGTTCGGCATGATTATCTCGGTATTAATAATCGCTGCTTGTGTGTTTGGTGTCGGTTATCTATTCTTGCATAATCCGTTATGGAGGTTTTGGCAATGAGCGTACTTGACTTGTTACTCGGTAATCGCAACAAATCGAAATTAAAGTCGGCATTTAAGGCGGCAGGACTCACGCGAAAAATAAAGCGACGTGGCCAAGCGAAGGACCTCGAAATACTACCGACTATTCATAGCGTGCGTTACCTCGACAAGCGCACCGAGTTTGTCTTTACGTTGCCCAACGGAGTAGATCCCGAGCTTGTCGCAAAAAATGATTATGTATTTAAGCAGTACCTCGGTACGCAAACGGAAATAAGCGGGAACCTCAAGCGGTTTGTGGTGAACGTGTATAAAGGGCGCATGCCTTCGCAATTCGACTACGCCTACACTGACACGGACCATCGCTTGCCTATTATCTGCGGCATTAACCGCGTAGGTGAGCTAGTGACCTACGATATGGCCCTTACGCCGCACTTGCTGATAACTGGCGAAACTGGCGCAGGGAAATCAACGCAATTAAGGTCGGTCATTACGCAACTCATTCTATCGCGTGGCCCCGATCAGTTGCGGCTGGTGCTCGGCGACCTTAAAATGTCGGAGTTTCACGTCTTTCGCAACTTGGCGCACGTTGAGGCGGTCTGTTATAACGCCGGGGAACTCACGAAGCAACTCGATTGGGTGGACGGTGAACTCAAGAAACGCGGCAAGTTGCTGAACGAACATGAGCTCACGCATATAAGCGAATTACCTAGCCCGCCGCCGGCTATCGTGGTTGCTATTGACGAGTTTGCGTTGCTACGTGAGGAAAAGGCCGTCATGCGCGTTGTTGAGGATATAAGCGCCATAGGGCGAGCGTTGGACGTTTACCTTGTGTTGAGCCAACAACGCGCTGATAAGGACGTTATGAACGGCAGACTCAAACAAAACCTAACCGTGCGCATGGCTTTCCGTGCAGCTGACGCAATCAACTCGCGAATAACAATCGGGAGCGGAGAGGCTGCGGAAATAAGTATCGAAGATCGCGGCCGTTTTTACCTCAAACGCGAGCAACTTGAAATATTGCAAGGGCCGTTCTTGAGCGTGGAAAAGGCGCGGGCATTGTTGAAGCCGTATAAGCGAAGGGGTGTCGATAGTAGCGACTCCCCTCACAAGGGAGAGTATCCTGTACCCACCCTTAACGACCCACTAGGCTTGCTCGGCGATAGCCCTGCCGGTTTTGCAGGCGGTGATGACGATGCGTAAACGTGACAAAGCGATCATAGCCGACCTCGAGCGTTTTCGGGTAATGTCACGCGATCAGATAGCCTCGATACACTTCGGGAACCTCTCAAAGCCTGCAACGTCAGCCAACCTTGTGCTCAAGCGACTGCGCGATCGTGGCTATATCGACGCAATTACGACCGAGCAACCGTATCTATACAAGTCGGCTGGCTCGCGATTAAAGCCGGACAGCCAAAAGATTCCGCATTATCTCGCAATATGTAACGTCTACAATACGCTTATCCATAATGTTGCGGTCCAGCGGTTTGACGTCGAGGTAAAATACGACAAAGGCGACATCGAGCCGGACGCCCTCGCGGTCTTTGCAGGCACGCCATTTTACATCGAGGTGCAGCTGTCGGCATCGTATAGCAAGCGGGAGTTTGACGCCAAATTGAAGCGATATGAGGCGTTTAAGCGCGAAGGTAAGTGGAAGTACGCGGAGTGGCAGGCGAAGAACAAAAAAACATTTCCGTATATTGTCATCGTTAGCAAGAAACGGTATGATACGTCGGCTTTTCGGGGGCTGCCGGTTATCCAGGTTCGCGAGATAAGCGAGTTAGTGGCGATGGTTAAACGTAAGAAGGCATAAAAAGGGCGCCCGTTGAGGCGCCTATTTCTCGTAATCTATTATATTATGTATTCCTATTTTTTCATTACCATCGTTAAGATTATTTAAGGCGTCCAAAATATTTATTAGAGTGTCAAGTTCGATCCTCCTTGCATCTCCATTTACTAATGACGCGATAGTCGCTGGCCTTACCTTAGATTCTACAGCGATTTTGTTTTTGGTTATATTATCACCCATTTTCTCTATAGTTTCCCCAAGTGTAAATTTAATTTTCCCCATTATTCTCCACTCCGTTCTGTAGTCTTACTCTACAAGTTATACTATTCTTAAAAAAATTTCAATATTACTATTGACGTTTTACTCCTGAAGTCATATAATAAGAAGCAGATACAGAAGTCATGCTACAGTAGTTAAATAGGAGGGTATCAAGTGGGAATTATGGATGCTTTAGTAATTGTTGGTAGTTTCATATTGGCAGCTGCTACTTATGGGTATGTTAGTGAGATCGTTTCAGTACGATTGGCAAGGAAGCGCGAACAATGAGCCGTATGGTACAGGTTGTAAGCATTGAGCGCGATGGGGACGGTAAGCTGATTTACTCTACTGATCGCGCGTTATTACTAGGAGATAACTTGACCCTACGCGTTGTTGGCGATGACCTAACCGCTGAACGCGTGATACCAACAAGCCGCAATCATACATACTTGAGAGACAACACACAACGCGCGGTATTCGATCACCCGGCGCCGGCAAATTATAAGCTTGAAGAAGTTGCGGGCATGTCTGTAGCAGAGTTTATCGAGTCTTTGGATCTAAACAAAAAATAAAAGAAGCAAAGGGAGAGATTTATTATGGCAGTAGAATGGATTAGTGCGGAGGTATTTCAACCGAAACCAGTGAGAATCCGCGATAAAGTAACTTGCATGTATACGGGCGAAATTGAAATCCACGAAAGTATGACTGGCGTCTTAATCGATTATGATCTCGTGATGTCATTTGATGGGAAAGATGGTTCCCAGCTCTTTATCGACGAGGTGCAGCCGACAGAGCACGAAGACATGGTATTTATTGACTACGATCTTGAAGATAGATTTTCCGTCACACTCGAAACTAGTAGCTTACCGCACAACCTTTACAAAACGATCGCATCCACACCGAGGTTGGCCGAAGCGTTGGTCGATATGATTCGCGGAGGAATGGCGTAATGATCGATCCAGGATGCGACAGCGGTGCGGGAGGGTGTGGCGGCAATGGATGCGCGTGATTTTGACGAGCTAATCGCGACGGCAACGCGAGTGAAGACTGAGGCAGAGCGTAGGGGAAACGAATGGCTGGCACGGCAATGTCAGCGCGAAATAGAATGGGCAACCGAAAAGAAGGCCGCTGCAACGGCTAACTAACGGTGAAGGGCGTCTCGGCGGCAAACGGGGCGCCTTTATTACGTTTGTGTTACAAATTGCGTTTCGACCTTACATTTTAGGCGTTTAGTTGGTTATACGTATTGAGGACCCGATATTTTATGCGATTTTGTATCTATGCACTATGAAGGGGAATTTAACGATAACCGTGTATTATTACTGTTTTCATGGCTAAGCACTATGAGGGAAGTTTACGAGATTAACTTATATTTTACCCCTTTAGTTGGCTATACGTAGTGATGGCGTGTGAACAGTTATTTCTTTAAGTGGGTAATAAGTGCAGAGAATGAACTTTCGCTCCAGCAGGCGTACTAGAACATATGAGAAGGGTGAGCTTTAGCGCTTGTATGAAGGCTACTAATGAGTACTAATTTTGGTTCGTGAACATTATCGCGAAAACTCACCTTTAGTGTGTACGTGAACTTTCGGGGGAGTTCCGTGGCTATAAGGGGGAGAATATGAACTTTTATCTTACTTCTGCCTATGACTAATAGGGAACCCGATAATTTACCTTATTAGCTGGTATTGCCTTATAGAGATAGTTAGTCTCGGCCATTCGGTCGGGGCTTT
Organism: Pullulanibacillus pueri; assembly: GCF_014639255.1. GTDB lineage: Bacteria > Bacillota > Bacilli > Bacillales > Sporolactobacillaceae > Pullulanibacillus > Pullulanibacillus pueri. Next base: position 31,420 of record NZ_BMFV01000025.1, read on the forward strand.
TTTAATAGCATTAAGTTAGAAAAAACTAACCGAAGGGGGAAACGAAATGAAGATCACGGCTGACCAATTATTTAAAATTCGCAAAGTATATCGACTTACACAAACCGATATTGGCGCATTGTGTGACGTGTCCGACGCGTTCATTAATCAGATCGAACACAATAAACGATCAATAACCGATAAGGTGTGCGCTGGGATTACGCGGGAACTTAATCTTACGCCTACGAAGTTACAACAGATAATCGATATTTACGAAAAGTTCGATATTAAGTCGGAGCAACCGGAACAAGAACAAGAGATCAGCTAAGCCTATCGCCTTAGCGCGGGTCTTCGCTTCGCTCAGCCCGCCATATACTTTTTATCGCGTATGTACTTTATATTTAAATTCTTACGCGGTTAAAGAGATTGTATGGCAGGCGGTTTTTGCCTGCGGGCGTTAGCCCTGCCTTTGTCTTTTACAAACGTTAATAACGATTAATGCCGCTATTCCTTTCATCGCGTAACGGTTTTGACGTTAGTAACTGTATAGAAGATAAAGATACAATCAAATTGACGGGAGCTAGGAAAATGGAGAAAAACCTTGATATAGCGGGGTTTTTGGGGGTAAAAGTGCTATTTAAGAGGTGGACAAAAAGGTGACACAGTTTGGGGTATATTGGACAAAAAGGTGACACATATTTAGGGGGGACGACAGGAATGGGTGAAATGCACCGTAGAATTCAACGATTATTAAGTGAAAAGCCGATCGGAAAAGTTACGCCAATCGGCGACAACGGCTACGGCAAGGACGAGGCGGGCCGGATATTTATGTTAGAGTCCGCAGAAGCGACTGAACGCAAGCGGGCGGTTGGGCACCGAAAGCGCGACAAGCGACATTTTACGTTTAGCCACATGAGAAACATGCACGAGGTTACAGATAACCTATCGAATAAACTTTGCGGATATATTCTCATGTTGCAGCCGTATATCCATTTTAAGACTAACATTATAGGGATACAGGGACGGAATCCAATGCCACTAGATGATAAAGGAATCGCGAAAATATTCGGAATACACGTAAAGCACACGAGGACAGCGCTAAGTAAACTCAAAGATGCGGATGTGTTGGAGCAGACCGACAGTGGTTATTATCGAATAAATGACCGTTACCATTTTAGAAAAAAAGCTGGGGGAGATGCGGCTATGCTAGTAAAAACATTTCACACAACCTTGAAGACTTTGAAGCTAAGTGCGGCCGAAGCGGGATTTCTATATAAGCTAACGCCGTTTGTTCATTACGAAACAAATCTTATTTGCGAGAATCCTTTCGAGGAAGTGGCCCAGGATGTCCGTTACATGAATAAAACCCAAATCGCAAAGTGTGTTGGCATATCACGTCAAAAGGTTGAAGAAGTGTTGCGTAGATTAAAAAAGGCTGGGGCGTTAGTCACAGTCGAACGCCGCGCTATGCTTCTAGAGAATTCCGATGACGGTGACGGACGCGATACGCTCGTTATTCTTAATCCGCGAATATTTAGCAGACTGCAAGGCGAGAACGGTTATGATAATACAATTTTACAAATGTTTGCAGGCTTGTAAGTAAGCTCTTTCGACGTTAAAAATCGAAGGGGCTTTTTATATACAAAAATATTAAAAAGAGGTGTAACCGATGAACAGCCGAAATAAACCGCACGGGCGCCGCAAGCAATCGCGCAAGCCGCGTAAACCATTACCGCTCAATAAGAACGGTATTCCGATTTCCTCACCGCGACCGCCTAAATATACGCTAGTCAACGAACGCGAATATTAATCGAATGCCCTGGGTTGGCAGGGCGCAGAACCACCGGACACGAGTACCGTAAACACTCGGCCAACCATCGCCGGACAAACAAATAACAAGACGTTAAGGACGGCACGAAACGCATAAGGACGATTTACAGTGTTAAAAAACGACTTACAAAAGCACGTAGAAAGCCATTGCGCCACATATAACCGCGACGGCAAGTGTCACCTCGAAACATCGCCCGGCTGCAATCAATGTCCGTTTTTTCGCGAGGGTGACGGTTTTGGTCGCTGCGCTTATTTCGAGAACGCGGTCTTGCCCGCCGACGACAAACTAAAAGCGCGCTACTGGCAGGCGTTCGGGGCAGCGTATTGGGGCGACAAGCCAAACGCGGTGTGCAAGCGGTGTGAGCAACCGTATGAGCGCAAGTCTAATCGGCAAGTGTATTGCGAGTCATGTGCCGCGCAAGTCAGGGCGGAAAACAAGGCCGCTAGGAATCGGCGTTACTACCAGCAAAATAAAGGCGAGCATTAAGACGCTTTTAAGCAAAAAATGCCCGTTTTGAGCGCCGTATATAAGCCGTGTGGCGTTTTTAATATCGACCTAGACTATTTGGTTATGAATCTTAATTAAGACGTTATAGGAGAGTGCTCGATGCCACGGAAAAATAGCAAGCAAGCGAGATTCGACCGGATGACGCAACGACAGCAGCATCGCTATAAAAAGCAGAAATACTTCGCTAAAAAGCATGACGGTAAAAATTGGACTGATCGCATGTTCAAAAATCTAAATAATACGGAGGCGGATGAAAGCTGACAGCGACGATTAATCACCATGTAAGAGTTGCGATGTGTGGAGTATACGGCGCTAAAGTTGAAATAATCGAAAACGAAAGTGGCGCTAAAGTATTCGAGTGGGATTATGAGTACAAAAGAGTAAAACGAGGATCGGCAGCCCGCAAGTCATTGGAGTCGGCGCTTAAATATTGCCGGAATGCTGGTTATGAACCTACTGAATTGAATAGCAATTATTACGACGAATTACCACAAAGGAGCGTGAGTTAAATTGACACCGGAACAGTGGGCGCAGGAACGCGCCAAACTAGAACGCGAGATTATTGAATGCAAGCAAACGATTAGTAGTTACGATGGAACGTTTAAGCCATATCGCAATGTTACCGATAGCGAGTATCGTGTGGCACGCAAGCGAATAACCGAAGCGGCGACGGAAATCTCGCAGGGAGATTACGAAATTAATAAGCCGGCTGACCCTTACATGGGCATGACCTACGACGAACTTAAAACAAAATACGACGAAATGACCGCGGATTATCAAGCGCGCGATGGACGAGATACACGCGCAATGGTCGAGATCATGAAAGTAAACACGAGAATGCAGGCGATGGAAAATGAAAAGGGAGCGGATGAGTAAATGGGGATGCTTAAATCATTGCGGGAGTACCAAGAATTCAAAGAAGCGAGGGAAACAAGCCTAGACGAGTTGACCGCGCAGGTAAAGGTGTATAAAGAGGAACTAAAAAACCTCGAAAGTGATCGCCTTGATGCGCTCGCTGACGCCGATGACAAAGCGCTTGAAAAGGCGGACAAGGCAATCGCTGCCATGAAACGTAAAATTGAAATCGCGGAGTATCAGCAAAAACACAAACAATCGTATGACCCGCAACAATCGGCTGCACTAGCGGAGAAAATCCGAAAGGAAGCGACAAAGGAACTCGAAGCCAAGCGCAAGAAAGACGAGGCAATCCGTCAAGCGATACTCGACGCAAAGCAGGCGTACCTCACCAAAGTGGCCGAGCACGCAGCGTTGGCCACAGAAAGCCGCGTCCTTGTCAGCGAGGTGAACGAAGCACTCAAGCCGCTCGAGTTATCGGTAGAACGTGAGGCGGAAAGCTACGCAGAGCAAGGACGTTTAATCGACCGTCGAATATACGAGTTGTCACCGAGCGCAGGCTTCATTAGTGACGCCGAGGAAGCGCGTCTTGAGGAGTTATGGACTAAAAAGGGCGAAGCGGTAAGGACAGCGGCCAAATTACGTGAGCAAGTTAAACCGATCCTCAACGGTATTCGCGAGTTGAAAGAACATTCGTTGAGCGGCGCTGGTAATCCGTATCTGATTCACAGTGACGATCAGCACAACGCGATGAAAGGCGAAGTCAAAGCGCCGGAACAAGCAAGTGGTGGCTCAGCGTTCGGTGCCGATATGAGAAAGCGGGGGAAATAAATGAGCGGATTTGAGCAACTACAAGCAATCAACGCAAAATACTTCGATGGTGTTGGTCGCGAGTTTGACGCAACGGTAAACGAAACCAACATGCGAGAAAAGTGCGAATGGGCCAAAGCGCAGCTCGAAGAAGGTATCGAGAAAATGAAGGCGTTAGAGTTAACCGAAATTGAACGCGCTGACTTACCGCATTTATTGCGTGCATTTAGAGCAGCAAGGGATGCGTTCCAGGCGCATATTAAAGGTCGGCATATTAAGGCGGTGCGCAAGATGGAGCAGGCGAAGAAACACGCGTTGGCTTATCAAGAAAATTTAACCGCACGAATTAAGAGTGACCTATGATGGGTTGCTCTTTTTATTTACCACAAAGGTCAAAGTTAGTCAAAGTCAAACTAGAAAGGAAGGTGAGTTGAAATGTCTTTGAACCTTTCGTACCGTATAAGTGCTATTGATAATTTTTCCCAGACTATGAACAACCTTGATAGGCAAGTTAGCGGTATAGCCGAGAAAACTAAAACACTGGGTAAGGGAGTAATGGCTTTCGGGGCAGGCATGGGCGCTGCAGTCGGAGCCACGCTAGGTATCGGCACCAAGTACCTAGCGGATATGGAGCAAGCGGAGGTAGGGCTCAACGTTTTCACGAAGTCAGCGAGTAAAACCAAAGATGTCATGGCCGACCTTCAAAATTTTGCTGTAAAAACACCGTTTGATTTCCCATCGATGCTTAAAGGCGATCAGCGACTAATGGCGATGGGTATGAGCGCGACAAAATCTACAAAGTACATGAAGGACCTCGCGGACGCAGTTGCCGGCACTGGTGGTGGTGTCGATGAATTAGACGGCGTAGTAACCGCAATAGGTCAGATTCAAGCGAAAGGTAAAATATCCGCGGAGGAAATGCAACAACTCGCAGAACGCGGTATACCATCTTGGCAACTCCTGTCAAAGTCAATGAAAATGCCGATTAAAGACTTAATGCAAATGGCTGCAAACGGGAAGTTGATGGCCGACGACGCCCTACCGGCATTGCAGAAGGGTATTCAATCAACATTCGGTGGATCGGCGGCTGCTCAAGCGGACACATTCAGCGGCCGACTGCAAAACCTCAAGGAGAACTTCCAAATATTCGCGAAGAACTTGGCCAAACCAATATTCGAGCCGCTAAAAAATGCGCTTGGTTCGATGTCATCAGCCATGCAAACGGTGGGTACGTGGTTCGCAAAATTGCCCAACGGTATACAAATAGCGGCCACCGCAGTCATGATTCTAGTGCCGATTTTAACTATACTTGGAGGCGGACTTCTAGTTATCGCGGGTATGTTACCGACTATGATCACCGGATTTGGGGTGCTAGGTTCAGTCATGACCGCAACAGCAGCCGCATTTACTACGGTTATCTTGCCTATTATCGCTATTGTTGCAGCGATAGGGCTTATCGTAACCGCGTTGGTGCTCGCGTACAAAAAAGTCGGCTGGTTTCGCGGTATGGTCAACGCGGCATGGGCGGCAATCAAGCAAGCGTGGAACACGGCGGTGCAGTTTATCAGCACGATAACAAAGCAGATTATAGGCGCGGTCACTTCGTTCCTGGGCGACCAGCTAGCGAAAATAAAGGCGTTTTGGGCGGAAAACGGTGCGGATATAGTTTCAATGGTACGATCTTATTTCGGCATAGTCGCGTCCGTCATTAAGGCGGTCATGGGCGTCATTAAAGGCGTTTTCCAAGCGGTATGGCCGATAATTAGTGGCGTTGTTAAAGTCGCGTGGGGTGTTATTAAGACGGTAGTTAGCGCGGGGCTAGACATAATCCTCGGCTTAATAAAAACGGTCATGCGGCTGCTAAAAGGCGACTGGAAAGGCGCTTGGAACGCGATAAAGGGCACGGTTAAGAACGTTTGGGCTGACATCAAGAAATATCTCGGAGGAATCGATTTAGTTGGCATCGGCAAAGACATCATTCGCGGCTTAGCCAACGGAATCACCTCGGCGGTGGGTTCGGTAGTCAGCGCGGCTAAGAGCGTGGGCTCGAAGATCAAAGGTGCGTTTACGTCGTTCTTCGGCATCCACTCACCATCGCGTCTGATGAGCGACACAGTCGGTAAGTACCTACCGTCGGGCATCGCGGTCGGCATGGAAAAGTCAATCGGCACGGTACGCAAGGCAGCCGACAAAGTAAGCGCAGCGGCAACGCCACAAGTCGGTCAAGTTGCGATGCCGGTGGTTGATAATCAACAAGTAATAAGGCGTAGTTACGCGGGCGTCAGTGACAGTAATAACAAAAGATCAAGCGCAGCTAACGGAAATACAACGCCTGCGATGCCAAGCAATATGAAAGCAACTATCAATATTGCGGGATTTGAGGCGGAGGCGCTACTCACGTTTATTGCGGATAAAACGGATCGTAGATTTGGGGCAAAATCGAGAACTAACAGCTACTTTGCAGGAATTAAGAAGAAATAATTTAATATGAAAGGCGGTAAACGATAATGAAAAAACTTGATGAAACACAACAACGAGCGATCGAATTGTTACTCGAACGCAAAATAAAGCGCCGTGAATACCAGGACATTGCGGACGAACTCGGCGTGCATCGAAATACGTTATTATCATGGCGTAAAGACCCGTTGTTTCAAGCGGAATACAAGCGCGCAGTAGTAACGAACTCACACGACCGACTCGACGAGCTAGTAACCGCGATGCTAGATAACGCGATTTCCGAAGGCAATGCGGCAATGGCAAAATTAGTGCTGCAAATGAACGGCATGCTAACGGATAAGCTAGAGGTCGAAAATAAAGGCGCTGACAATACGCAAACAAGCGACATAGACGCAATGAAAGCGGAAATCGCCCGTATGCGTGCTGCGCGTAACACATTATAAAAGTTGGCTTGAAATATTATGGTTGTCGCGATATAATAAATTATAGATTAATAGCATGTCCGTAGGCTTGTTAGTATACTTTTAAAAAAATTCGCATATACTGTTAGCACTAATTTATAGGTGGTGAGAGTATTGAGCGATTATGATGAGGTGAAAAAAGATATGGCTACAAAATTAAAAAATGAAGATGTAAGTGTAATTAACTATACCATTAGTGAATCTATGGCTAGAAAAATCCTCATGACTCCACCGGCCATTCTGTCTAGAAGTGAAGCAAGACATGATAAAGACACCGTCGAACATGCGGCTTTCATTTTAGATTCAAGACAATAATGGAAATAGTTAAATTACGTAAATTTATTGATGCTCGAGGAGAGGAAAGTACTAATAAATACCTCTCCTCTTTTACATGTGAAATCAATAAAGATGTGGAGTCTTTTTTACATGAAAATGCTGTAGAGTGCGAGAATAGGCATTACACTCGTACTTATTTAGTAATTGATGAGCAAAATAATTTTGACATAATAGGTTATTATACCCTTAAGACGAGCTATTTTGCATTTGAAGGCAATGTTTCTAAAACGACAAAACAGAGATTAGTTCAAAACAAAGAAGCTGTTGGGTTTGAGTCGATTTTAATTGCTCAATTAGGGCGATCTGATCAATATAAGGGCATTGTTCCAGGTAAAGAAATTTTAAAAGAAGCTTTGCATGCTTGTAAGCAAATTTTTGAGAGTGTAGCATTAAGGATTGTAACTGTTGAATATAACCCAACACCGAACTTAAGGGATTTTTATTTGTCCAACGGATTTAAAGAACTACAAAAGACTCAAAATGGTAATATGATGTCCTATATAAGGTTTTGAGTATAAGCTACCAATATGGGTGGCTTTTTTAATTATTAATTTTAATATGCGAAAATGTGCGTTTCACTAGCTGACACCCGCTGACGCGCGACCCCTCGGAAATTTTTCGGGCAATCCGTGTATTGCGGCGACCAATTGACCACTATTCGCGTATTACATAGAAGAAACTGGATTTCGTAAGGTTCAGCGGTGTTCATCATAATACATTTTACCGGCTTTGGCGTTCGCCGCGAGAGGCCTTCGAAAACTCACGGGGTTGCCGATGCACATTCCGATATTTCCGTAAAAGTATACCTTCGCGGACTATAAATAATACTCGTTATCACCGACCGTAAATGCGTTGAAATTAATTTATGAACGTTCGTAAAATAACATTGACATTTACGGAAATAGGCGTATACTTTAATTAAAGGAGTGATACGGATGGGCGAACGCAAACTAGGTTACATTCGCGTAAGTAGTGCGGATCAGAACATTGATCGCCAGTTGTCGGAAATGAAGGCGCAGGGCTTAGAAGATCGTGATATATTCATCGATAAGGTGAGCGGTAAGGACTTTATTCGCGATGAGTATACGATAATGAAACGGGTCATCAGTGAAGGCGATGTGTTGTTCGTAAAGTCGATAGATCGGTTCGGTCGCAATAGCCGTGACATTAAGCGCGAGTGGGAAGACATTACGCAGAATATTGGTGCTGACATATGCGTGCTTGATATGCCGTTGCTAGACACGCGACAGTATAGAGATACGCTAGGCACATTCGTTAGTGACCTCGTATTGCAGGTGCTTGCGTTTGTTGCGCAGAAGGAACGCGAGGACATACGCCAACGCCAGGCGGAAGGCATAGCCGCAGCAAAGGCGAAGGGCAAGCGGTTAGGTAGGCCGACTGTTAGCGTTGATACACTAAGCGAAGAACAACGCAAGGTACTCGCACATAACTACTCGCGATGGAAGGGCAACGATATAACAAGCGTTGAGTTCATGCGACTACTCGAATTAAAGAAGACAACGTTCTATAAGATCGTGAATGAATATGCGGAGAGGGTCGGCCAGTAGGGTCGGCTCTTTTTTTCGATGGGGGGGGCCGGTCGAATTTCGCCCCACTTCACCTGGTGCCTCTTAAATGCGCGCAAAAAATTTAAACTTCGGGGGTACGCAAAGCCACCGTAAGGTGAGACGTGTTGCTGACGTGCGCTCAGACGCAATTAACTTTTATCGCATGGTATCTCGTACATTGAACGCAAAATAACGACGATCATTAAACGATAATGCCCACGAAAAACTATCGTGTGTACGGGTTGCCAATGCTAGAATTAACGTGTATAATAGCGTTAAATTAACTTGAGACGGCTTATACATACGTAAAGAACGTTCGGGACGTGGGGGTCGCAGGTTCAAATCCTGTCTTCCCGACCATATATACGTTGATACAATGCGATTTTTTACCTCTTGGTGGGAAGTCGCATTTTTACGTGGGGCTCACTTGCAAACATTTTTGCTAACAATAAGGGAGTATAAAGTACTCAGTGATATAAAAGGTTTACGATAGAATTCAAGAGCGAGTATTTTTAGTTTTTGAAGGAAAAATAGACTCTTTGTCGAAATCTATCCAAGTGATTCTGATAAAATTCCTTTAAGGTAATTGAACAAATAATGGCTAAATGAAAAAACGAACAGCAATCCGTGTATTAATTTCATACACATGGATCATTGTTCGCTGTTTTCTTGAATTTTCTGACTGACTTAGTCTCTGATAAAAGAGCAAAGGTTTCAATCGATTAGTGAATATTACGTTTCTTGAAGTTACCGCCTTTAACATCATGGATATCCCCGATAGCAAGAAAGGCAGAAGGGTCAATCTCATTGACAATATTTTTGAGTTTAGCCTCTTCTAAACGCGTCACTACAGTAAAAATGACTTGTTTGTCATCACCGGAATAAGCTCCCTCACCATTAAGGTAGGTGACCCCTCGTCCAAGCCGATCATTTAAGGTATCACCGATTTCAGTATGTTTATCACTAATAATCCATACCGATTTAGAGGATTCGAGTCCTTCTACGGTAATATCAATCATTTTAAAGGCGATAAAGTATGCGATGAGGGAATACATCGCGTGGTTCCATCCGAAAACGAACCCTGCACAACCAAGAATGAAAATATTGAAAAACATAACAGTCTCACCGACTGAAAAGGGTATGGACTTATTGAAAAGGACGGCTACGATTTCTGTTCCGTCTGATGTCCCGCCGTTACGAATGACTAATCCAATGCCGATCCCAAGAAAAATTCCGCCAAATACTGCTGCTAGAAGTGGATCTTGTGTAAAAGCAGGGACTTCAGTGAAAAGAACGGTTAATAGAGAAAGGACGACAATAGCCCCTAAGGATGTGATCGTGAACGTTTTCCCCATGTGCTTGTAACCCAAAATCATAAAAGGAAGGTTAAGAAGAAATAGGAATAGACCCAGCGCGAGCCCTGTAATATGTGAAAGCATAATTGAGATACCGGTAATGCCCCCATCAATAATCCCATTGGGAACGAGGAATATCTCTAGGGCAACAGCTTCTAAAGAAACCCCGATGAGAATAAAGATCATTCGCCTTATAAATTCGGCTTTAGACATTTTGCGATGTTTAATTTTTTCAGATGCCAACAAAGACCCCACCCCGTTATATATAAATTATTTATTATCTTAATTATACCCCATAGAATTGATAAAGTTTAATAATAAACTTGACTTTTTTTGTCACACCTTATAAAATAAGCGGTTACATTTTGAGCATACGATGAGTGTTATTGTCATCATTTCTGGTATGATATAAGGGAAGATGGAAAGGGGCTCTTGTATGGGGAGAAGAAATAGCAGTCATAGGGCATCGGAACTCCTGAAAGAAGCAACAGACTTTATAAAGAGGTGCTATAAGGAATTAGGGAAAACAGCTGAAGAAACGGACGCTAGAATCTTCCAAATAAAAGAGTCTATTGATCATGTTGGTTATTATGTACATACTTCAGAGGAACTCCGTCACGGGGCTAAAATGGCCTGGCGGAATTCTAATCGTTGCATTGGCCGTTTGTTTTGGGAGCGACTCAATGTCATTGATGCCCGGTCAATCGATCAACCCGATGAGATTTTTGTAAGCCTATTTGACCATATTCGCTTGGCGACAAATGGAGGGAAAATTCGACCCACCATCACTTTATTTAAACCAAAGTCCGACCATTTTCAACTTAAAATATGGAACCACCAACTGCTAAGATATGCTGGATATGAAACAGACAAGGGGATTATTGGTGATCCCCATTCTATTGCGTTTACTAAAGCTTGTATGGCCCTCGGCTGGGAAGGGCAAGGCACCGCGTTTGACATCCTTCCACTGGTTATTCAAGTGGGAAGTCATGAGCCGCGATGGTTGGAAATCCCGCAGGACATTATTTTAGAGGTGCCTATTGAGCATCCGACTGTTTCTTTATTTGACAGCTTGGAGGTCAAGTGGTACGCGGTCCCGATCATTTCTGATATGCGTTTAGAAATCGGAGGGATTAATTATACCGCGGCTCCTTTTAATGGCTGGTACATGGGGACAGAGATAGGGGCAAGAAATCTTGCGGACGAAACACGTTACAATTTATTACCTATGATTGGCAAACAGCTTGGGCTTCCCATCCATTCCAATCGCTCATTATGGAAGGATAAAGCCCTGGTCGAGTTGAATCTTGCGGTTCTTGATTCATTTGATAAAATGGGTGTCAGTATTGTCGATCATCACACGGCTGCAAGTCAGTTTAAAGTTTTTGAAAAAAATGAAGAGCAAGCAGGGCGTGAAGTGACGGGCAGGTGGTCTTGGCTTGTACCGCCTTTAGCTTCGGCGACCACTCATGTTTTTCATCGTCGTTATAGTGACGATCTTGTGATGCCGAATTACTTTTACCAAGATAAGCCTTATTAAAGAATAGGCTCGAAAAATAAATTTATTCGATGGCTGGGAACGTTTTAACTATTGATGTATAGCGTTTTCTTCCAAATATTCTTTGACTGTTTAAAGTGGAAAAGACTTGACAGAACATTTAAGTTTGTTTATCTTTTGAGACAATATTAGCAGAAATAAATAAAATTTTATGATGATAGTGTACAAGGTTATTAAATTGGGAGGATTGTATCTAATGGCTGAAAGTTTAGAAGCATTGCGTAAAAGAATTGATGAGATTGATCTTGAACTTTTAAGTTTATTAAACAAACGTGGTGAAGTTGTAAATAGTATTGGTAAAATAAAGGAAACACAAGGGACAAAACGCTTTGACCCCGTACGTGAAACCCAATTACTTGAATCCATAAAAGAAAATAATGAAGGACCTTTCTCAACATCAACACTCCAGCACTTATTCAAACAAATATTTAAGGCGAGTTTAGACCTACAAAAAACAGAAACAAAAAAAATACTCCTCGTATCACGCGAAAAGCGTTCAGAAGACACTGTTATTGATGTCAAGGGCGAGAAAATCGGGGATGGCAATACTCATTTTGTCATGGGGCCATGCTCTGTGGAAAGCTATGAGCAAGTAAGAGAAGTCGCACTTGAAATGAAAAATCAAGGCCTTCAACTTCTCCGTGGCGGAGCGTTCAAACCAAGAACTTCCCCTTATGACTTCCAAGGCTTAGGCGTTGAAGGTCTTAAAATCCTAAGACAAGTGGCTGATGAGTTGGATATGGCTGTCGTCAGTGAAATCACTAGTCCGGAGAACATTGAAGTGGCTCTTGACTATGTGGATATTATTCAAATCGGGGCCCGCAATATGCAGAACTTTGATCTCCTAAAAACAGCGGGGTCCGTGGATCGTCCAGTTTGGCTAAAAAGAGGGCTTTCAGCCACAATTGAAGAATTGATTTATGCTGCTGAATACATTCACTCCAGAGGGAATAGTCAAATTATTTTATGTGAACGCGGGATTAGGACCTATGAAAAAGCAACGCGAAACACTCTAGATATTTCCAGTGTGCCTATTCTTAAAAAGGAAACACACTTACCTGTTGCGGTTGATGTGACTCACTCTACTGGTCGCCGTGATCTTCTTTTGCCAGCCGCTAAGGCAGCCATCGCGATTGGTGCTGATGTTGTTATGGCAGAGGTACATCCTGACCCAGCTACGGCCCTTTCAGATTCTGCACAGCAAATGGATATTGCCCAATTCAGGGACTTCATGAAGGGTCTCCAGCCTCTCTTGAATATGAATCAAAAAGCGACTGTATGATAAAACATCTTTAGATAAATAAAGGGATTAAGGGAAAGCGTCGTTATCGGCGCTTTTTGTTTTTAAGTCATAAAAAAGTCAGCGAGGCAATAGAGAGAGTGGTGAATATCTTGTGTTCATTGATGAGGACTAGGTGTCAGCCGAGTTTTTCTCATTTAAGGAAAAGGTAGACATTTCATTAAGCATAATGTGGAGGCAATGCTATAATATTTTTAATAACAGACTGGAATCATGTTTAAATTCTAAGAAATGAAAAAGAATAGGAACAACAGCTATTTAAGAATGGTAAAAAGGGTTCTCTCTGTTTGCAAAACAGTATTAAGGCGGAGGCAAAGCGATGAAACAGAAGATGAATGATGACAGTTATGCATTACATACCGATCTTTACCAAATAAATATGGCAGAAACCTATTGGGAAGACGATCTGCATAATAGAAGAGCCGTTTTTGATCTTTATTTCAGAACAATTCCGTTCAATAATGGTTATGCGATATTTGCAGGGTTAGAAAAGGTTATTGATTACATACAAAATTTTAAGTTTAGCCAAACGGACATTGACTACCTTAGAGAGATTGGCTATAAAGATGACTTCTTAGATTATTTAAAGACAGTCACTTTTAAGGGGAATATTTGCTCAGTGCAAGAGGGAGAGCTTGTGTTTGGAAATGAGCCCTTATTACGAGTTGAGGCCTCTTTGGCAGAAGCCCAACTCATCGAGACTGCATTATTAAATATTATTAACTATCAGACATTGATCGCAACAAAAGCATCACGTATCAAGCAAGCCGCAAAGGAACAGACTGTGATGGAGTTTGGGACAAGACGAGCTCAAGAATTCGATGCGGCCATTTGGGGGACAAGAGCAGCTTTTATTGGAGGTTGTTCCTCAACGAGTAATGTCAGAGCAGGCAAATTATTTGGTATTCCTGTTTCAGGGACACATGCTCATTCTCTTGTTCAGGCTTATAAAGATGAATATACAGCCTTTCATAAATATGCCCGCCGCCACAAGGATTGTGTGTTCTTAGTGGATACCTATGATACTTTGAGGTCAGGTGTCCCAACAGCAATAAAAGTGGCAAAGGAACTAGGAGACGCTATTAATTTTATCGGGATCCGTCTTGATAGTGGAGACCTTGCCTATTTGTCTAAGAAGGCGAGGAAGATGCTTGATGATGCAGGTTTTCCAGATGCAAAAATTGTGGCATCTAATGACCTTGATGAACAAACCATCATGAATTTAAAGGCGCAAGGTGCGCAAATTGATATTTGGGGCGTCGGAACCAAACTGATTACAGCTTACGATCAACCAGCTTTAGGTGCTGTGTATAAATTAGCGGCAATTGAAGATGAGGATGGAAAGATGATTGATACCATCAAAATTTCTGGGAATCCAAAAAAGGTATCGACTCCAGGGATGAAGAAGGTTTATCGGATTATTAACACCATTAATCATAAGTCCGAAGGGGATTATATCACTCTAGAACACGAAAATCCTAATGACGAACCGCGCTTAAAAATGTTTCATCCTGTTCACACGTTTATTAGCAAGTTTGTGACCAACTTTAAAGCAAAAGAACTCCTCCATGACATATTTAAGGAGGGGGAGCTTGTCTACCAGACCCCTGATTTATATGCTATACAGCACTATGCCAAAGAAAATTTAGAGCTATTATGGGAAGAATATAAACGGTCTTTAAACCCAGAGGAATATCCCGTTGATTTAAGTCAGAAGTGCTGGGACAACAAAATGGAAAACATCCATGAAGTGAAGGAAAAAGTCCAAGCCAAAATAAAGAGTTAAGGTTATGTCGGTGAAATAGGGAGCCTTCTACGAAATTAGCACGGGCCCGAAGAACCACTCAGGAATGCCAATGTTGCTTTCCTGAGTGAGCTAGTCCGTGCCAGTGGCAGGCGACCCATAGATTACTTCGCTAAGAAAAGAACACAAGGCCTAAAGGAAAATAATGTTCGGTTTCTGAGGTGTTTGTTTTAATAATGTCCTAACCTCTCTATTCTAGTCACCCTTATAGATCTCCATTGAATGGTCCTTCGTTATAACATGTTCATTCCTATGTACAGCGCTAATCGATTCCAAAATAAGGCTAAGATAATAAATAAGACACCGTAGACGATTAAGGTCGCATACAAGGGATCAACCTTTGTCTTTGATTGCTTTTTGTATGAATATACAACTGCAAATATCGAGCTGAGATAAACCAATAACATGAGCACAAGGAAAAGGGCGAGGAGTCCGTAGATCCTTGGTATAGATAAGATGAGGGCAATAACAGCTAAGGCTAAATAAAGGGTTGAAAATGCTCCAAAGCGTCCGACAACATCATGAAAGCTCACGTTGACGTGCAACAAGATACGGGTAACTCCCCAAATAATGAGCACAGTCATTAGTGTAATCAGGATCATTAAAAAGAGTGCTGGGAAAAAAGTTTTTGAAAAGCTAAAAGAATCCTGATAGACATACAAGCTAAATGAATGAAGCGGACGAGTCATGAAGAAAAAGATGAAACCATATATAATTGAAAAGAGCCCAAAGGTGACATAACCATAAATATAGTGCTTTTTGTCGGCTGTTTCACCGTGAGGAGTGGGTGATTTCAAACTATCAATGAAAAACGCCCAATAAGCGTTGATAAATGTTGTCGCTTTTACAATATTAGGATGCGGAGCAGAAGGCTGTTGTCGGTCATGGATATTGCTTGGTTCGACATCGGATGAGGCTGCATGCTCATGTGTTGAGTATTCAATGCCACAGTGTGGACAAAACTTGGCATCGTTAGGGATGTCTTGCTTACAATTTGAACAATTCATTGGTACACCTTCTTTTTAAGAGATTTTAAAACCTTGCCATCGATCAGTTTTCTTCATTATACAGTAATTTGTATCACTTTTTATATATAATTTTTGATCCATTCTTTATAAATGTGGAAATGGGGGAAGAGGATGCGGTCACATACGTTTAAAGTCAGGGGAATAGAGGGGCTTGAACTTCATACTTATTTCTGGGGCCCTGAAGGGGATTCTTGCAGAGGGGTTGTTCAACTTGCACACGGAATGGCAGAACATGCGGGGCGCTATCAAATGTTTGCAGAAGCGTTATGTGCACAAGGCTTTGCCCTTTATGCGAATGATCATAGAGGACACGGGCGGACGGCACGGTCTCCAGAGGAACGGGTCCATTTAGATGATGAGAATGGTTGGGAGAAAACAGTTGAAGATATGAAGAGGTTGTCCGATTATATTCAGTTACACCATCATGAGGTTCCCCTTTTCTTATTTGGTCATAGTATGGGCTCGTTTCTTGTTAGACGATTTATCCAAAAATATTGTGAGGGTTTAGCTGGTGTTATTCTATCGGGGACAGGCGCTGATCCAGGTCTTGCAAGTACAATAGGAATAAAAATTGCAGAAAGAGCAAGGCGGAAATACGGTAGTCGTGCGCGAAGTGAAAAGTTAAACCAATTGATCATTGGACGCTATAATAAGTCCTTTAAACAAAAGCGTACAGCTTCAGATTGGCTCTCTCGTGATCAAGAAGAGGTCGAGAGATATATTAATGACCCTTATTGTGGACAAACACCTACTATCGGCTTTTTCATTGATCTCATGACGGGTCTCAAGGCATTAGATAAAAAGGCAAACTTAAAACAAGTACCAATGGACCTTCCCGTCCTTTTTATTTCTGGAGCTCAGGATCCAGTAGGAGGAGCGAAAAAGGGTGTGATTAAAACGTATCATCACTTTAAAAAAGCTGGTCTTCAAAAGTTAGAATTAAAGTTTTACGAAGGAGCCCGGCATGAATTGTTGAATGAGACCAATCGAGAAGAAGTGACAAGAGATATTATTCAATGGTTGAATGATAAAATCAGCCACTTAAATTAAAGAACATGTAAGAGAAACGTGACATATACCGCAACGGTGCACGAAACAAAAGTGAAAATAACAAAAGAGTATAGCGCCCGCACGAAAGAGTCGCCGCGCTAACAAAAGGTGCACGAAACAAGAGCGAAATTAACGAGAGAAGGTAGCGTCCGCATAAAAAGAATTGCCGCATTTGATAAAAGTGGCTTTGGGCCTGTGTGGATAGAAACTGTTATAATTGATTGTGATAAACGATAGAAACTGGGTGATGATCAATGGATAATCAAGATGAACATTTTATTGACGAGGAAACCCTCTTTGTTGCTTCGCAAATATTTAAGGCCTTATCGGAACCTACACGTATTCGGATTTTGCATTTATTAAATAAAAAAGAGTGTTCTGTCAATGAAATCGCTAAGGAATTAGGCCTTCAACAATCAACAGTTTCTCATCAACTGCGCTTATTAAAAAATTTACGGTTAGTAAAATTTAGGCGTCAAGGTAAAGCGGTTTATTATTCACCTGAGGATAACCATGTCATGAATTTGCTTGAACAAACTTTGAAGCATGCGCGTCATGATTAAAACTGCATATACTGATATTCTTCAAAGAAACATAAAAAAGAGGCATTGGGCTACATAATATAAGGTGTCTTTCGTAAAATAAATGACCAACGTTTGTTTTTTATAAAGTTTAAGTAAGCAAACACAGCAATGGGACCCTATAAAAAAGAGCGATTTTTCCTTATTTAAGCATTGCAAATCCTGTGCATACTTAATATAATAAACATATGAACATATATTCATATGAGAGATAAAAAAGGTACCAACGGGGAGAGAGTTTATGGCACATTCACACGGGCATGATCATGGGCATGACCACACGCATCATGCGAATAAAAAAGCTTTGCTTATTAGTTTTATCCTGACCGCAGCCTTTATGATTGCTGAGGCCATTGGAGGATTCCTTTCTCACAGTTTAGCGCTTTTATCGGATGCGGGTCATATGCTGAGTGATGCTGTTTCTCTAGCCGTAGGTCTTGCCGCTTTTATATTTGGAGAAAAATTGGCAACAGGAAGCAAGACGTTTGGGTATAAGAGGTTTGAAATCCTTGCTGCTTTATTTAACGGTGTTGTGCTTATTGTCATCTCCATTATCATTATTGTTGAAGCCTTTGATCGATTCTTTTCTTCTACACATGTTAATGGTACGGATATGCTTTGGATTGCTGTTTTAGGATTGATCATTAACATCGTAGTGGCTTGGATCCTCATGAGAGGCGATACGAGCGAAAATTTAAATTTAAAAGCTGCATTTTTGCATGTGATTGGTGATTTATTGGGCTCAGTGGGCGCCATTATTGCTTCACTTCTGATTCTTTTCTTCGATTGGAATTGGGCTGATCCTGTAGCCAGCATTCTAGTGAGCGTATTAATTTTAGTTAGTGGTTGGAGGGTTACCCGGCAATCTATCCATGTTCTTATGGAGGGAACACCCTCAGGAATAGAACTTCAGGATGTTGTTGAGGCTGTCCAGTCGGTAAAAGGTGTCAAAAATATTCATGATTTGCATGTATGGAGCATTTCCAGTGGTATTAATGCCTTGTCTTGTCATGTTGTCCTAGAGGGAGATAGGGATTCTCTAATAAAGAGTCAAGAGATATTACAAGACATTGAACATACACTATTGCATAAAGGGATTGGTCACACCACCATTCAAATTGAAACGGCTGACCATGATCATGAAGACTCCATTCTCTGTTCCATTCAGGATGATGAGGGAAAGCACCATCATCACCATCATTGAGCACCCAACGAATAAACGAAATACTTTTTCCACATACTGAAATAAGGGGTGCGAAAAATGGATCATAAAAAATCACAAGGTCAAGATCGCAAAAAGGAAAATGAAAAAAATGCCTTAGACAAAACCTTAGGCCGGCCACAAAATCCACCACCACAACCGAAGGATTATGAGGAAATTGAATATTAGAGCTTCTAAAAAACGCGATCTTATCGGTCGTGTTTTTTTCAATGAAGGTTACATTGACATCGGATTTTAGGGTGCAATGGTTTTTCTCAAAAGATTTGTCTCCTCGATTGGACTCTCGAGAATTTTGTCTTTCTAAGTAATCGCTAACAAAAAATCGTCAAAAGGGAGGCTATGGCTTGCCTAAGTAGGGTCAAATATGATTATAATTTAGGATAGAGGACTCTCTTGCTGAGGTGGTATCGATATGAAAAACAGAAAATTACGATTGTTTGTTCGTACAGTCATCTTATTTGTGATTGTGATTGCTATGGGTTATACCATTTTCCAAGTTGTCAAGAGTAAGAACACTGTTAAAGTCGGCGATACAGCTGAGAATTTCACACTCAAGAATTTGGATGGGAGATCAGTCAGTCTAAATGATCTTCGCGGTAAGGGTGTGATGCTCAATTTTTGGGGATCGTGGTGTAAGCCCTGTGAAGAAGAAATGCCTTACATAGAAGCGGCTTATAAGCAAAAGCCTGATAATGTTGAGATATATGGGATCAATGTGGGAGATTCGAATCTTGTGGCTCAAAAATTTATGGAACGGGTAGGCGCGACCTTTCCGACATTACTTGACCATAATAAGGATATCACGCACGCCTATACACTTTCAGAAACACCCACCACTTTTTTTATTGATAAAAATGGCACGATAAAGAAAATCTCGTTAACAATGACAAGTTCACAGGAAGTATTGAATAATTTAAAGTTAATCGCTCCTTAAATCGTGAGAAGTGCTGGGGTTGGAGGTGAAAGGGCAGTGGGGACGGATATTAATATTTTTTTAGCCTTCGGTGCAGGGATTCTTTCCTTTCTTTCGCCGTGCACCTTGCCTTTATACCCGGGGTTTCTTTCCTATATCACGGGTGTATCGGTGAATGAACTTAAAGAGAATAATGGCATGCTTAAAAAGCGAGCTATGTTACATACGTTGCTTTTTTTACTCGGTTTTTTTATTGTTTTCGCAGCCATTGGCTGGTCGGCGACACTGGTGGGATCTTTTTTGAATCGTTATGATGACGCGATTCGACAAATAGGTGCAATTTTAATTGTCGTCTTTGGTTTGATCATTCTTGGTGTTTTTAAACCCAAATTCTTAATGAAGGATAAGAGAATTCAGTTTACGAGTCGGCCTTCGGGATTGGTAGGGACTATTCTTATTGGTATGGGGTTTGCGGCAGGATGGACTCCCTGTACGGGTCCTATACTAGCCGCCGTCTTCACTCTTGCGTCAACCGCACCAGCACAAGGATTTCTTTACATATTAATTTATGCTTGCGGTTTTGCCATTCCCTTTTTTCTGCTGGCCTTTTTCATCGGTCATCTTAAATGGATTAAGAAATATAATGTTATTTTTATGAAAGCAGGAGGCGTGCTGATGGTCTTCATGGGGGTCTTTCTGTACTTTGACTGGATGACAAAAATCTCCTCTTTCATGACTAATCAATTATTTGGGGGATTCACAGGTTTTTAAAAGTAAATATACGACTTATCGAGTACAGGTCTTCGCCTTAGGTGGAGGCCTTTTTTTACTATCACTAGAATTTGTAAGTTACTCTTATGGGTGTCCTTTTTGGTGGAGCACTGCAATTTTTTTGGATGTCGATAGTATGGATGGTGTTGACCTCCACTCCAGGTCGCTCGCTCTCCTCATGCCCACAGGACTATGGAGCGCCTTCCGTTCCAACCAACTGGGTTGCTGACGATGCCTTTGGTAAAAAACATTTTCATTGCTTAATAAGAATCGGGCCTTTGTCTGGTTTTTTTATGGATAAATATGTCGTTTTTGGTGAACATAAGGATTGAAGGAAGGGATGTTGGATATGAAAGGGATTATTCTAGCGGGAGGAAGGGGTTCGCGACTTTATCCTCTGACTTTAGTGAGCAACAAACATTTGTTACCGGTTTATCAAAAACCGATGATTTATTATCCTCTTTCGGTGTTGATGCTTGCAGGAATCCGCGACATTTTGCTCATTACAACACCACAGGATCATGATCGGTTTCAAGCGCTGCTCGGCGATGGAAGTGCTTATGGCATTCATCTTCAATATGCTATTCAGGAGGAACCGAACGGGATAGCAGAAGCTTTTATCATCGGTGAGAGATTTATTGCAGGCGATCGTGTGGCGTTGATTCTTGGCGATAATATCTTTTACGGGCCGGGGTTTACCTCTTTACTGCGTCGAGTGAATCAGCGCAAAGAGGGAGCAACTGTTTTTGGTCATCGTGTGAAAGATCCCGAGCGTTTTGGTGTTGTTGAATTTACGGATGATCGACGCGTGATTTCCATTGAGGAAAAACCGCAGCAGCCTAAATCAGACTTTGCAGTGACCGGTCTATATTTCTATGATCACCAGGTTGTCGAACATGCTCATCGTTTAAAAAAGTCAGAGCGCGGCGAGTTGGAAATTACTGATCTTAATGAGCTTTACCTTAAAAAGGGTCAATTGCATGTTGAGTTGTTAGGGCGCGGGTTTGTTTGGATGGATGTCGGGACCCATGAATCTCTTAATGAGGCCACAGAGTTTATAAAAAACATTGAGCTGCGACAAGGCTTCAAGATTGGGTGCTTAGAGGAGATTTCTTATTACATGGATTCCATGTCAAAGGAACAGCTTTTGCAACAGGCTAGTCGATTTAAAAATGAATATGGAAGATATCTCCTAGATATCGCCAAAAGAAAGTATATCCAACAGTATTGGGAACCGCTACAGCATCAATCCTCCGAAAGATGGATGGAAATGTAACTTAAAAAATAGAAAATGGGACGGAAGTATAATGAATCCAAAGATCTCTGTTGTTACCCCTGTGTATGGGTGTGAGGGCTGTATTAAAGAACTTTATAATCGCATCAAACAAGCCTTAGAGACCATTCATAGCCATTTTGAAATCATTATGGTTAATGACTCGAGCCCCGATCAATCCTGGAGCATGATTCAAAAGCTGGCACAACAAGATCCCAGGGTAAAGGGATTAGCCTTTTCAAGAAATTTTGGTCAACATTCAGCCATTACCGCTGGACTTGATTATTCATCGGGGGACTGGGTCGTCGTTATGGATTGTGATCTTCAGGACCAACCTGAAGAGATTAAGTCTCTATATAATAAGGCCATGGAAGGTTACGATATTGTTTTCGCTAGGAGAGCGGAGCGCCAAGATCGCTGGCTCAAGCGCCTTCAGTCCAAACTTTTTTACAAGGTGTATGACTATTTTACCGATAATCATTATGATCATTCCATTGCTAATTTTAGTATTTGTTCCCGAACGGTTGTTGATCAGCTTTGTTTAATGAGAGAGAAGAGCCGCTCTTATCCATTGTTTTTAAAGTGGCTTGGGTTTAAGTGGACTGCTATTGATGTGAAGCATGCCGCAAGGACCACAGGGAAATCGAGCTATACCTTTTCTAAGTTAATTAATTTTGCGATTGACAGCATTGTCTCCCAGTCAAATAAGCCTTTGCGCTTATCGATTAAATTTGGATTCCTCATTGCCTTTATTTCGATGGTGTATGGCTGCTTTTTAATCTATAAATACTTATTTTTATTTCAACCTATAGCGGGCTGGACAAGTGTCATGGTGTCCATTTATTTTATTGGTGGTCTATTATTCGCTAATTTGGGCATCATTGGATTGTATCTCGGCAAGGTGTTTGATGAGGCGAAGGATCGTCCTTTATATATCATAAAAAATAAAGTGGGCTTTACTGATGATGACCATCAGCAATTTAATGCCCTTTCATCTGTAAAGGAGTAAAAGCGTGCAACCATTGAAGGAAACACCATGGGATGAACGGGTATATGGGATTAAGACCTATGAAATTGAGAGATTAACAGAAGAAGCGTTGGACTTAAGCAATACATTTACGGGTCATTTTACGATTAAGGTCAATCCACTTGTCTCGAAAAAGGCCTTACATCAGTATGATTTTTATTATTGTGACACCTTAATTGAACCCTTTTGTTCCCCCGCAAATTTTAAGCCCGTTTACAATAAGCAAACATCCTTGACCCCTCAAATGGCAGCTCAGGATGTTACGTGTTTTTGTAAGAATACTTTTCAATATGACCGTTTTCATCGTGATTTTAATTTAGAGCACACAAAAGGAGATAGTCGTTATGCTTATTGGCTTGAAGACATTATCCAACAAGGTGGCGAAATTTTAGGATTAAACTTCCAAGGTGAGTTGGTAGGCTTTTTTGCTTATAAAGATAATCACATTCTCCTTCATGCCATAGGCGATCGGCATCGGGGAAGGGGGCTCGCTAAATACCTTTGGAGTGATGCCTGTAACTATATTCTGAATAAAGGTTGGAATGAGATTAAAAGTTCTATATCGGCGGCAAATCTCGCTGTTCTTAATCTTTATCGCTCTTTAGGCTTTTCCTTTAGACATCCTGTTGATATTTATCACAAGTATAATGTAAAGGAGTGTTAGCCTTAAGATGGGATACATATATATTGGGGGAACGATTTTCTTTACTGTTTATGGTCAGCTTATACTTAAATGGCGAATAAACCATTTCGGAGAGCTTCCAGAGGCAGTGTTGGATAAATGCTTATTTTTATTTAAAATCGTGTTTGATCCTTTCGTCTTTTCAGGACTTGCAGCTGCATTTATTGCTTCACTTTTTTGGATGGCTGCGATGACTAAATTTCAATTAAGTTATGCTTATCCTTTTATGAGTCTTTCCTTTTTGGCCGTGTTTATCTTGTCTGTTGTTTTATTTCATGAGGTGTTAACTTGGCAAAAGGTCATTGGCCTTGCTTTTGTTATTGTGGGGATTATCATTTCAAGTCAAGGCACCTAAATACACAATAGCATGAGAGAAAGTGAGGGGGCAGTGTGATTCCTTTTAATCAACCCGCAGTGACAGGACAAGAGTTGTCCTATCTTGAAGAAGCGATCAAGAATCGAAAATTGTGTGGAGACGGGTACTTTACGGAGAAATGCCAAGACTGGATTAAAAATCGCACCGGAGCCGAACAAGTGTTATTGACACCTTCCTGTACGCATGCTCTTGAAATGTGTGCCGTTTTAATGGAGCTTGTTCCTGGAGATGAAGTCATTCTCCCTTCTTATACTTTTTCCTCAACCGCTAATGCTTTTGCATTGCGAGGAGCTCGATTGGTTTTTGTGGATATCGATCCCGCAACGATGAATATGGATGCGAGGGCTGTAGAACAGGCCATTACAGAGCAAACTAAGGGGATTATTGTGGTTCATTATGCTGGCGTGGCTTGTGAGATGGCCCCCTTAATGGAGCTAGCTAAAGCTCATAGTTTATTTGTCATTGAAGATGCTGCTCAAGGAGTCATGAGTCATTATAGGGAACAGCCATTAGGGGCCATTGGTCATTTAGGGTGTTACAGCTTTCACGAGACCAAGAACATTACAAGCGGTGAGGGTGGTGCCTTGCTTATTAATGATCCTAAACTTGTTGAACGTGCCGAGATTATCCGCGAGAAAGGGACGAACCGTAGACGCTTTATTCAAGGCTATGTAGATAAGTATTCATGGGTTGATATTGGTTCCTCTTTTTTACCAAGTGAATTGAATGCCGCCTTCCTCTATGCTCAGTTAGAACACATTGAAGTCATTCAGAATAAGCGTCTAAGCCTTTGGAGCCAATATTATGAGGGTCTCCAAAAAGTGCAGGAAAAGGGATGTATCGAACGCCCTGTGGTCCCACCGCACTGTTCGCATAACGCCCATATGTTTTATATCAAAACCAAGGATTATCAAGAGCGCAGCCAGCTTATTGCTTACTTAAAAGATAGAGGGATTGCTGCCACCTTTCATTATATTCCTCTACATAGTTCGGATGCTGGCAGGCAATTAGGGCGTTTTCATGGTGTTGACCGCTATACAACGAAAGAAAGTGAAAGGCTACTTCGACTGCCTCTTTATTATGATTTACAGCCTGAAGAGGTCGATTACATTGTTCAACACATTCACTGTTTTTATTCGTAGAAGCATGAATAAACTTAGAGCAAGGTTGCACAATAATATCGATTCATCAAAATAAGCAGGAAATGGAATGGAGGACTGTTAAATGGTAGACCAAACCCCAAAGCCAGACGATCGCAGCGATAACGTTGAAAAGCTTCAGCAGCATGTTCAAAATACAATTGAAAATATTGAAGCAGCCAACGAAACGCTAGAAAATGGTGCTATTGACGGAAATGACCGTGAAGCAATAGAAGCTAAAAATGCGCGTCGTGAAGAGGCGATTGAAGGCATGAGGAAAGAAATTATCGATGAGGCTAGAGATCATTAAGCAGATATTGAAGAATAAAACGGAAATCTATAGCCATAAAACTCTAAGAAGCCAGAAGAAAACGGTGGGTCTATACTCAGGCATAGCACAGTTTAAACTCTAATGTGCGTCAATCGACAATCCGCTGATTGAGGCGGGTTGCAAAGAGTGAAGGCGGAACAATAGAGGCCTTCAATCATAACCGAAATTTGGGGCAGGATGGTCACAGAGAGGTCTACATGTGATCGCCTGCCCTTTTGCCGTCCTTAGAAAATTGCCGTATGGGGGCTGTCGAATTACAGCATTTATTGTTTTTTTATAATAACCTTTGTCAAAACGATTGAATTTTTCTCCGACGATATTCATAATAGTTTTGGTTGAAAGATTGTGTAAAAGGGAAAAGGTAGGGGTTATAGGTATATGTTAAAATTAGAAGCAATGAAAGAAAATGATCTAATGGCGTCGATTTCTAAAAAGAGAAAAGAGATGTTAGAAGTCGCAAAGCTCAGAGGATTGGTTAATCATGAGACAGTTAGACAAAGTCATGAATTGGATAACTTGATTGTGGTTTATCAGAAACGCTTTACTACAATATGTAATTTTAAGTAAGTGTATAATATAGGGATTTATTAAAGATTTAAATGACCTTTTTGAACAAATCAAATTGTAGTTTGAAGCGGTTTATTGTATGATAGACGTAATATTGAATCTATTCTAATGTTAACGACAATATTCAAATAGAAGGGCGTTCATTAATGAAGAATTCAACATTAGGTCTGTTATTATTGGGATGTTTTTTTCTGATTAGTGTCGGTTACATGGTCTATGTTGTAAATTGGTAAATAGACCTCATGAATTGGAAGTATGGTTTGCTCCTGTAAAACACAAAATAGGAAAGCAACACGTGTTTTTAAAGTAAAAGGAGTGACCGATTATGGCAAAAGATGTGTTGTGTGAAGTGAATAACTGTAAATACTGGGAAAAAGGGAATAAATGTAGTGCGGATGCTATTTATGTGGTGAGTCATACCGGCAAAAAGGCATCTGAAACAGAAGAAACCGACTGTAAAACGTTTGACCCGGTGTAAGTTTTTAGGTTAGTCTATGGAACCGTCCTTTTAGGGGCGGTTTTTCTTATATCAGAATTTTTATAAGTTAAACGCCTATGGGCGTCCTTTTTTGTTGATTAAATGCAACTTTTGATGTGGATAGTGTTGCTTTCCACTCCAGGCCGCTCGCTTTCCTCATGCCTGCAATCGGGGGCGCGAATAGACGAAAAACCCTTTACTGATCATTGGATCAGTAAAGGGCAAGGCGACTGCTATTTATCTTTAGATATTTTTATGTGTGGTAAGGATTGAACATAGGAGTCGGATAAATTTTCTAATTCAATGACTTTTTCGTATTCTGATTTATATTGTTTGAGTTCGCTAGCAGTTACAGGATCATGGGAAGGGATAGCTAAGCCTGAACCATCCTCAAAATTGCGTTTCGGCGTGAAAAGCAGTGATTGATTAATAAAGGACCCTGCTGGCATATAATAGCGCATGCCGATCGTATTTTGTGGAGTGTTTAGAAGATCCTGCCCGAAATGCACGAGTTTATTTTCAATATCAATCCCCAATAGATTTGTTAATGTTGGTAAGAAATCTAATTGCCCACCTACCTGCTCTTCAACCTCACCCTGTGTAATCCCAGGCATAGTGATAATGAAGGGGATGTTATACCGATCAATTTCTGAATAAGGATGTTTTAATAATCCTTTTAGGATAGAGCGATCTGTGTCGTTTAACATATGTTGGTCTAAACCAAAATGATCCCCGTAAAAAAGAATAACGGCATTGTCCCAAAGCCCATTATCTTTAAGCTTTTGTATGAAACGTCCGAGGGCCTCGTCCGTATAATGTTGTGCCTGTAAATAATCACCGACAATTTTAGAGTGATCATACTCACTAGGTAGCTTCAAGCCCTTCTTACTGTCAGGGATTTTATAAGGGTGATGACTGGACATAGAAATAAACATACTATAGAAAGGTGTTGAACTTTTTTGGAGCTTTTCCAGTCCTTTAGAATAGAGAACATCATCAGAAGGACCTAGGCCGATAATGTCCTTTTCCCCATAGACAGGACGCTCATAAAAATGGTTAAATCCCAAAGCAGGATAGAGTTCATCGCGATTCCAGAATTTTAATTCATCCGCATGGAAAGTCATCGTGTTATAGCCCTTTGTTTTTAGTAACTTGGGCAAGCTATTATATTGACGATTTCCTTCTGATATTGAAGTCGCACTATAGGACTGTGGAAATAAGGAGGTATTCATAATATATTCTGCGTCAGAAGTATTTCCGGGTCCTACTTGTTGATACACATTAGGGAAATACATGCTCTTCTTTAAAAGTGCATTAAGGTTTGGCGTGACTTCCTGGCCATCCACTTTCAGATTTAGAAGGAAGTTTTGAAAGGACTCCATTTGAATCACAATGACATTACGTCCTTTGGCAGCTCCAAACAGCTTTTTCTTTTGATCACTTTTAATGGTAATCCCTTTAATGTTGTCAATTTGTTCATTAATAGCTTTGATTGATAAATGCGGGTCGAGCGGTTTTACTTGGGCATTAGGATCTTTATAAATGTTGAGTAATTCATAATTGAATATGCCTTTGTCCCCTGCTGCCAACACGGGATTTGCAATAGTAATGCCTTTATAATATGAGAAGAAAACCAGTGCAGCAACAATCGAAAGAACAACCGTTACGCTTAATCCTTTTTTGTTCACTTTTGGCGAAGGAAAAGGTAGTTTCTTGGAGACCTTAAAGATAATTAAAATGATGATATCGATATACATAAGCAGGTATAAAGGATTTAACAGTGAAAAGACACTGTCGCTGATGGCAGAGACTTGGCCAAGCTGAAAGAGGGCGAAGTAAGTAGGAACCGTATTAAAATAAGCGACATATAAAACGATACTCGCAAAAAGTGTGGTTATGATGGCGTCAGCAAAAAAGTAACCAATACTTTTAATGCGAACAGGTAAAAATTCAACAAGTCCAAGTAAAAATAAAATATAGCATCCTTCTAAAATAAAGGATTTTATAAAATCATAATCATGGAATAAGAAACCATGAAGCAAGACGGCTTTGAGGGTTAGGATAATGGAGAACATGATATATTGACTGTTCAAAAAACGCCGAATATCTTTTTTACCAAACTTCATGGATTATCCTCCTTCTTTGTTCATAAACTATGTTATATTTTAAAACTAATATTGCCTGTAATCAATTGTTTTTCCTTAGTAAAAAAATAATCATTAACCTCCTATTTTAGACAGTTTTTTTAAAAGAATAGGAAAGTATACGCCATCGAAGCAATAAAGGGATCGGTAGAAAGACTTGTCTTCATGGATAAGGACCTGGTGTAAACCAAGTCTTCTCAAAAGTATTCATATGATTTCTAGAGGCATACGGGAAATTTAACTTTCAGACACGATGTGCTATAATACTACTGGCAATAATTGGACTGTACATAAAGGTGAGCATGCAAGTATTGATAAAGTCGAGAGAGACCATCTATAAGGTGAAATGCTGCTTTGAAATCTGAGAAAGAGTCAAGGTTCTCGGCAATTCTAGCGATATTCAACCGATCATCATAATGCTTCGAACCACTTAATGGAGGGAGCTTTTAAACATGAAGATATTATTTCTACCTTTATTTAAAATGCCTTCAGGTCATCATCGGGTTGCGGATGCCCTCACCGGAATTATTGAGAAGCGAACGTCTAAAATTCAATGCAAGAAAGTAGATCTATTAAGCTATAGTAGTACCTTTCTTGAAAAGGCAGTCTCGCAAGTTTATTTAAAATGGATTGAACATACTCCAAATACTTATGATTGGGCTTATAAGCATTTTGCATATACTGACTCTCATAAGCATTGTTCTTTTAAGGGAATTGAATTTTTCTTTTTAAATAAGATTGAGAGGTTGTTAGAAGAGGAAAGACCAGATGCGGTTGTCTGTACACATGGATTTCCCTCTTTATTAATGAGTCGGTTAAAGAACAAGAATCGCATTAAAATTCCTGTGATTAATGTCTATACGGATTATTTTATTAACGATATTTGGGGAAGGGAAGGAATTGACTACCATTTTGTCCCAACCTCAGAGGTTAAAGAGCAGATGATTAAACAGTACGAGCTGGATGAAAGAAGGATTTTTGTTACAGGCATTCCTGTCCATGAAACTTTCCTCATGCCCCGGGCGGCAAGGGGACATTCTATCTCCTCACCAAAGACCATTATTATTGCTGGGGGATCGAGTGGCTTAGGTGATATTGCTGGACTTTTGAGTAAAGCTAATCCTAGTTTTGCGTTCAACTATATCATTCTCTGTGGAAACAATAGTCAACTCTATAATGAATTAAAGGCGTTAGATAAGCCAAATATCTCTCCGTTACCGTATATTTCATCAAGGGAAAAAATGAATCAATTATATGAACAAGCAGATGCCATCATAACAAAACCCGGTGGAATTACGGTGAGTGAGGCTTTGCGTAAGGAACTCCCCATCTTTATTCATTCTGCTTTACCGGGTCAAGAAGATGTGAATCTTCATTTCCTAAAGGAGAAGCAGCTTGTCTATGCTTTAAATCGGGAGACGTCCTTTGAAGATCAAATGGCTGCTGTTTTGAACGACGAATTAGAATTAAGAAAGTGGAAACGGGCGGTTCGCGGGTATTTTGACAGTCTACAACTCGTAGATACTCGCATGTTATTTCATTTCTTATATATGATGGCTTCTGAGGGCGCTTATCTCAAACAAATGAGTGAAGACATGGTGACAAAGAAAGGCATTGTCAGCAAGATTAAGAAATACGCCAAAAAAATCTCAATATCCAGTAACGCTTGAATCAAAAGTGAGCCCGTGGGCTCACTTTTTTGAAGAAGTAAGAAACCTGGTCATTAATAGGCGCTGATCTCTCCTTGGGATGGGCTAATCCATTTTGCCAGGTGGCCCTTCGGACACGTGCTGTTCCCGAAGGAGCTAGGACGCCTGCCGTTCCAATTAACTGGATTACTGATGCTGCCTTTTGAACAAATTTTTTAAATCCTTGACTGAATAAGGAACGGGCTTGGTTTTCGTTTGGTTTTTCTCAAATACACTAAATATATTCCCATGTAGAGAGTTGAGGTCAAATGTTTATTACTATACTTATATTTGCGATCATACTTGTGATTTTTTTACTCTATGATGTCCTTCCGACTGTTTTGATGCGGACGTTTTCTATAGGTGTATTGAAGAAGTCAACGGTCAAAGGAAAGGTCGCTCTGACTTTTGACGACGGCCCTGATCCGCGTCATACCCTTAAACTCCTTGACCTTCTGAAGCGTTATCAAGTGCAGGCGACATTTTTTGTTGTTGGAGAATGTGCAGAGAAACATCCTGAAATTCTCAAACGTATGAACCGTGAAGGGCATAGTATAGGGATTCATCATTATAAACATAAAAGTAATTGGTTTCTCATGCCCAGCCAAACGCGGTTTCAGTGTCAGAAAACGGCGGAGATCATAAAGAGAATTACAGGAAAGGCTCCAAAATATTATCGTCCCCCTTGGGGTAAGCTTAATCTGTTTACATATTGGGTTGCTCGCCCGTATAAACTGGTCATTTGGTCGGCTATATTAGGAGATTGGTCATTAAAATTAGGGAAGCAACGGCTATTAGAGCGACTCTATCGAAACCTTTGTGATGGGGCTGTTATAGTGCTTCACGACTCTAATCAATCCCCTGGCGCAGATAATGGGGCAGCAGACGTGATGATTGAAGCATTGGAAGTCTTTTTGCCAAATGTGTATCAAACGTATCGGTTCGTGACAGTGGATGAGCTCTTCCCAAAGGAGCATTTAAAATGAGAATACAAAAAATAAAGACAAATAGTTTAACAAAGTCGTGAAGGATGAGTAAGAATACTGTACAATAGGGACGACCTCTTATATTATGTTGATTAAGAATATAAAGAATCAGAGGTGTACTATGCCTAAGAAAAAGCAATCGCCACGCCAAGGAAA
This sequence comes from Pullulanibacillus pueri, assembly GCF_014639255.1. Lineage (GTDB taxonomy): Bacteria > Bacillota > Bacilli > Bacillales > Sporolactobacillaceae > Pullulanibacillus > Pullulanibacillus pueri. The sequence continues at coordinate 62,653 of NZ_BMFV01000025.1, forward strand.
ACTCAATAAAAAGCAAATACAAGCGCAAAAAAAGAAACAACAACAAAGATGGGTTATTTTAGCTTCGACGGTTATTATTCTCGTCTTAGTGTTTGGGATAGTCGCCATTGTGACACAAAATAATCAGTCTTCTGACTCTGAGGGAAATATGACTTCAGATCCTAATACGAACAGTAGCCAAAATAGTGGGGAACCGAAAAAGATTGATTATACTGGACAACCGATGATGGGTAAAAAAGAGGCTCCAGTGAAAATCGCCGAGTTTGGGGATTATCAATGTCCTATCTGTAGACAATTCACTTTGAATATTTTCCCAGAGCTTAAGAAAGATTTTATAGATACTGGGAAAGTGAAGTTCTATTTTTTTAACTATACTGTTATTGGAGAGGACTCAGTTCTGGCAGCTAATGCAGCGGAGTCCATTTATCATAATTATCCCAATAAATTTTGGGAGTTTCATGAGTTGTTATATAAGAAACAAGGACAAGAGAATCAATGGGTCACAAAGGAACTTTTAAAAAAATTAGCGAATCAAGTCGTTCCAAATTTAAATAAGAAACAATTAACCTGGGACTTAGATCAATTGTCCTATAAAGATGAACTCAATAAGGATAAAAACATAGGAGCTTCTGTTCAAGTAACGGGAACGCCTACCCTTTTTATCAATGGAAAAATGGTATCGACTCAAGACACCTTTAATTATGATCATTTAAAGCAGCTTATTGACCAGGCTGTGAATGCAGGGGAATAATTATGGATTCAGGAATAAATAAAGGACTGTACTTTGCTTGGGTTGTAGCTATGGTTGCAACACTAGGTAGCCTCTATTTTAGTGAGATTGCTCACTTTATGCCGTGTGAACTGTGTTGGTTCCAAAGAATATGTATGTATCCTTTATCCGTTATTTTAGGTATTGCTTGCTTTAGAAATGATAGAAAAATAGCGGTTTACGTGCTCCCGCTAACGCTTATAGGAAGTTTATTTTCTATCGTTCATATTCTTGAACAAAAGCTAGGTGTGTTCACAAGGGTTTGTACAGAAGGCGTCCCTTGTAGCGGTGAATATATTCATTGGTTTGGATTTATGACGATTCCGATGTTGGCACTGATTGCTTTTCTTTTAATTTCTGTGGCCATGATCATGAATTTATTACAAAAAAAGGATGAAAATGATTGACGATTCCATTTATTAGACGAAGCAGCCTTATAGGTTTTTGTATGATTTTATTAAGTCTTTTGGCTATTGTGCCAGCGGCAGCTGCCGATAATAATGACAAGCAAGTAACAATAACGAGTCTTAAAACCGATCCGGATACTCTGATAGTGGGGAAAGAGTTCACAGCCAAAGTTCATGTTGTAACCATTGATACAAAGGATAAGGATAAAATGGAGGACATGGATCAAGCTGTTGTTCTTATGAGTCTCTCGAATGGAGAGAACCAGCAGCAAATTTCCCTTAAAAGTGCCGATTCTGGTGATTATGAGGCTAAAATCAAGTTACCCAAGACAGGGACCTGGAACGTATCGGTGATCGCTATGAATCAAAATCAACAGAAAAGCGAAAACGATATGTACACGATGGAAACGACTTTGCAGGTCAAACAACCACAAGATAGTTCGAGTGTATGGTGGCTGATTGGTATTGTAGTGGTGGTCGTATTGCTTGTGATTTATTGGTTGTATCGAAGAAATAAAAAGAAGAAACTAACAAAGTCATAAAAAGCATGAGAGACATGATTTTGATATGGATTGCGACATAACTACATGGTGATTACTTTTCCGAGCCAATAGTGTGAATCTCCGCTCCAGGTTGCTCGCTTTCCTCATGCCCACAGGACTAAGGAAAGTGTCTAAGAGAATAAGCCTCGAAGAAAAGTCGTATTTTTACAATTTTTTGATGGATAGGGTCGGCGTTCGACACACCATCGGGGTCCCCGAAAAGTGTTCTTTACTTTTTGGGGTGGTGGTCGGGGTCCCCGAAAAGTGTTCTTTACTTTTTGGGGTGGTTGAGGTGCTAGCTTAGACATTGTCACACGGACGTGACGTTTTAACCGAAGGTCCTTGGTTGTTATATTTGTATTCCCAAGTCTTTTTGCTACAAATCTCCTGTTCCTGCGTCTATGAGTATTGCTTCGTCGTCAGCTTTCTCGGAACAACTCGAAGATTACTCGTGAAGTAACGCTGGTTGCTGTTCCTAAAGGAGGCTCTCCAGCCGCCCGTGGAAAGCGTAGTTAATTTCCGTAGCGGTGTTTTATGATATCCTTTACTTCATCATAGACCGAAAAAGACGACTGACCCAGTATGAAGTGCCCCCTGTCAAGTAGACAGTGGAAATAATAAAAAGGATTTAAGCGGCTTTAGTTCTAT
>NZ_BMFV01000026.1 GCF_014639255.1 Pullulanibacillus pueri
GCGTCATTTAAAAGATTTCTCTTTTTGCGCTTGGCTTTTGTTCAGTTTTAAAGGAACAATTTTTCTTTCGTCGCTTGTAGCAACTTTTATATCTTAACAAATCGCAAATGATTTGTCAACAACTTTTTTCTTGTTGTTTTTGTGTTTGCCGTCTGATTAAGGCGACTTGAATACTATACCACGTATGATTTACAAATACAATACCTATCTATAAAAAACCTGATATTTTTTCATTCTACTAATGAAACCTTATTCATTGATATTCTTTTGACTAGGTTGGCGCATAAATTTAATACAGTCCTCACTAGAGGCAAAACGCTTAAAAATCTTAAATAAAATTTGATAACGTTCTTCCATTGCCCTTCGAACCATATGATTGATTCTACTATCATCAATTTCAAAGCTCAGTTCTTCAAGTTCCTTTTTTACCAAATACTCAATTTCACAAATTTCCTCTTCAGTAAAAAGTGCCCCAAGCATTCACTATCATCTCCACTACTATAATTTATATGTAGTTTGCCCAAGGACTTCCAAAATATTAACTATAAAAAATTAATATGGAATAAGTTATTTCAATCTAGTCATAACCCTGTCCAACCAAAAATAAAATGGTACAAACCGTTCTAATGGAGGTTGCCTATGCTTTTTATTTGGATACTCAATGGACGAAAAATCAAGAATCTTATTTTTATTGTCGTTGCTGCTTTCTTTGCGGCTCTTGTTGCTTTCGTTCAGAATGAGGAAATCACAGTCTTTTCTACAAATGACGGTCCACGCGCTTTATCAAAGGTGGAGACTAACAAAAAACAAGTAGCCTTAACTTTTGATATTGGCTGGGGAGATGATCGCCTAGACCCCATTCTTAATTACCTTGAAAAAAATAAAATTAGAGCGACATTTTTTATTACAGGTGAATGGGCCGAGCGCCACAAGGAAGTTGTGGAAGAAATGAAGAAAAAAGGGTTCGAAATAGACTCTCATGGGTATCGCCATGAGGCCTATACAGCACTTAAATCTAATGAAATCACACGAGACATACAATTAGCCGCTTCCGCAATTGAAAAAGCGTCTGGATCAAAACCAGAATTTATTCGTCCACCAGAAGGAAAAATTAATTCAAGTGTTCTCAAAACAGCTTCAGATACAGGAGAACAAGTTGTTTTATGGAGCGTTAACCCTCAAGATTGGAAAAACAGCAATTATAAATCAATCGCCAATGATGTCATTGAACAATCAGAAAAAGGGGGCATTATCCGACTACACGGATCAGATTCTGCAACCCAAACGTATAAGGCTTTACCCATTATTATCAACAAATTGAAAGATAAGCACTATTCTTTTGTAACGCTTAAAGAACTTGTTTCCGACTCGACGACTAAAATTAAAAACATTCAATAACCGCTTATAAATCTTTTCTACACGATTATTGTAGAGGAGATTTATTTTATTTTAAGGCAGAAGAAAAACCGAGCGAGGAGATACCCCTACTTTCGCCAAATGATACATTATAAAAAAAGAAGACATTATTTTGTCTCCTTAAGCAGTCTATGTAATTTTAAGATTTGGTAGGCATTACACGCAATAAGCGTTAATCCCATCACCCAAAACATATTATCCTTTTGCCGTAAATCCGGCAACCATTCTAAGGTTGTGACCACAAACATAAAGAAAAGGGTAGGAATGTAGGCTATCTTATTTGTGTCCCGTTTCTTCATTTCGGCAACAATTAATGAAATAACAAGCAGTATAGCTGGTGGAATAATATATTCCCAGAGACTCTCTCCATGACTATGAAGAGCACTATATCTTAGATAAACAAAATCAAAAAAGACAAAAAGAATCAGCAATAATTGGATGACTCCCCACCGTGAATGAGAACGAAAAATACCGAGCATAATGCGATGTAACGTCAAATAAGCAAAAAAGCCCATCTGACTTATCATACTAAAGAGTCCACCAAGAACAACCTTAATAAATAAGTCTATAAAAGCGCCTTTAACATGGCCGTCAGACATTCCCTGGCTTAAGGTCTCCCACTCCACAATAACTCCTACGACCAGTCCCACTATGCAACCGATTACTAAAGTTCTTATGAATAACGAAATCCATTTCTGTATACTCACCAAGCATCCCCCAAATCTCCTGTCACACCGATTTTACCAATGTCCCTAAAAAAAATCCATTGTTAATCTTATTTGGTTATGGATAAAAGAAAGCGCCAAAAGACATTCTATAACTAAATGATCGTTAAATGAGGGAGGTAAACGAATGCATCATCTACGGAGATTTGGCTTGATTCTGTTACTGCTCATACTCTCTGTTGGTTGTTCTTCCCAACCCTCGGCGCAAGGGAGCAATCCAGATTATCAAACCACTAAAAAAATGGTAATTGATATGCTTAAAAGCGACGATGGTCAAAAGGCCATTCAAGATATATTAAGCGATGACCAGTTCAAAAAAGAACTCGTGATCAATCAAGACTTTGTAAAAAAAACCATCACTGAGGCCGTCGCCTCTGAAAAGTCTAAAGATTTCTGGGAACAAATGCTGGCTGATCCTGAGTTTTCTCAACAACTTGCAACCACTATGCAAAAGAACAACGAAAAAATCTTAAAACAACTTATGAATGACCCTAATTATCAGGAAGCTATGATGGCCATTTTTAAAGCTCCAGACATGGAAAGCCAATACCTTGACCTATTAGAAACCCAACCTTTCCGTAAACAGATCCAAAAAGAAATTATTGAAACCATGGAAAGTCCTTTATTTAGCACACAGATGAGTAAAGCCCTGCAAAAGGCCGTTAAACAAGAAATGCAACAAAGTGAAAGTAAAAGCGGCGGAGGAAACGAAGGTGGGGATCAAACCGGTCAGTCATCCTAATCACACCTCAATTTTCTATGACCCACTCAAAACAGGTTTTGCCTTTACTCACCAAAAAATCCGAACTCTTCATTTTCAAACAGCTATTTGAAAATGAGAGTTCGGATTATTTTTATGCAACAAACACGCCCCGTTAATGACCTGACATTTGTTTTTCGCTATCTGTGTTGCTTTTTTATTGGAGTTTATCTATAACTTTACCTGCAATTTCAATATAGACTTGTCCTATTTTATGCTCACCTGCATAAACGGATGGCGCAAAGACACCCTCCTGCTCCTCAGGTTGTTCAAGCGGAATCTTTCCAAGAAGATCTGTCTCAAGAACTTCGCTTAACTTCTCACCGCCGCCTTGGCCAAAGACATATTCCTTCTCACCGGTCAGTTTACTTTCAAAATAAGACATATTTTCAATAACGCCTAAAATATCATGCTCTGTTTTAATCGCCATGGCGCCTGCCCGTGCAGCAACAAAAGCCGCTGTTGCATGCGGAGTCGTGACAATAATCTCATGACAATGTGGAATCATGGAATGGACATCCATTGCAATATCCCCAGTACCTGGAGGTAAATCAAGGATCAAATAATCAAGATCTCCCCAGTCCACCTCAGTAAAGAAGTTATTAAGCATCTTACCGAGCATCGGTCCTCTCCAAATAACAGGGGAATTATCTTCTACAAAAAAGCCCATTGAGATGACTTTAACACCAAAACGCTCAACTGGTACGATGTGTTGGTCTACCACTTGGGGACGGTTTTCAATCCCCATCATATCCGGGACACTAAACCCATAGATATCTGCATCTAATATCCCTACTTTTTTACCTAAACGGTGTAAAGCAATCGCTAAGTTAACGGACACAGTCGATTTACCAACACCGCCCTTACCACTTGCAATCGCAATAAATTTCGTTTTACTTCCTTTAGAAAGTAAGGTTGGTCGTCCTTCCGGAATACCTCCTAGTTTTTCTATAGCCTCTTCGCTTAATGGCTCAAAGCGTAAACCCACAGATTCCGCTCCAGCCGCCTTTAGCTTCTGCACAATTTCTTGCTGCACTTGCATTTGTTCGGCCGTTTGGGTCTTCGCCAAGGCTATTTTCACACTTACAAAAGAGTCAGAAATTTTTACTTCGCGGACACCCTCTGTTTCAACAACACTTTTATGTAAATGTGGATCTTTAACTGTTTTTAAAACTTCAAGGACTTGCTCCTTAGTCATCATACGAAAAACCTCCCTTGTGCTAATGATAAGCACTACAAATAGTAGAAGTACTCAAGTCACTACAATCAGTATAACAATTTTAGATTAAAAAAGGAAAAATTTAAGAACCAGCCTTTTATGAGGCTGGTTCCTTTTCTTTGGTATAATATCTTAATATTCCGTTATATATAGATTCAGCAATTTTATTTTGATAATCGTTTTGGACTAAAAGTTGTTTTTCCGAAGGATTGGATAGAAAACCGACTTCAACTAATGATGAAGGAACTTTTGACTGTTTGAGTAAATAGATATGCCCGATTTCTTTCGCCAAACGATCAGTATTTTCTAGATTTTTTCTTAATGAATCTTGAATAAAGGAGGCCAATTTTTTATTATCCTCTGACTTGGGATGATAGAAGGTCTGGGCACCATGCCACTGTGAGGCAGGAATTTTATTTAAATGAATACTGACAAACATGTCCGCATCTGAATGATTAATAATTTCTACTCTTCTTTGTAAATCTTGAGATTTCCGTTTACTCAGCCCTTTTAACCCTTCATCTGCTAAGTCCTTGTCCTTTTCCCTCGTCATAATAACCAAAGCTCCTGCTTCTTGAAGGTAATCGCGAAGCTTCTTCGTTATTTCCAGGGCAATATCATCTTCTTGAACATCACCACTTTCAGCCCCACCGTCAGCGCCTCCGTGACCTGGATCAAGTACAATGATTCTACCCGCTAAAGGTAAATGCCACTGGTCCCATGAATGTCTTGTAATTACTTCATAATTAATAATAAGTATGAGTAATAAAACCCCTAATATAATGACGGCCTTTTTTAAGCGACCTTGCATATATTTACCCTCCATCTCAGGCGACATGTCCTTATATAACATTTATATGGGACAAGGGGCAAATATATGAAAAGTTTTATGGAATTAGTGCAACTTCAAGCGATAACGACGAATGGCATTCTCCAAACCATCTTTCCACCAATAATATAAGAATCCTTGACAGGCTGTGTAAAGCGATTGAATCATGACATCATCGGGAGAATACCAAAACATCCAAAAATCAAAGAGGTCATCGGTTAACACCTTCAATTGTTTTTCACTTCGAGCATAAATATTGAGGATATCCTCACCATAATACCCAAAGCGACCAAAGGATGCCCCAAGTAATGAGGCCTCGATAGCGTAATCTAAACACATATCTGATATCGTTTGTCTATATAAATGTACTTTTTGTAAAAAGGGTTCAAAATAATCCTTAATAATGGCTTCCACTTCAGGAAGGGATAAGTCCTTTAACGCTTTTCTTTCTAAATCAAGCTGTTTATAACGGTACTTTTCATGAAAGCTCATGACCGTTCCCATCACATTCTCCTCCTTTCGTTATTAGTCTTTACCAAGAGGAAAATGGAATGCTAACACCTTTTGCCATGGGAAAAGTTTAATGCCCAAGTAAGAAAAACCTGTCTACTGAAAGTTATCTGCAAAAGACTATAACCTTTACGGCTTCTCACGAGTGAGAAATTTGTCTATACCTCACGCGATCATTTATTTTCATTATATCTCGCTTTAAGCGTGACTGCTCTCGAATTTGGCCATGGGAAAGGACTAACATAGCCTTACACTCATTCGCTCAAGCTCTCTCTCTGTTTTATTGTCCGTATGAATACTCCCAATACCCCGATAAGCGAAAAGATAAGGAAAGCCGTCGTATACGAAGACATTTGAATAAGACCACCAGCAAGTGAGGCACCAATAAACTGACCAATTCCAAGCAATAAAAAGGAAAGGCTGATCCCTACTGATGGATTGTCAGAAAAAAGTGATGTTCCCCAGACAATGAAGACACCTGTTAAAAAAATATAAGTCATGCCAAATAGGATCGCAGAAAGAAAACTGATCGCTAAGATGGGAAGCGTAAGGAGAGCGACGGCACCTGCCATTAAAAGGACGCCTACCCAATATGACCATTGCATGCCTATGCGATGAATAATGCCACCAGCTAAGCCCCCCACAATTCCAAAAGCCCCCATCACAATCCAAAAACAAGTCGCTTCAGTATTTGGAACATTGTAATTGACCACGAGAAAACTCCTTGAGAATGTCCAATAAATCGATGAACTGATCCCTATGAGTAGCGATGCAAGAATTAGTGGTATACTCCTTTTCCATAACGTTAACAATTCCCGAAAGGAAACAGGGGTAGCTTTTTGTTTTCGTGCTGGAATGACTTTTGCATTCCAAATGAGAACCACAACAGTGATCAAGGCAAACACAGCATAGGAAATCCGCCAATATTCCATAAAAAATAGAGCAATAGGTCCAGATAAAATAATCCCAAAGCTTGTTCCAGAATTGATCCATGTGTTTCCTCTGTCCTGCTCCGATGGTTTCAACTCATTTGCTGTAACTGTGCCAAAGGCTGGAGAGGCCCACCCTGTGCTTAAGCCGGCAACAAAAACACTGACACCCAACACAAAGGCGTTGGAAGAAACCGCTATGCCGACAATTCCAAGCAAAGCAAAAAGGGCGGACAAACGAATAGCAACATGCTGACCTGCCCTTTCAATCATTAGAGAAGAGGTTAAAAGAGCCATACAATAAGCAAAATAACCTAGGGAACCAATAAAGCCAGAACACGCCTCGGTCAACTTGAATGTCTGTGATATCTCTGGTAAAAAAAGCCCGAAGCTAAAGCGGGCAAACGCATAGGAAATACCAATTAGAGCAATGCCGGGTAAAACCATTTTTCTCACTTTAAACACCCTTTCCTATATAGAACGATCATTATATTCACAAGCAAAAGAAAATGCGAGTAATATTACTCACAATTTAATCATGAATCAAGAAAAACCCGATTTGTCATCGTCAGAAGTTGCTGGCCAACCACTTTAGGGTCTGTTGTTTCAGAGAGCGCAGTTGCCCCTTCTAGCAACAAAGTAAACTGCAAAGCATCCTCATCAGTGATCGTCTCATCCATATTTTGAATGAGCCTTACCATCGACTCTTTATGATTGTTCACCAACTGCACCACCGGATGATCCGGATCACTGCCAAACTCCTCCTTAGCGCGCAAGAACATACAGCCACATTGTTGATGTTCTGCTAACCAATCTGCGTGTCCCTTAGCGAGATTCAAGAGCGTCAATCGTTTATCATCTGATAAATAACGTCTTAAATACTTTTTATACTGCTGTTCACGGCGTTTCAATACTTCTACGATGAGGTCATCCTTTGACGCGAAGTGATTATACAAAGTCATAATCGCAATATCAGACTCCGAAATGATGCGTTTTAAACCAATCGCATGGAACCCATTTTGGTAAAACAGCCTCTCAGCTACGCGCAATAACTTTTCCTTTTTTTCACTCAAACTAAATCCCCTCGCTTTATATAGAACGATCATTATACTCTCTAAAGAATAACATGATTGTAACCTTTGTTCAATAAAAAGGGCAGTCCTACATCTTGATTTTCTATGCCCAACCTGTTTCCTTCAGACCTAAACACGCTGATACTATAAGAAAAACTGGGCGTAAAAGCATGCCCGATCCTTATTCAGTTGGGCATTAAAAAGCTTTTTACCAAAATGCTTCGTCAGTATCAAGTGGATTGGAGCGGAAGACGCTCTGGCTCCTTCGGGAACAGCAACCAGCGTTACTTCACGAGTGAACTTCGAGTTGTTCCGAGAAAGCTGACGACGAAGCAATACGAGTAGACGCAGGAACAGGTGACTTTTAATCATAAATACTTTGGAACACACAGATAAGCTATTCCAAAATTAGCTGAGGCCACTAAGGACGATCGGCTAAAAACGTCACGTCATTAAGGGACTTCGACTAAAACCGTCACATCCGTGTGACAACGTCGAAGCTAGCACCTCAACCACCCCAAAAAGTAAAGAACACTTTTCGGGGACCCCGATGGTGCGTCGAACGTCGACCCTACCCACATCAAAAAATCGTAAAAACACGATTTTTCTGCGAGGATTATTCTCTTAGACGCTTTCCTTAGTCGTGTGGGCATGAGGAAAGCGAGCGTTCTGGAACGGAAATCCACACCATCCAGATGACCAAATTTTATACATTCTTATACTTGAACAAAAAACCTTGTCACTCAAAGAGTAACAAGGTTTCTGTATTTTGAGAGAAATCTCTTATACAAACTCTAGCCAGTGTAATTCTTCCTCTGTTAATTCAATTTTCGATCCTTCATAACAGGAGAGTAATTCTTCTTCATTCTGGGCACCAATAAGAGCACAAGTTGGAAACGGCTGATTAAGAACATAGGCTAAAGCAATTTGAATCGTACTTGCCTCTTTTTCTTTAGCTAATGCTTCAGCCCGTCTCAGCCTTTCCCAGTTTTGATCATTATAAAAGACACGGACAAGATCTTCATTGCTTCGGTCTTCGGGTGTAAAACGTCCGGTAAAGAAGCCTCTTGCCTGTGATGACCATGAGAGGAGGGGCATTTGCTGTTCTTTATGCCATTCACAATAGGCAGCATCCGCTGAAATACAGCCCGGCCAGTAGGGTTCTTGTGCCTTAGCGAGACTGAGATTCGGGCTATTAAAAGTGAATCCCACCAAACCCTTTTTTTCAGCATATTCATTGGCTTCTTGTAAACGCTCAGTGGTCCAATTGGAACCGCCAATAGCTTTAATCCTTCCAGCGGCAATATGTTCATTCAATGCATCAATAATCACACTCACAGGAACATTAGGATCATCTCGGTGCAAAGCATATAAATCAATATAATCGGTTCCGAGTCTTTCTAAACTTGTGAATAGGTCACTTTCAATCGCCGCAGGATTGACACGCGGTCCATTTTGATCATGGTGAGCGCCTTTAGTCAAGATCACAACATCCTCTCGGTTATTGCGTTCTCTTAACCACTGACCAATGGCGACCTCACTTTCTCCGCCGCAATAAATATGCGCTGTATCAATGGTATTTCCCCCTATGGCAAAATAACGATCCAATACAGTGCTCACTTGTTCATAAACACTTGGTCTAAAATAGTCTGAACCCTGAATTAATGTCGTTACAGGTTTATCAAGACCCGAGATCTTAATGGTTTTCATTTGCGAATCCCCTCCATTGTCAGTTCTACACGGCGGCGTTCTCTTGCTGAAGTTAAACAGGCATCAAGCACTTTCATATTTAAAATCGCATCACTTGCTGGATACGGAAGCGCCTCACCATAAAGGATACTTCTTCCTAAAGCATCTGCTTGTAAGCTATACTGATTTAATTTAGGGACCTCTACTTCCCTTGAACCCTCTTTTGTTGTGACAATAAAGTTGTCTTGCTGATCTTGATGAACAACAAATGCGGAAGGCACTTCAATTCGACCCTCTGTTCCGATCACCTCAAGTACATTCCTTCCAGCAGCCCACATCCCACAATCAAAAGTTAAGGCCACGCCATGATTAAATTCCAAAATACCCGCTGCCATCATATCGACATCACCATGCGCTTCAGAAAACAAGGCATGTACAGTAGCTGCTTGAGGTTCTTGTTCTAGAAGCATTCGTGCGGCACTAATAGGATAAACACCCACATCGTATAAAGAACCGCCACCCCATTCCTTTTTATAGCGAACATTCCCCATGTCTCCTGCATTATTAAAAGTGAAATTGGCATAAAGCCCTCGAAGTTCACCGATCTCACCGGATTGAATAACTTCGCGTATCATCTTATACCGCGGATGATATCGGTACATAAAAGCCTCGGCAAAAACAACTCCTGCTACGTCGCAGGCTTCTGCCATTTCTCGAGCTTCCTCTGCGTTAATAGCCAACGGTTTTTCACATAACACATGTTTACCAGCTTGAGCGGCACGGATCGTCCATTCCTTGTGTAAATGGTTAGGAAGTGGTATGTATACGCTATCAATATTAGGATCCTCAAGTAACTCCTCATAGCTCCCATATGCTGTAGGAATATTTAACTCTTTAGCTGTTTGTTGCGCTTTTTCTAAGGTTCGGCTCGCTATAGCGGTCACTTCTCCTGTTTCGGATTGTTGAATGCCTGGGATCACTGAACGTTTAGCGATGCCTGCACTCCCAATAACGCCCCATCGAATTTTCTTCATAAGCTTCCTCCCCTTGACCCATTAAGATTATATTGTCATTATATTAAATCTTCTATAAAATATAAATAAAAGCTTTTTGCTCATGAATAAAACAATATTGCGATGAAAGGGTGGCGGTTGTGCAGAGACAGTATTTATTGCCTACCTTTAATAAAAAAGAATACATGATCTTACCCGAATCCATTGGCTGGTATTGGGATGAGCCTTATCACCAGGTTGATCGAAAAGCAGGTACGCATAACAATTTTAGTATCCATTTTGTCGTATCAGGAACAGGTTATGTTGAAATAGATGGGCAATCTTATCCTTTAAAGCGTGGAGATGCTTTTCTCTATTTCCCTATGCAAGAACAGCGGTATTATAGCAGCGAGGAAGACCCATGGAATATCCGCTGGGTCCATTTCTACGGCAGTGTTTTAAACGGCTTTCTTTCCGATAGTGGATTTGATCGCTCTCCACTTTGGCATGTCCAACACATCACACTATTAGAATCTTCCCATCAACAGCTCCTTGAAGAAGCTGAACAGAGAAGCTTTTTACAATTATCAACCCTTTCGACGTTAACCTACACGTTTTTAATAGCGTTCATGACGCAAGCGGAACCGCGCACCTCCGATCGAAAGCCCGAGTTAGATGATCGCATTAGAGCGCTTCTCCCTTTAATGCAGGATAAAGCGAGCGAACCCTTTGAACTCGATTACTGGGCCCATCAAATCGGAGTAAGTACGTATTATTTTTGTCGCTTATTTAAACGTGCCACCCAAATGACTCCTATGACATTTATCACCTTCTGCCGCCTGCAAATGATCAAACAATTACTGCTCGACAACAAGGACATGGCGATTAAAGACATTGCCGAAAGATCAGGCTATACAAGCATCAGCTATTTTAATAAACGCTTTTTAGAACAAGAAGGCATGACGCCCACCGAATATCGGCAGCTGTATTTTAATAAGAATTAAGAGACGTAATGACAAAAAAGACTCCCACCAAAAGGTGAGAGTCTTTCGAAACGAAAATAGGATTAACGTTTTGAGAACTGTGGTGCACGACGAGCGCCTTTAAGACCGTATTTCTTACGTTCTTTCATACGTGGGTCACGAGTTAAGTAACCTGCACGCTTAAGAACAGGACGGTATTCAGGATCAGCTTGCAATAGTGCACGAGCGATACCATGACGAATGGCGCCTGCTTGTCCGGTGAATCCACCGCCATTCACATTTACCAATACATCATATTTACCTTCAGTTTCAGTTTCTGCTAAAGGTTGTTTAATTACAGTTTTTAATGTTTCGAACGCCATGTAATCATTGATGTCGCGGTTGTTGATCGTAATTTTTCCTTCACCAGGAACAAGACGAACGCGAGCAACAGATTTTTTACGACGACCAGTACCTAAATATTGAACCTGTGCCAATGGTTTCCCTCCTTATCAATTAGCCTCTTAATTCGTAGCTTTCAGGTTTTTGTGCTTGGTGTGGATGTTCACTACCAGCGTATACAAAAAGTTTTTTAGCCATTTTGCGACCTAAGCTGTTGTGTGGGAGCATGCCTTTAATTGTTCTTTCAAGCAACTCACGAGGATATTTAGCGCGCATTTCAGACGCGGTACGTTCTCTTAATCCACCAGCCCAACCGCTGTGGTTATAATATTTTTTATCTTGAAGTTTTTTACCTGTAAATTCAACTTTTTCCGCATTAATGATGATCACATAATCTCCAGTGTCAACGTGCGGTGTATATATAGCTTTATGTTTGCCACGTAAAATGGAAGCTACTTCACTTGATAGGCGACCAATTGTCTTGCCTTCTGCGTCAACAACTAACCATTTACGTTCAACATCTTGTGCTTTTGCCATGTAAGTGGTACGCACAGTATTCCCTCCTCTAAAGGCGTCATTTCGTTATAAAAATCCATCTATAGTTTACGGGGCTATTCGTGGTTATTTTATAGAAATGCCACATCATAATATATAGTAATATAGCCCTTTTGTCAAGGCCATTTGAACATTATTCAATTATCAGTAACCTACCTGCCATAAATAAAGCCCTTGTGCAGGCGCTGTCGCATAGGCCTGCCTACGATCTCTTGCCTCTAAAATACTTTTGATCTCTTCAGGCTCTGCCTCACCGCGTCCAACCGTTAATAGATTGCCCACAGCAATTCTCACCATTTGGTATAAAAAGCCGTTCCCAATCATGTGAATACATATTTCATCGTCTTCAACATGGATTTGCACATCAAAAACTGTCCTCACCTTGTCTTTGACCTGGGTGCCAGAAGCACAGAATGATGTGAAGTCATGTGTCCCCAGTATATACTTTGCCGCCTTTTGCATCACCGAAATATCAAGGGGCACAGGCACATGATAAGTATAAAGCCTTCGAAAAAGGTCACGCTCAGGGCGATGAAGAATTCTGTATCTATACTCTTTCTTTTTGACATCAAACCGGGCGTGAAAATCATCCGACACACGTTCAACCGTTTTAATGTGAATATCTGAAGGCACTAGTGTATTAAGCGCCCTCTGCCAATTGTCCTCAGGGATTGAAAGGGGACTATCAAAATGAATCACTTGACCCGCGGCATGGACGCCAGCGTCTGTTCGGCCCGAAGCTGTTATTCTCATCTGCTTCCCCTTGTGCATCTTTTGTAATGCCGTTTCAATCTCCTGCTGGACGGTTCTCTTGTTTGGCTGGACTTGATAGCCAGAGAACTGTGTGCCATCATATGAAATCGTACATTTCCATCGTGTCACAACGTCAACCCCTTAAAAGCACTAGAACAGGTATGAGCACAATAACCACCAAAAGCAGCAAGGAATCCTTAAGCCCCCACTTTAATAGGCGAAGCTTTGTGCGTCCAATATCGCCGCGATAACCGCGTGCTTCCATCGCCATGGCTAAATCCTCTGCCCGCTTAAAAGCACTAATAAACAAAGGAACGAGAAGCGGCAGGATCGCTTTAATTCTTTGTGTTAAAGGGCCAGATGAGAATTCAACCCCTCGTGCCGTTTGCGCCTTCATGATCTTTTCTGTCTCTTCCATCAATGTGGGGATAAAACGTAAAGCAATAGACATCATCAAAGCAAATTCATGAACAGGAAAGCGCAATTTTTTAAATGGCCTCAGTAAATTTTCTAATCCATCAGTGATATCAATAGGTGTCGTGGTCAAGGTCAAAAGCGTCGTCATAATGACAATCACGAGTAAGCGAACAGAGATAAAAGCCGCTTGCTGGAGACCCCCTGTTGTTAAGTGAAACCAGCCATAGTCAAAAATCGCCTCTCCACTCTTCGTAAAAAAGGCATTCAATACAAACGTAATAATAATGACCAGAAGAATCGGTTTTAAACCCTTATAGATAAAGCGTAGCCGTACTCTTGACAAAACAATGGCCACTAAAGTCAAAATAACAATGACACCATAAGTAACCCAGTTATTCGCTAAGAAAACAATAAATATGAGAGCGAAAACCGCTAGCAATTTAGAACGAGGGTCCATATGGTGTAGGATAGATTTTCCCGGTACATATTGTCCAATAATTATATTCATCATGGGCCATCTTTTTCCTTTTCAAGAAATTGTGCCACATAGTGTGCGGTTTCCTCTAATCGGAAAAGAGGGGTTACAATATCTTTGCCAAACTTATCACTGACTCGCTTGAGAAAATGCATCGTTTGCGGAATATCCAAGCCTAAGTCAAACAGCAACTCTCTTTGACTAAAAACAATCTCAGGTCTATCCTTTATGACTAATCGCCCTTTATCCATGACCATAACTTCATCTGAATAGAGCGCTGCATCATTCATATTATGGGTGACCATGATGATCGTAAGCCCCTGCTCCTTATTCAACCATTGAAATAAATCCAGAATCTCTCGATGCCCTCTTGGATCTAACCCGGCCGTGGGCTCATCAAGAATGAGGACTTCAGGTCTAATCGCTAGGATGCCCGCAATGGCCACTCTCCGCATCTGTCCCCCACTTAAATCAAAGGGGGATCTTTCTAAGAACGATTCCGGTAGGTGCACCCATTCCAGTGCCTCACGCGCTCTTCGCCTCGCTTCATCTTCCGTACACCCAAAATTAAGAGGACCGAACATAATATCCTTTTCAACGGTCTCTTCAAAAAGCTGGTGCTCTGGATATTGAAAAACCATACCGACGCGTTGCCGAAGGCTTTTTAAATCCTTCACTTTAGAATCAGCGACAATCTTGTGATCTCCTATAATGATTTCACCTTTGGTTGGCTTTAAAAGACCATTAAGGTGCTGCAAAAAAGAAGACTTACCTGAACCCGTATGACCAATAATGGTGATGAATTTGCCAAAGGGGATGGATACATTAATATCATCCAGTGCTAGGCGCTCAAAGGGCGAATTCGGTTGATAAATATGGGTTAAATGTTTAACTGTAATTTCCACAGCTCATCCACCAATTCCTTTTCGGTAAAGGCCTTTTCTGAAAGATTTAATCCATTCTCTTCAATCAATAACTGACGCAGTTTAACGGTGAAAGGTAAGTCCAGACCCATCTCGACTAAACCTTCTGGCTCTTTAAAAATATCAATAGGCGTTCCCTCTCGCACAATCCTTCCTTCATCCATCACAATCATGCGATCGGCACTGGAGGCTTCCTCAAGATCATGGGTGATCGAAATAACCGTAATCCCTCGGGTTTTATTCAGCTCATGCATGACTTTTAACACATCACTTTTCCCCCGTGGATCAAGCATTGACGTCGCTTCATCCAAAATAATGATAGATGGCCTTAATGCAACAATACCCGCAATGGCCACACGTTGTTTTTGACCTCCAGAAAGCCGATGAGGTTCTTGTCCTTGGAATTCACTCATCCCTACCAGTTCAAGAGATTCACTTAACCGCTGGACCATCTCTTCCCTAGGAACGCCGTGATTTTCCATTCCAAAGGCGACATCATCTCTCACTGTGGTCCCAACAAACTGATTGTCCGGATTTTGAAATACCATGCCAACAGAACGCCTTATTTCCCAAAGAGAGTCTTCATCTGAGGTGAAAAACCCCTTCACCTTAACGCTTCCTTGTTCCGGGACAAGGAGCCCATTGAGGCATTTAGCCAGTGTGGATTTCCCTGAACCATTATGGCCTGTAATGGCAAGCCATTCACCAGCCTCCACATGAAGTGAAATATGATCAAGAATCCAATCAGGATCCTCATTTCTATATTTGAAACATAGACTCTCAATGTCAATCATCGTTTCGTTCACTAACATGCCCCCCTATCTCTACACTCAAACAAACAATGATAGGTCTTTCAGTGGAAGTCAAAATTGCCCTTATAAGGTCTTCCACAGAGTTATATAATCTGGACGTTATTTAGAAAAACCGGGCGAAATGCATGCCCGGTCCTCATTCAGTTGGGCATTAAAAAGCTTTTTTACCAAAATGCTTCGTAGTATCAAGTGGATTGGAGCGGAAATCCACACCTTCCTGATGACCAGAATTTTATACATTCTTATATTTTAAAAAAGCCCAAAAAGAAAAAAGGGCATAAAGCCAAGGCTATAATCACCCGCTTTGCCCTTTTGATGTTTATACGAACTCGATGATAGCCTGTTCCGCGTTATCACCACGGCGAGGTCCTAATTTTAGGATGCGTGTATAACCGCCTTGGCGTTCTTGGTAGCGCGTTGCAATGTCATCAAATAATTTTTGAACTGCATATTGTCCGTCTTCATTAGCGACTTCGTTGCGAACGAAAGCTGCCGCTTGACGACGAGCATGTAAATCACCACGTTTAGCTAGCGTGATTAATTTTTCCACGATAGGACGTAGTTCTTTAGCTTTGGATTCGGTTGTAGTGATTCTCTCGTTAATGATCAAATCAGTAGCCAAATCACGGAATAATGCCTTACGAGCAGAGCTATTTCTGCCTAATTTTGCGTATGCCATGTCAGGGACCCTCCTTCTTTTAGTCTAGTTTCTTTTTTGCGCAAAAAAGAAAGTTGGGACACGTTATTCTTCTTTTCTCAAGCCCAGACCTAAATCAACGAGCTTTTCTTGTACTTCTTCAAGAGACTTGCGACCTAAATTGCGAACTTTCATCATGTCTTCTTCCGACTTTTGCGTCAGCTCTTGTACTGTATTAATGCCAGCACGTTTTAAACAGTTATATGACCGCTGCTTGATCAGTGAGGCCAACAAAGATATTAAGGTGCTCTGTTAGAATTTTAGCCCCTAAAGAAACTGCTTCTTCAGGTCTAATACTTCCATCAGTCCATACATCGAGGGTTAACTTATCATAGTTGGTGACCTGACCGACACGCGTGTTCTCTACTTGGTAATTGACTCGAGAAACAGGCGTGAAAATCGAGTCAACAGGAATGACACCGATTGGCATATCGTCGTTATTATTACCTTCTGCAGGAACATACCCTCTACCTTTTTTGGCAGTCATTCTTAGATGGAATCTTGCTCCTTCATCTAATGTGGCAATGACAAGCTCTGGATTCAAGATCTCTACATCACTATCATGAATAATATCTGCCGCAGTGACTTTACCTTCACGTTGAACGTCGATTTCAAGTGTTTTTTCCTCTTCGGAATAAATTTTCATCGCAAGATTTTTGATGTTGAGAATTATCGCTGTTACATCCTCTACAACACCGTCCATCGTTGAAAATTCATGAAGTACACTATCAAATTGGACGGAAGATACTGCTGCACCCGGGAGGGAGGATAATAAAATGCGCCTTAGGGAATTCCCCATCGTCGTTCCATATCCACGTTCCAGCGGCTCTACGACAAACTTGCCATATTTAGCATCATCGCTGATCTCAACCGTTTCGATTTTCGGCTTTTCGATTTCAATCATTCAACTAAACCCTCCTTCAAACGTAGAAACTCGGGGCGTGAAGCTTGCCCAAGGGTCTCTTAAAGCCCAATGGGCAGGCGGTTCAAGCCTCACCAGAAATTTTTATCTCGTCCTTTACATATAAAAGCCAGTATTGACAAATGTGGCTATTTTATACTTATTAGACGCGACGACGTTTTGGCGGGCGGCAACCGTTATGAGGAACGGGTGTCACATCACGGATAGCAGTGACTTCTAATCCAACTGCTTGTAAAGCACGAATCGCTGCCTCACGACCTGCACCAGGACCTTTAACCGAGACTTCAATTGACTTCATTCCGTTTTCCATCGCTGCTTTCCCAGCAGTTTCAGCAGCTGTTTGCGCAGCAAAAGGTGTTGATTTACGAGAACCTTTGAAGCCTAAGCCGCCTGCACTTGCCCAAGATACAGCGTTACCGTGTGGGTCTGTTACAGTGACAATCGTATTGTTAAAAGTTGAACGAATGTGAGCAATGCCACTTTCGATATTCTTTTTCACACGACGTTTACGATTGGTTCGATTGTCAGTACGTTTAGCCATAACTTATATAACCTCCCTTATTTTTTCTTGTTAGCCATAGTCCGACGTGGACCTTTTCTTGTACGTGAGTTGTTTTTAGTATTCTGTCCGCGAACAGGTAATCCACGGCGATGACGAATCCCACGATAAGAACCGATCTCGATCAGGCGTTTAATGTTTAAAGAGACTTCACGACGAAGGTCCCCTTCGACTTTATACTTGTCGACTTGTTCACGTACACGTCCTAATTCTTCTTCGGTTAAATCACGCACTCTTGTCTCTTCAGAAACACCTGCATCACTTAAAATCTTCTGAGCTGTTGTTTTACCAATACCATAAATATAGGTCAAGGCAATAACAACACGCTTCTCTCTTGGAATATCAATACCTGCGATACGTGCCAAAAGCGTACACCTCCTATCGATTAACCTTGTTTTTGTTTATGTTTAGGATTTTCACAAATCACCATGACGGTACCCTTCCGACGGATGACCTTGCATTTCTCACATATGGGCTTTACCGACGGTCTGACTTTCACTTAAAAAACCTCCTTAGAGCGCGGGGCTCCTTTTAATTACGGTAAGTGATCCTTCCGCGCGATAAATCGTACGGTGACAATTCTATCGTCACACGATCTCCAGGTAGGATACGTATATAGTGCATACGCAGTTTCCCAGAAATGTGAGCTAGGATCTTATGTCCATTTTCTAGCTCGACGCGAAACATTGCGTTAGGCAAAGGTTCAATAACAGTGCCTTCCACTTTAATGACGTCTTCTTTAGCCATCGATCGATTCACCCTTCCTTAGGTCACTATAAAATTCTTCAATATATTTTGCGATGGCAAATCGCAATTTACCGTTTGTGACTTTACCGGTTTCATCGATGCTGTTCTTCACTTCATCAGAAATATAGGGTTGAAGTTCCAAATGATTTAAATTCTTTTTCTTAGCCCGATCAAATTTCCGTTTATCCCCATCAGCAACTTTGACAAAGCGACTGTCTAATACTTCTACAATCACACAAAGCGCCTCTGTATCTCTGCCTTTAATCACACGAACGAGTTGACCGGGTATGGGAGTTGTATCCGAATCGCTTACCAATCTGTCATCACCTTCACTTAAGGCTTTATAATAAACTGGCAGCTGTCTCAACAATTATAGCTTTATTCCTTGTTGATTATACTTATACCGGCTCAGGTGACCGTGTAAGACAGTGCCTCCCATGAAGACAGTCTATTATATACCATCATTCATAAGTTCTCAAGCGGTCTTACTTCTTCACTTTTGCAGGTCTCCAAGAATCGCTTCGATGGATTTAAATACGTCATCGATATTCCGGTTGCCGTCGATCTCATACAAACTGCCTCTATTACGATAAAAATTAAGAAGTGGTTCTTGTTGCTTTTCATTAACCTCAAGTCGAGCATTAACAGTTTTTTCACTGTCATCCTCTCTTTGATATAACTCACCGCCACATTTATCACAAACACCTTCAACCTCGGGTGGGTTAAACACAACATGATAAGTCGCACCGCACTGCTTGCATACGCGACGACCTGTAAGTCGTTCTAACAGTTTGCTTTTATCGACGTTGATATAGAGTGTGGCATCAATTTTACGATGAGTTGCGGTTAAAATATCCTCAAGTGCTTCAGCTTGAGCGGTTGTACGAGGAAAGCCATCTAAGAGAAACCCTTTTTGACAATCCTCTTTATCTAAACGCTCTTTAACAATACCGATAGTCACATCATCAGGAACAAGCTCACCAGCATCTAAATATGATTTTGCTTTCTTTCCCAGGTCAGTCTCTTCTTTAATTGCAGCGCGGAACATATCCCCGGTAGATATATGAGGAAGACCGTAGCTTTCAACAATATATTCAGCTTGTGTGCCTTTTCCTGCTCCGGGGAGTCCCATTAATATTAAATTCATGCTACCCCTCCATATCCCTTAAGAATTTCTGGTCTAGGTAGGCTTCAGATGTTAAACGTCATTTATCTTACCTTCTAATGAAGCCGCGATAATGCCGTTTAATGAGTTGACTTTCAATACGCTTCATGATGTCTAAAGCAACACCAGTGACGATCAAAAGACTCGTTCCGCCAATTCGAATATTTGCCGGGAGTCCGGCAATATCAACAAAAAGCATTGGCAAGACCGCGATCACTGCCAAGAATATGGAGCCAGCTAAGGTTAGACGGTAAAGTATACGGGTTATATATTTCTCCGTTTGCTTTCCTGGGCGTATTCCTGGAATGTAACCACCCTGTTTTTTCAAGTTGTCTGCCATTTTTTCTGGATTGACTTGTACAAACGTATAGAAATACGTAAATGCAATGATCAAAGCAGCATAAATGATCATACCCGTTACCGTTGTATAATCAAAGGTTTGAATAATCCATTTGGTTACTGCGTTTTGATGAAAGAAACTCGCTACAGTTCTAGGTGTCATTAATAATGCAATGGCAAAGATAACTGGGATAACCCCTGCAGCATTTACCTTTATAGGTAAGTGAGTGGATTCCCCACCGTATGTCTTACGCCCTGCAGTACGTTTTGCATATTGAATAGGAATACGTCTCATACCCTGTTGGATGTAAATCGTTCCTATAATAATTGCAATAATCACCACTAAAACGATGAGCAAGAAGATAATTTGTAAAAACAAGTTATCGGCGCCTTGAATTTTTTGAGCATAAAGCTGGTTTGCAGCATTAGGAATACGAGCAACAATACCTGCAAAGATAATAACAGATATACCGTTTCCTACTCCATGTGATGTAATTTGTTCTCCAAGCCACATCAAGAAAGAGGTTCCTGCTGTTAATATAAGGGCGATCAATAGGTAGGTTGTAATGCTAGGGTCTTGTACAAGGCCTGGGAATTGAGCATTAAACCCATATGCCATTCCAACAGCCTGAATAAACCCTAGAATAACCGTACCATAACGCGTCACTTGAGCAAGCTTTTTACGTCCCATTTCACCTTGCTTTGACCACTCAGTGAACTTAGGAATAACATCCATTTGTAAGAGCTGTACAATAATAGAAGAAGTGATGTAGGGCATAATCCCTAAGGCAAAAATAGAGAAGTTCTGTAATGCGCCACCACCAAAAGTGTTAAGAAATCCGAAAACCTGATTGCTTTCAAGATTAATCACACTACTATCTACCTTTGGAACAGGTATAAATGTACCAACTCTAAAAATGATAAGCATTAACAGCGTGAAAATTAGCTTTCGACGAATATCACCCACACGCAGAATGTTGGAGATCGTATTAAACATTAAATCACCTCAGCTGTTCCACCGGCAGCTTCAATTGCATTCTTAGCAGCTTCAGAAAACTTAGAAGCTTTTACAGTAAGTTTATTTTCTAACTTACCATTACCAAGAATTTTAATGCCGTCTTTGGCCTTGCTCACAATTCCTTCCTCAAGCAACAACTCAGGTGTAACTTCAGTTCCTGCTGCAAATCGATTAAGAGTCTCTAAGTTAACAATTGCGTACTCTTTTCTCGTTGGATTTGTAAATCCACGTTTTGGTACACGTTGAATTAACGGATATTGTCCGCCTTCAAAACCAGGGCGAACACCACCGCCTGAACGAGACTTTTGACCTTTTTGGCCACGACCTGATGTCTTACCTAATCCAGAACCGTATCCACGTCCAACGCGTTTGCGCTCTTTTCGGGAACCTTCTGCAGGCTTCAATTCATGTAGTTTCATTTCGGCACCTCCTACTTATATATTGATCAACTTAACAAAAATCATCGGGTTTTACCGTTAAGTTGTTGTCTTCTACTAAAACACTTTATTATTCACTCACTTCGTTAACCGTTACTAAGTGAGAGACTTTTTTAATCATACCACGAATTGCAGGATTATCTTCTTGTACTACTGTTTGATTGGTCTTTTTAAA
The DNA here is from genome assembly GCF_014639255.1 of Pullulanibacillus pueri. Lineage (GTDB taxonomy): Bacteria > Bacillota > Bacilli > Bacillales > Sporolactobacillaceae > Pullulanibacillus > Pullulanibacillus pueri. The sequence continues at coordinate 21,501 of NZ_BMFV01000026.1, forward strand.
TCCCAAAGTTGCAACTGTAACTCTTTGATCTTTAGGACGTCCGATAACACTACGAGTGAGAGTGATTTCGAGTTTTTTAGCCATTCAATATCCCTCCCTTATCCTAGCAATTCTTTAACGGATTTACCACGAAGTTTGGCAACTTCCTCTGCACGCTTAAGGCTTTGTAGGCCTTGAACTGTAGCACGAACCATATTGATAGGGTTATTGGAGCCTAAGGATTTAGAAAGAATATCGCCAACCCCTGCAAGTTCAAGCACGGCACGCACAGGACCACCAGCGATAATTCCAGTACCTTCAGCAGCAGGCTTTAAAAGCACACTACCAGCACCATACTTACCAATGATTTGATGTGGTATCGTTGTTTTTACGATAGGTACACTAAACATATTTTTCTTTGCATCTTCAATACCTTTACGAATAGCTTCTGGTACTTCTTGAGCTTTTCCTGTACCGAAACCAACATTGCCATTTTTATCACCAACAACAACTAATGCTGCAAAACGGAAACGACGTCCGCCTTTGACTACTTTTGCAACACGGTTAATGGCAACAACGCGTTCTTCTAATTCAGATTTATTACGCTCACGAGATTGCATACTTTTCCCTCCTTCTCTTAGAATGTAAGTCCAGCTTCACGAGCACCGTCAGCAAGTGCTTTGATACGTCCGTGATAGAGATAGCCTCCACGGTCAAAGACAACTTCCTTCAATCCTTGCTCAAGCGCACGCTTAGCAACGAGCTCGCCAACTTTTTTAGCGGCTTCGATATCTGTACCTTTAGTTAAACCAGCTTCTTTATCTAAGCTAGATGCTGCGACAATAGTTTTGCTAGTTTCATCATTTATGATCTGTGCATAAATGTGTTTAGAGGAACGAAATACATTAAGACGAGGACGGGCAGTTGTACCAACCACACGACGTCGAACATGTTGATGTCTTCTCTTACGAACACTATTTTTATTTGGCTTAGTGATCATGTCCTAGTCACTCCTTTCTGTTACAGATGACTATTTACCGGTCTTTCCTTCTTTACGGCGTACATTTTCGCCTTCGTAACGAATCCCTTTACCTTTGTAAGGTTCAGGTGAGCGGACTGCACGGATATTAGCAGCAACTGCACCTACGCGCTCTTTGCTAATCCCTTTAACAGTAACCTTGTTGTTACCTACCACTTCAATTTCAATACCTTCCTCAGGTACAATCTCTACTGGGTGGGAATAACCAACGTTTAATACTAAGTTGTTTCCTTGTTTGCTTGCTCTATAACCGACACCCACAAGCTCAAGCTTCTTTTCATAGCCTTTAGTAACACCTTCAACCATATTACTAATGATACTTGAAGTTGTGCCGTGAAGAGAACGATGCAATTTTGAGTCGCTTGGACGCTCTACCGTAACTGCATCTTCAGCAACATTTATTTTCATATCTGGATGAAAAGTAAAGGAAAGTGCTCCTTTTGGTCCCTTTACATCCACGTGGTTTTTTTCATCAACAGTGACCGTTACATCTTTTGGTACCTCTGTAGGTCTTAAACCAACTCGAGACATTGTAACACCTCCATTCGCTAAATAACGATTACCAAACGTATGCTAATACTTCGCCGCCGACTTTTTGTTGACGAGCTTCTTTATCAGTAATAATACCTTTTGAAGTAGATACAAGCGCGATCCCAAGACCTCCAAGAACTCGAGGAACTTCATCCGCTTTTGCATATACTCTAAGGCCAGGTTTACTAATCCGTTTCAATCCTGTAATAACACGCTCTTGATTTACACCGTATTTTAAGAAAATACGAAGTACGCCTTGCTTGTCGTCTTCAACAAACTCCACGTCTCTTACAAAACCTTCACGCTTTAAAATTTCAGCAATTTCTTTTTTCACTCTCGAACCTGGAAGCTCCAATGATTCGTGACGTACATTGTTTGCATTCCGGATGCGAGTTAGCATATCTGCTATCGGATCTGTCATGACCATTTGAGTGACCTCCTTCCCTAACTTGGGGTTTACCAGCTGGCTTTTTTCACGCCCGGAATTTGACCCTTGTAAGCTAATTCGCGGAAGCAAATTCGGCAAAGTTTGAACTTACGTAGGACAGAATGTGGACGTCCACAACGTTGGCAACGTGTATATTCTTGGACTTGGTGTTTCTTAGGTCGATTTGCTTTAGCAATCATCGATTTCTTAGCCATGCTTTACCTCCTTGCTTACTATTTTCTAAATGGCATACCGAATAATGTTAAAAGTTCTCTTGCTTCTTCATCAGTTTTAGATGTCGTAACAATAACAATATCCATGCCGCGTACTTTGTTGATTTTATCGTAGTCAATTTCAGGGAAAATGAGTTGTTCACGTACCCCTAATGTGTAGTTTCCACGACCGTCAAAAGATTTTGGTGAGATCCCACGAAAATCACGTACACGTGGTAATGATACAGAAATTAACTTATCGAAGAACTCATACATTTTTTCGCCACGAAGAGTAACCTTCGCACCGATAGGCATACCTTCACGGAGTTTGAATCCAGCGATGGATTTTTTAGCTTTAGTGACAACAGGCTTTTGCCCTGAAAGTGCAGCCAATTCCTCAACAGCCTCATCTAAGACTTTTGAATTTTGCACTGCATCGCCAATCCCCATATTAATAACGATCTTTTCAATACCAGGGACTTGCATTCTATTTTCATAATTAAACTTCTCAGTTAATGCCGGAACTAAATCATTTAGATATTTTTCTTTTAAACGATTCAAGCCAGTGACCTCCTTTCAGAAACAAATTCTTATTTATCCAAAGGTTCGCCTGATTTTTTTGCAATGCGGACCTTTTTACCGTCTACAGTTTTGTAACCAACTCGGGTTGGTTCACTCGTTTTCGGATCGAGAGGCATCACGTTCGAAGCATGAATAGGTGCTTCGATATCTGAGATACCGCCTTGAGGATTATCCTGTGAAGGTTTGGCGTGTTTCTTCACGATATTAACGCCTTCTACCAAGACACGATCTTTCTTTGGATAGGCTTCGAGGATAACGCCTTGTTTACCTTTATCTTTGCCTGAGATAACTTGAACTTTATCTCCCTTTTTCACATGCATACTAGCCATTGTGAATCACGCACCTCCTTTTGGTCGAGCCACAATATTATAAAACTTCCGGAGCTAGCGAAACGATTTTCATAAATTGTCTATCGCGTAATTCGCGGGCTACCGGTCCAAAAATACGAGTCCCACGTGGGCTCTTATCATCACGGATAATAACTGCAGCATTTTCATCAAAGCGAATATATGAACCGTCTGGGCGACGTACACCACGACGGGTACGTACAACAACAGCCTTCACTACTTCACCTTTTTTGACAACGCCTCCTGGTGTTGCTTGTTTTACAGTTGCAACAATAACATCACCAATATTAGCCGTCTTACGACCAGATCCACCCAGAACTTTAATCGTTAAAACTTCACGAGCACCTGAATTATCAGCGACTTTCAAGCGGGTTTCTTGTTGAATCACTCAAAGGACCTCCCTTCGGATTAAACACACCAAACGAATTAGATGATTACGGCTTCTTCCACAATTTCAATGAGACGGAATCGCTTGTCTTTAGAAAGTGGACGAGTTTCCATAATACGAACAACATCTCCAACCTTGGCAGTGTTTTCTTCGTCATGAACTTTATATTTTTTTGAATATCTTACACGTTTACCATACAGTGGAGCCTTTTTATAAGTCTCAACAACAACTGTAATGGTCTTATCCATTTTGTCAGAAATTACTTTTCCGACATATGTCTTACGACTGTTGCGTTCTTCAGCCATTCAGGATGTCCTCCTTTCGTTTAGCCGTTTTGAATTTTTAATTCCCGTTCATGTAGAACAGTTTTTGCGCGCGCAATGTCTTTACGTACTTTGCTAAGTTGAGCAGGATTCTCTAATTGACCTGTTGCCAATTGAAAGCGGAGATTAAATAATTCCTCTTTAAGAGATTTTACCTTTTGTTCAACTTCGGCAGTGGTCAAATTACGTATTTCATTAGCCTTCATTGACGTCACCACCCACTTCTTCGCGTTTTACAAACTTAGTTTTAACCGGTAATTTATGAGATGCAAGTCTTAAAGCTTCGCGTGCAACTTCTTCAGATACACCGCCGATTTCGAACATCACTTTACCTGGTTTCACAACTGCTACCCATCCTTCAGGTGCCCCTTTACCAGAACCCATTCGGACTTCAAGAGGTTTTGCAGTATATGGCTTTTGCGGGAAGATCTTGATCCATACCTTACCGCCACGCTTCATATAACGTGTCATTGCAATACGTGCTGCTTCTATTTGACGACTTGTAATCCAAGAGGAAGTCGTTGCTTGTAAACCAAATTCACCAAAAGTTACTTCTGTGCCGCCTTTAGCACGGCCCTTCATTCTGCCGCGATGCTGACGACGATATTTAACACGTTTAGGCATCAACATGATTATTGTCCTCCTTCCTTCTTGTTCGACCCTTTCGTTGGAAGGACTTCACCGCGATAAATCCACACTTTAACCCCGAGTTTACCGTAGGTTGTATCAGCTTCAGCTGTACCATAATCGATATCAGCGCGAAGTGTGTGAAGCGGAACTGTACCTTCACTATAGTCTTCAGAACGAGCGATATCTGCACCACCAAGACGGCCAGATACTTGTGTACGAATACCTTTAGCACCTGCACGCATTGTACGAGTGATCGTTTGCTTTTGCGCACGACGCCAAGCAATACGATTTTCAAGTTGTCGCGCGATGTTATCAGCAACAAGCTTAGCATCAAGATCCGCTTGTTTGATTTCAAAGATATTCACATGAACTTTTTTACCTGTTAGAGCATTAAGGGATTTGCGAAGTGATTCTACTTCAGATCCACCCTTACCAATGACCATACCAGGCTTTGCCGTTTTAATTGTTACATTTATACGATTCGCAGCTCTTTCTAGTTCTATAGAGGAGACTGCAGCGTCTTTTAAACGTTTTTCAACATATTCACGGATTTTAATATCTTCATGAAGATATTCTGCATAATTCTTATCCGCATACCACTTAGATTCCCAGTCACGGATATATCCAATCCGAAAACCGTTAGGGTTAACTTTTTGACCCACGCATTATCCCTCCTTCTTTTCTGAAACGATGATGGTTATATGACTTGTACGTTTATTAATACGACCTGCACGACCTTGTGCGCGCGGACGGAAACGTTTCAAAGTTACGCCTTCATCAACGAATGCTTTTTCAACGATCAAGGTGTCGGGTTCCATCTCATAGTTGTGCTCAGCATTGGCAATAGCTGATTTTAAAACTTTTTCTACGATTGGTGATGCAGATTTTGGCGTGTTTTTCAAAATCGCAAATGCTTCACCTACAGCTTTACCACGAATTAGGTCAACGACCAAACGAGCTTTACGAGGAGCGACACGAACTTGCCGTGCAATAGCTTTTGCTTCCATGGATATTTCCTCCTCTCAGGTTAGACTAGCGACCGGTCTTCTTGTCATCTTTAGAGTGTCCACGATATGTCCGAGTAGGTGCGAACTCTCCTAGTTTATGACCAACCATATCTTCAGTTACATACACTGGTACATGCTTACGTCCATCATAAACAGCGATCGTATGTCCAATGAACTCTGGGAAGATTGTCGAACGTCTCGACCATGTTCTGATCACTTTCTTATCGTTGTTTTCATTTTGAGTAACCACCTTGTTCATCAAGTGGTCATCAACGAATGGTCCTTTTTTCAGGCTGCGACCCATGGGTCAACCTCCCTCCATTTATTCACATTAGTTAAATTACTTCTTCTTACGACGACGAACAATGTGTTTGTCAGATGCTTTGTTGCGTTTTCTTGTTTTAAGACCAAGAGTTGGTTTGCCCCAAGGTGACATTGGTGATTTACGACCGATTGGTGCACGACCTTCACCACCACCATGTGGGTGATCATTAGGGTTCATAACAGAACCACGAACAGTTGGGCGAATCCCTTTCCAACGAGAACGACCCGCTTTACCTACATTCACAAGTTCATGTTCAAGATTACCCACTTGACCAATAGTTGCACGGCATGTATCAAGAATCATACGAACTTCACCTGATACTAAACGTACAAGAACGTACTTTTCTTCTTTACCAAGAATCTGAGCTTCAGCTCCTGCAGAACGTGCAAGCTGACCACCATGACCTGGTTTAAGTTCGATATTATGAATAACTGTACCTACAGGAATATTCTTAAGTGGTAAAGCATTACCTACTTTAATATCGGATTCCGGACCAGAAACAATTTCCGTTCCTACAGTAATTCCTTTTGGTGCAAGGATATAACGTTTTTCGCCATCAGCATAATGAATCAACGCAATATTCGCAGTACGGTTTGGATCATATTCAATCGTAGCAACGCGACCTGGTACACCATCTTTATTACGCTTGAAATCGATAATACGATACTTACGCTTATGACCTCCACCTTGGTGACGGACAGTTAATCGACCTTGGTTGTTACGTCCAGCCTTTTTAGGTAGTGGCGCAAGCAAAGATTTTTCAGGTTGATCTGTAGTAATTTCACTGTAATCCAAAGAAGTCATGTGACGACGACCGTTGGATGTTGGTTTATACTTTTTAATCGCCATGGTTATTTCCCTCCTTCACTTTCAAATGTTACTTAAACACCTTCGTAGAATTCTAATTCTTTGCTATCTGGTGTTAAGGTAACAATCGCTTTCTTACGTTGAGCGGTAAAACCTGAATAACGTCCAAAGCGTTTTAATTTACCTTTGTAATTCATAGTATTTACTTTAGCGACTTTAACTCCGAAAATCGTTTCAACTGCACGTTTGATTTCGGATTTATTAGATCTACGATCGACAACAAAAGTATACTTCTTGTCTACCATTTGTTCTGTTGAACGTTCTGTAATCACGGGGCGCTTAATAACATCGCGTGGATCTTTCATTATCCAAGCACCTCCTCTAACTTTTCAGCAGCAGCCTTCGACAAGATAAGCTTGTTATAATTAATAACATCTAATACTGTGACTTGATCTGCTGTTACAAGTTTTACTGTTGGGATGTTTCTCGCCGAAAGCGCAGTTGCTTCATGAAGCTCACTAATCACGATAAGTGCCTTTTCATTAACGGAAAGGTTGTTAAGAACATTAACAAACTCTTTTGTTTTTGGTGTGTCTAATGTGAGATCATCAACAACAATTGCTTCATTATCTCTAACTTTAGAGGATAAAGCAGATTTAATTGCTAAACGACGAACTTTCTTTGGTAATTTAAAGCTATAGCTGCGTGGAGTTGGACCAAAGACAACACCACCGCCTACCCATTGTGGTGAACGAATAGAACCTTGACGCGCACGACCCGTTCCTTTTTGGCGCCATGGTTTAACGCCCCCGCCTCGTACTGCAGAACGATTTTTTACAGAATGAGTACCTTGACGTAATGACGCTTGTTGCATCAATACTGCTTGATACATAACATGTTCATTAGGTTCAATGCCAAACACGGAATCATTTAACTCAATGTCTCCTACACTGGCACCTTTTTTATCTAAAACTGTTAATTTAGGCATGGAAGCATCCCCCTTTCTTATTTAGTGCTTTTGATTGCACTTTTAATGGTTAGATAACTCTTTTTAGCACCAGGTACATTCCCTTTAATTAAAAGCAGGTTACGTTCTGTATCAACTTTTACAATTTCAAGGTTTTGTACAGTGACTTTTTCTCCACCCATACGTCCTGGTAGAGCTTTACCTTTAAATACACGCATTGGATCAACAGCACCCATTGAACCTGGTGCTCTATGGTAGTGAGAACCATGACTCATCGGCCCACGGGATTGGTTGTGACGCTTGATAGAACCCTGGAATCCTTTACCCTTAGATTGACCTGTTACGTCAACGATGTCACCTTCTGCGAAAATATCAACCTTAACTTCTTGGCCTAATTCATAGTCACCAAGACTTACATCACGGATTTCCTTAACGAAGCGCTTAGGCGTTGCTTCAGCCTTGCCCGCATGGCCTTTTTCAGGTTTGTTTGTTCTTGCTTCTTTCTTGTCATCAAACCCGATTTGAACCGCTTCATAGCCATCAGTTTCTACCGTTTTCTTTTGTAAAACGACATTAGGTGCAGCTTCTACAACTGTTACTGCAATTGCTTCGCCATTCTCAGCGAAAATTTGCGTCATACCAAGCTTTTTACCCAAGATTCCTTTGGTCATCCGTAACACCTCCTACAATTTGTTTATTTAGATTTATAGTTTGATTTCTATGTCAACGCCAGATGGTAAATCGAGTCTCATTAGTGAGTCTACGGTTTGTGGCGTTGGTTCAACGATATCAATTAAACGCTTATGTGTGCGCATTTCAAACTGTTCACGCGAGTCTTTGTACTTGTGTACAGCTCTTAAAATCGTATAGATTGTTTTTTCTGTAGGTAATGGAATTGGTCCAGAAACCTTCGCACCTGAACGTTTTGCCGTTTCTACAATTTTCTCTGCTGACTGATCTAAAATACGATGATCATAAGCCTTTAAACGGATACGTATTTTTTGTTTTGCCATTTTACTCCCTCCTTCTTTCGCCCATTTTTATAAACAGACTTGCTCCACGAAAATTTCCAGGTCACACTAGCCATGGCAAAGGGGCCGGGTGTGTCCGCAACCTTCCGCATCATTGCAAAAACCAACATTTCTTATTATATAAAATATACATGACAAATGCAACTGTTTTTGACAGTTTCCAGAAATTAATTCTATCAGTATGAATTATATAGCTTGGCACATTGGTTATTTAGCAACATTTCTTCATTATATAGAGATTTTAAGGTAATTACAAGTTCTCTATTGTTATTTGTAATAATCAGCTAATTTAAAGAATATCCTAAAGTAATCTTTAACCCAGCAAACGCATGTTTATCAAAAAAATAAGCACTCCCACAAAGGGAAGTGCTTAAAACTTTAATATATTATTCAGTGATGCTAGATACAACACCGGATCCAACAGTACGTCCACCTTCACGAATAGAGAAGCGAGTACCTTCTTCGATCGCGATAGGAGCGATAAGGTTAACTTTCATTGATACGTTATCGCCAGGCATAACCATTTCAGTACCTTCTGGAAGATCGATTGTACCAGTTACGTCAGTTGTACGGAAGTAAAACTGTGGACGGTAACCAGTAAAGAATGGCTTGTGACGTCCACCTTCTTCTTTTGATAACACATAAACTTCAGCGTCAAAAGAAGTGTGAGCTTTTACTGTACCTGGTTGAATGAGCACTTGGCCACGTTCGATTTCTTCACGGTCAACACCACGAAGCAACGCACCAATGTTGTCACCAGCTTCAGCATAGTCAAGCAACTTACGGAACATTTCAACACCTGTAACAGTTGTCTTTTTGTTTTCAGCGCTTAGACCAAGAATTTCAACTTCGTCGCCAACTTTAACTTGACCGCGTTCAACACGACCAGTAGCAACAGTACCACGACCAGTGATTGAGAAAACATCCTCAACAGGCATCATGAAAGGCTTGTCATGATCACGTTCTGGAGTAGGAATGTATGCATCTACTTCATTCATTAATTCAAGGATTTTTTCTTCGTAAGCTTCGTCACCTTCAAGAGCTTTAAGAGCAGAACCACTAACAACTGGTACATCGTCGCCAGGGAATTCATACTCAGTTAAAAGGTCACGTACTTCCATTTCTACTAACTCAAGTAGTTCTTCGTCGTCAACCATGTCAACTTTGTTTAAGAATACTACGATGGAAGGGACACCAACGTTACGTGAAAGAAGAATGTGCTCACGAGTTTGTGGCATTGGACCATCTGCAGCAGATACTACTAGAATTGCACCATCCATTTGAGCTGCACCAGTGATCATGTTTTTAACATAGTCAGCGTGTCCAGGGCAGTCAACGTGAGCATAGTGACGGTTATCAGTTTCATACTCAACGTGTGCAGTAGCGATAGTGATTCCGCGTTCTCTTTCTTCTGGTGCACCGTCAATAGCGTCATACGCCATAGCAGTACCGCGGTTAAAACGCTTGTGTAATACTGTTGTGATAGCAGCAGTTAAAGTCGTTTTACCATGGTCAACGTGTCCAATAGTTCCAATATTAACGTGTGGTTTAGAACGGTCGAATTTCTCTTTACCCATGAGAAAATTTCCTCCTTTTATATAACCATTATATTTTTTATTATGTGATCTAAGATAGACTAGATTACCGTCTATCCTAGCTTACAATAAACTTATGTGATTAACAATATTCAAGCTAAGGACAATATTATTGTCCGGTTGTTTTCTTGATAATCTCTTCAGAAATACTTTTTGGTACTTCTTCATAGTGATCAAAGTGCATTGTGTAAACACCGCGACCTTGAGTTGCAGAACGTAAGGTTGTTGCATAACCGAACATTTCAGATAGTGGCACAAATGCTTTAACTACTTGCGCACCAGCACGGCTTTCCATACCTTCTACACGGCCACGACGGCTTGTAATATCACCCATGATATCCCCAAGATACTCTTCAGGAATAACAACTTCTACCTTTTCAACTGGCTCCAAAATGACTGGGTTACATACTTCTCTAGCTTTTTTCAAAGCCATTGAAGCAGCAATTTTAAAGGCCATTTCGTTAGAGTCAACATCGTGGTAAGAACCATCATATAGAGTCGCACGGACATCAATTAAAGGATAACCTGCAAGCAAACCGTTTTTCAATGCATCTCTCAAACCAGCTTCAACTGATGGGATGTATTCACGAGGAACAACACCACCAACAATTTTGTCGACGAATTCAAAACCGCCGCCTTCTTCAAGTGGTTCAAACTCAATCCAAACGTGTCCATATTGTCCACGTCCACCAGATTGACGAACGAATTTACCTTCGGCTTTACCAGCCTGACGGATGGTTTCGCGGTAAGCTACTTGTGGCGAGCCAACATTAGCTTCAACTTTAAACTCACGGCGTAAACGATCAACAATGATATCAAGGTGTAATTCACCCATACCAGAAATAATGGTTTGACCCGTTTCTTCGTTCGTTTCAGTCTTAAAGGTTGGATCCTCTTCAGCTAACTTACCAAGAGCTGTCGACATTTTATCTTGGTCAGCTTTTGTTTTTGGTTCAATAGCAACCGAGATAACTGGATCAGGGAATTCCATAGATTCGAGGATAACATTATCCTTTTCATCACATAAGGTATCCCCAGTTGAAGTGTCTTTAAAACCAACAGCTGCAGCAATATCACCGGAATAAACCTTTTTGATTTCTTCTCGTGTATTGGCATGCATCTGAAGAATACGTCCAAGACGCTCACGTTTACCTTTTGTTGAGTTTTTAACATATGAACCTGCTTCTGCAGTACCTGAATATACGCGGAAGAAAGTCAATTTACCTACGAATGGGTCTGTCATAACTTTAAATGCAAGTGCAGAGAAAGGCCCATTATCATCAGCTTTACGTTCAACTTCTTCTTCAGAATCCGCTAAGAATCCTTTAATAGGAGGAACGTCAATTGGTGATGGAAGGTAATCGATAACAGCATCCAATACAAGTTGAACACCTTTATTTTTAAAGGCAGAACCACAAAGCACTGGATAAAACTCAACATTACAAGTTCCCTTACGAATAGCTGCTTTAATTTCAGCAGTAGTAAGTTCTTCACCTTCAAGATATTTCATCATGAGGTCTTCATCAAGTTCTGAAACAGCCTCGATAAGCTTATCGCGATATTCCTGAGCTTGATCAAGATACTCTTCTGGAATATCTACAGCTTTACTACGAGTGCCAAGATCATCTTCATAGAAATAAGCTTTCATTTCTACTAAGTCAATGATCCCTTCAAAGTCATCTTCAGCACCGATTGGTAACTGAATAGGATGAGCGTTTGCACGAAGTCTCTCATGGAGAGTATTTGTTGAATAAAGAAAATCAGCACCGATTTTATCCATCTTGTTAACAAATACAATACGAGGAACCCCGTAAGTGGTTGCTTGACGCCAAACAGTTTCTGTCTGTGGTTCAACACCAGACTGAGCATCAAGAACCGCAACAGCTCCATCAAGAACACGGAGAGAACGTTCAACTTCTACTGTGAAGTCGACGTGTCCAGGTGTGTCAATGATGTTAACACGATGGTCATTCCATTGGGCAGTAGTGGCTGCTGATGTAATGGTAATCCCGCGTTCTTGTTCTTGTTCCATCCAGTCCATCTGTGATGCACCCTCGTGGGTTTCACCAATTTTATGGATACGTCCAGAATAGAATAAGATACGCTCGGTTGTTGTCGTCTTACCAGCATCAATGTGTGCCATGATACCAATGTTTCTTGTTTTCTCGAGCGGGAAGGCTCTGGCCATGGTAACTCTCCTTCCTATTACAAAGTCTATTAGAGTTTTTAAAAGAATTTCAGCCCAACAGTGGTCTCAATTCTTTTTTTGTTTGTTTATGCACTCTTACCAACGATAATGTGCAAATGCTTTATTGGCTTCAGCCATTTTATGCATATCTTCACGTTTCTTAACAGCGGCACCTGTATTGTTAGCAGCATCAATAACTTCATTCGCTAAACGTTCAACCATTGTTTTTTCGCCGCGAAGACGCGCATAATTAACTAACCAACGAAGTGCAAGTGTTGTACGACGTTCCGGACGAACTTCTACAGGAACCTGATAGTTCGAACCCCCTACACGTCTAGCACGAACTTCAAGGACTGGCATCACGTTTTTAATCGCTTGATCAAAAACCTCCATTGGTTCTTGGTTCGTACGTTCCTTAATAAGATCAAATGCATTATATAAAATCGTTTGCGCTTTACCTTTACGTCCATCTTGCATAATACGATTGATTAAACGTGTAACCAATTTAGAATTATATAATGGATCTGGTAAAACATCACGCTTTTCTACTGGACCTTTACGTGGCATAAGATACCCTCCTTTCACCGATAGTTATTCATTAGAGTTTTATTAAGCTTTTGGTTTTTTCGCGCCGTACTTAGAACGACCTTGTTGACGATTCTCAACACCAGCTGTATCTAACGCACCGCGAACAATATGATAACGCACACCAGGTAAGTCTTTTACACGACCTCCACGAATAAGAACCACACTGTGTTCTTGAAGGTTGTGACCGATTCCTGGAATATAAGCTGTTACCTCAATTCCGTTCGTTAAACGAACACGGGCAATCTTACGCAACGCAGAGTTAGGTTTTTTAGGTGTAATTGTGCTAACACGTGTACAAACCCCACGTTTTTGTGGTGAAGATTGGTCAGTTAACTTCTTATCAAGGCTGTTATAACCTCTGTTAAGTGCCGGTGAATCGGATTTCTTTGTTTTTGAATGGCGACCTTTACGTACCAATTGGTTAATTGTTGGCATTTATTTTTCCTCCCTTCCAGACTTTTTAGACCCACAGTTCCAGGTGAATCATTATCGGGCAAAAAAATGGGCGTGGGTTTCCCCAAGCACTTCTATTTTTTAATGGCGACAACTGCTGCACCAACATCAATACCGCAAGCTTTTCCAAGCTTTTTCATAGAATCTACAGTAAAAACAGGAACCTGTTTTTCTTTTGCCAAGTCAACGATTCGACCTGTAACATAAGTATCTGCATCATCAGCGATTACGACTTCCTTGATGCGGTCATCCTTTAATGCCTTTAAAGATTGTTTGGTACCGATAATAATATCGCTAATGGCCTGTGTTACTTTTTCATAAGACATTTAATTAGCCCTCCAAAGTAACAAGGGTTCTGGAGCACTCAGTTATAATAACATCGGTGCCCCACCTTGTCAACTATAAAATGAAACTTCACTCATAAGGAGATTTCTCTTCCCTATAGAATGCTAGTTAACGCAATGAACCAAGCAATCAGAGGATGTATCCCCACTTCGTTGATCTTCATAGTTTCTACGAAGACATCAAGCGGGGCTTACAAACTCACTCATACAAACAAATCAGCTTTCTTGGTTTACAAGCTCATCTTCTTGGAGCTCTAATCCCTGATTTCCAGCTTCTTCAGGTTTAGCAACGTTTATATGACGGTAACGCGTCATCCCTGTTCCAGCAGGAACAAGCTTACCAATAATGACATTTTCCTTTAGACCTAGCAATTCATCGCGTTTACCTTTTATTGCAGCATCAGTTAAGACGCGCGTCGTTTCTTGGAAGGATGCTGCGGATAAGAAGGATTCTGTTTCAAGAGACGCTTTTGTAATACCCAGTAACAATGGACGGCCTGTTGCAGGTTGCCCACCTTCTCTGAATACCTTTTTATTCACTGCTTTAAAGGTCTGAATATCAACTAATGCCCCTGGTAACACATCCGTATCCCCTGCTTCGACAATGCGGATCTTCCTCATCATTTGACGAACCATAACTTCAACGTGTTTATCGCCAATTTCTACCCCTTGCATACGATAAACTTTTTGTACTTCACGCAATAGATAAGCTTGAACACCTTCAACACCAGCAGCAACTAAAAGTTCCTTCGGATCAATTGACCCTTCATTTAGAACTTGACCTGGTTTTACAACGTCACCCTCAGCCACTTTCAAACGTGCTCCTAAGTTTACTGAGTATGAACGAGTTTCGATGTTCCCTTGAACCGTAATTTCACGCTTATCTTTATGCTCGGTAATATTAGTTACCGTACCATGAATTTCAGAAATAGTGGCTTGCCCCTTAGGATTACGCGCCTCAAAGACCTCTTGAATCCTTGGAAGACCTTGGGTAATATCATCACCCGCAACACCACCCGTGTGGAATGTTCTCATCGTGAGCTGTGTTCCTGGTTCACCGATAGATTGAGCTGCAATGATACCCACAGCTTCACCCACTTCAACTTCTGAACCTGTCGCAAGGTTACGACCATAACACTTTTTACATACACCATGACTCGTATCACACATGAATACCGAGCGGATGCTTACTTCAGTAATACCTGCATCGGTCACTGCCTTTGCTTGATCCTCTGAAATAACATCATCTTTTGCAACGAGTAACTCATTCGTTTCAGGATGATAGACATCTTGATTACTCGTACGACCAACAAGACGATCAAACAAGCTTTCAATTTCTTCATTGCCTTCTTTTATCGCTGAAACCACTAGACCGCGGTCTGTACCACAATCATCTTCACGAACAATAACATCTTGGGCAACATCCACTAGACGACGTGTAAGATAACCAGAGTCAGCCGTTTTCAACGCCGTATCCGCAAGACCTTTACGAGCACCATGAGTAGAAATAAAGTACTCTAACACGGTTAGGCCTTCCCGGAAACTTGACCGAATAGGTAATTCAATGATACGACCAGATGGGTTTGCCATCAAACCACGCATACCAGCAAGCTGCGTAAAGTTAGACGCGTTACCACGGGCTCCAGAGTCACTCATCATAAAGATTGGGTTTCTGATATCCAATGTTCCCATAAGTTTCTCTTGAATCGTATCTTTAGCACTGCTCCAAATTGAGATCGTGCGTTCATAGCGTTCCTCTTCAGTGATCAAACCACGACGGAATTGCTTTTGTACTTTAGTGACTTGTTCTTCTGCTTTTTCCAGAATTTCTTGCTTATCTGGAAGGACAACAATATCTGCGACACCGATAGTGATACCTGCTTTAGTGGAATAAGCAAAACCTAATGCCTTCATGCGGTCAAGCATTTTTGATGTCTCGGTAATCTTAAATCGCTTAAAGACTTCAGCAATGATATCCCCTAAGATCCCCTTCTTAAACGGCGGCACTTCCTCACGACTTGCAATCTCCTTCTTAATATCCGTTCCTTTAGAAACAAAATACTTCTCTGGAGTTGCCACTTCAAGATTATAAGTCGTTGGTTCATTAATATATGGGAAGGATTTTGGTAAAATCCTATTAAATACTAATTTACCTACAGTCGTAATTAAATACTGTTCATTTTGCTCCTCGGTAAAGGATGGATTATTAATGACTTTTGCAGGAATAGCGATTCTTGAATGTAAATGCACATAACCATTATCATAGGCCACTAGGGCTTCATCCGCATCTTTAAAGATGCTTCCTTCACCAATAGCTCCTTTTCTTTCTAGTGTTAAGTAATAGTTCCCTAACACCATATCCTGCGACGGTGTAACAACAGGCTTACCGTCTTTAGGGTTAAGAATATTTTGAGCAGCGAGCATTAAGATTCGGGCTTCTGCTTGTGCCTCAGAAGATAATGGCACGTGCACAGCCATTTGGTCTCCATCAAAGTCAGCGTTATAGGCTGTACATACAAGAGGATGCAAACGGATTGCACGACCCTCCACAAGCGTAGGTTCAAAGGCTTGAATACCTAAACGGTGTAAAGTAGGTGCACGGTTAAGTAAAACAGGATGCTCTTTAATAACTTCCTCTAAAACACCCCATACATCAGGGTGTACTTTCTCAACCTTACGTTTTGCACTTTTAATGTTATGTGCAATGCCTTTATTGACAAGCTCCTTCATAACAAATGGTTTAAATAACTCGATCGCCATTTCTCTTGGGAGCCCACACTGATACATTTGCAGACTTGGTCCAACAACAATAACGGAACGTCCTGAATAGTCTACACGTTTACCGAGTAAGTTTTGACGGAAACGTCCTTGTTTACCTTTTAACATATGTGAAAGAGACTTCAACGGACGATTACCAGGTCCAGTAACTGGACGGCCACGACGACCATTATCAATAAGGGCGTCAACCGCCTCTTGAAGCATTCTTTTTTCATTTTGCACAATGATGCTTGGTGCACCTAAATCAAGTAGTCTTTTGAGTCGATTGTTACGGTTAATGACTCGACGATACAAATCGTTCAAATCACTCGTCGCAAATCGCCCACCGTCAAGTTGTACCATCGGACGAAGTTCTGGAGGAATAATAGGCAAAACCTCAAGAATCATCCATGATGGATCATTGTCTGAATGGTGGAAGGCCTCAATAACCTCTAGGCGTTTAATCGCACGCGTTCTTCTTTGACCTTGGGCCGTCTTTAACTCTTCTTTTAAAAGATTGGCTTCTTTCTCCAAATCAATATCTTGTAAGAGTTTTTTTATAGACTCAGCACCCATTCCCGCTTTGAACGTATTACCATACTTTTCTCGATAATTTCTATACTCTTTTTCAGACAACAGCTGTTTCTTTTCAAGCGGTGTATCCCCAGTTTCAGTAACCACGTATGAAGCAAAGTAAATGACTTCTTCAAGTGCCCTTGGAGACATATCAAGAAGTAAACCCATACGACTAGGGATTCCTTTGAAGTACCATATATGAGAAACAGGGGCAGCAAGTTCAATATGCCCCATTCTTTCTCTTCTAACCTTAGCACGTGTAACCTCGACACCACATCGGTCACAAACAACGCCTTTATAACGCACGCGTTTGTATTTACCACAGTGACACTCCCAGTCCTTTTGAGGACCAAAGATTCGCTCACAGAACAAGCCATCCTTTTCGGGTTTAAGTGTACGGTAGTTAATGGTCTCTGGCTTCTTAACTTCACCACGTGACCAAGATCTTATTTTGTTTGGTGACGCAAGACCTATTTTCATAAACTCAAATTTATTGACATCCAACAAGGGGTTAACCTCCCTTATACAGGTTTATTGGCCTTAGTTTGATCAAGCATTGACATTTAAGTTTTCACTTGTTGTTTCATCTTCATCTTCAAGTTCACGGATTTCAATTTCTTCTTCATCATCAGATAATACTTTGACATCCATACCCAAACTTTGAAGTTCCTTAATCAACACTTTAAAGGATTCTGGAACGCCCGCTTCAGGCACATTCTCACCCTTAACAATCGCTTCATAAGTTTTCACACGACCCACAACATCATCTGATTTAACCGTTAAGATTTCCTGAAGTGTATAGGCCGCACCGTAAGCTTCAAGGGCCCATACTTCCATTTCACCGAAACGTTGACCACCAAATTGGGCTTTACCACCCAGCGGTTGCTGAGTCACAAGTGAGTATGGTCCAGTAGAACGTGCATGAAGTTTATCATCAACCATGTGTGCAAGTTTAATCATGTACATGACCCCTACAGACACACGGTTATCAAACGGTTCACCAGTTCGACCATCGTAGAGTATAGTTTTACCATCTCGCGGAAGACCTGCTTCCTCTAAGGTTTCCCATACATCTTCTTCGCGTGCGCCATCGAAAACAGGCGTAGCGACGTGGATGCCTAACTGTCTTGCCGCCATTCCTAAATGCAATTCAAGAACCTGACCAATGTTCATCCGTGAAGGCACACCTAAAGGATTAAGCATAATATCTACAGGTGTACCGTCTGGCATAAATGGCATATCTTCCTCTGGTAAGATCTTCGAGATAACACCTTTGTTACCATGACGACCCGCCATTTTATCGCCTTCGTGAATCTTTCTTTTTTGAACGATAAAGACTCGAACAAGTTGATTAACACCTGGAGGTAATTCATCCCCATCTTCTCGGTTAAAGATTTTCACATCGTGGACAATCCCATCGCCACCATGTGGTACTCGTAAAGAAGTATCACGGACTTCACGAGCCTTTTCACCGAAAATAGCATGTAAGAGTCGTTCTTCCGCTGTTAGCTCTGTAACACCCTTAGGCGTTACTTTACCAACAAGAATATCTCCATCCTTAACTTCAGCACCCACGCGGATAATCCCACGACCGTCAAGGTTTTTGAGCGCATCTTCACCGACGTTAGGAATGTCTCTTGTAATTTCTTCTGGTCCAAGTTTCGTATCCCGTGATTCAGACTCATACTCTTCAATATGAACGGAAGTATATACGTCATCCTTCACAAGACGCTCACTCATGATGATCGCATCTTCATAGTTATAACCATTCCATGTCATAAAGGCGACAAGAACGTTTCTACCAAGGGCTAATTCCCCTTTTTCCATTGAAGGACCATCAGCAAGGATTTCTCCTTTTACTACACGATCGCCTTTAGACACAATTGGACGTTGATTATAACAAGTCCCTTGGTTTGAGCGTTCATATTTCAAAGGTTTATAACTAATGATGTCTCCTTCGACTTCCTTACCATCAATTTCCTCAATAGTCCGGACTTTTATGAGGCTGGATGACACATATTCAACGCGCCCCGCTCTTTTCGCACGGACAGCTGCACCTGAATCTTGAGCAGATACATGCTCCATACCCGTACCCACAATTGGCGCTTCAGGCTGCAGTAAAGGTACCGCTTGACGTTGCATGTTCGCACCCATCAAAGCACGGTTAGAGTCATCGTTTTCTAAGAAAGGAATACATGCTGTTGCCGCAGAGACAACTTGCTTTGGCGAAACGTCCATGTAGTCGATTCTATCCTTAGGAACAACAATGTTCTCCCCTCGAAAACGCGCAATAATATCATCGCTAACAAATGAACCGTCATCGGCAAGCTTCGCATTTGCTTGAGCAACAACATAGTTATCTTCTTCATCAGCAGTCAAATAATCTATATGTTCTGTAACCTTACCTGTTTCTGGATCCACTCGACGATAAGGTGTTTCTATAAACCCAAACTTATTCACCTTAGCAAATGATGACAAAGAGTTAATTAACCCAATGTTCGGACCCTCTGGCGTTTCGATAGGGCACATACGACCGTAGTGAGAATAGTGAACGTCACGTACTTCAAAACCAGCACGCTCACGTGTTAGACCCCCAGGCCCTAGTGCGGATAAACGTCGTTTGTGGGTCAACTCAGCAAGCGGATTCGTTTGATCCATAAATTGTGAAAGCTGAGAACTACCGAAAAACTCCTTAATTGAAGCTATTACTGGTCTAATATTAATTAACGCTTGTGGCGTAATAGAAGCTGTATCTTGAATCGACATTCTTTCACGAATCACTCGTTCCATACGGGATAATCCAATACGGAACTGATTTTGTAGGAGTTCACCTACAGAGCGCAATCTACGGTTTCCTAAGTGATCAATATCATCTGTGTTTCCGACATTGTGTAACAAGTTGAAGAAATAGTTAATGGAAGCAATGATATCCGCAGGTGTGATATGTTTAATTTTCTCACTAACCTCACAGTTACCAATAACTTGTAAAACATTTTCTCCATCTTCATCATCAGGCGCATAGATTTTAATAGACTGAAGGCGTACTTCCTGACCTTCAATGACTCCACTTGCTGGTGTATATTCTACAAAACCTATTTTCTTTTCAATAACCGGAAGAAGTCGATCTAATGTCCGGCGATCTAACAAGGTTCCTTCTTCTGCAATCACTTCACCGGTTTCTGGATCAACAAGCTTTTCAGCTAATTTTTGATTGAATAACCGATTCTTAATATGAAGTTTTTTATTAATCTTGTATCGACCAACATTAGCAAGATCATATCTCTTAGGATCAAAAAAGCGTGTATCTAATAAACTTTTGGCGTTATCCACTGTAGGTGGCTCACCAGGACGAAGTCTTTCATAGATTTCAATTAACGCTTTTTCTGTTCCATCCGTATTATCTTTTTCAAGCGTATTTCTTAAATAATCATCTTCGCCGATAAGGTCAATGATTTCTTGATCAGAACCAAACCCCAAAGCCCTTAACAATACCGTTATTGGCAATTTTCTGGTGCGATCAATCCGAACGTATACAACATCTTTTGCGTCCGTTTCGAATTCCAACCATGCACCACGGTTTGGGATGACAGTAGCAGTAAATCCTTTTTTACCGTTTTTGTCAAACTTTGGATTGAAGTATACACTTGGAGACCTCACAAGTTGCGAGACGATAACACGCTCAGCACCATTAATAACAAAAGTCCCCGCTTCTGTCATCAATGGGAAATCACCCATGAAAACCTCTTGTTCCTTAACTTCGCCCGTCTCTTTGTTAATAAGTCGGACTTTCACACGCAAAGGCGCCGCATATGTAACATCGCGTTCCTTCGACTCATCGACGCTGTACTTTGGATCACCCAAACTATAGTCAACGAATTCAAGCATAAGGTTTCCGGTAAAATCTTCAACCGGTGAAATATCCTGAAACATTTCACGAATGCCCTCATCAAGAAATTCTTGATACGACGACGTTTGGATTTCAATAAGATCGGGGAGCTCCAAAACTTCCTTAATTCGAGCATAGCTCCTACGTTGGCGGTGGCGTCCGTATTGCACGAGTTGACCTGTCAACAAATTCACCCCTCAATACATACATATTGAAAACCGGAAAACATAAAGTTTCCCGTTAAATAACATATTTTAATATTTTATCCAAATCTCTTAATAAATAAACGTTTCAACCATGAAGTTAGATTGGCATTTAAATATAATATCACACTCAATTGCGCTCGTCAACAAATGTTGCTTTTATAATAAAATAACCTTTTTTCTTCGTCACGACTTCCACTTGACCAAAAAGCGTCTCAAGTTTCGCCAATGTTGAAGGCGCCCCTTGTTTCTTCTGAATCACTATCCACAGCTCCCCACCTTCTAAAAGATAGGACTTCGATGCTTCAAAAAGTTGAAAGATCACTTTTTTGCCTGCTCTAATGGGAGGATTCGTTACGATTAAGGCATACTTACCACTGACATTTTCGTAAAGATTGCTTTGGAAAACATCTACACGCACTTTGTTTTTCTCGGCATTTTCTTTCGTTAATCCCACTGCGCGTTCGTTAACGTCAACCATAGATACTGATCGACCTTCCCAAAACCGCGCTAACGATATTCCGATAGGGCCATATCCACATCCCATATCGAGTATTGGGCCATCTATAGAAGGTTGGACGAGTGAGTCAATCAGCAAGCGCGAGCCAAAGTCAATATCCGCCTTTGAAAAAACACCACTATCAGTTTTAAACGCAAAGGTTTCTCCTTTTAACTCGGTACGAAACGTTTGCGGTTGACTTTCCGAGCTTGGGTGACGTGTGTAATAATGGTCAGCCAATATATTCCCTCCATACACACAACTTCTTAGATCCCCAGCCACCCCCGATTCCGGTGATGAAAATTGGGATCTTCAATCTGTTGCTTTCTTACCTATTCTTCTCTATCCCACATTTATGTTAAGTGCAAGCACTCTGCCTGGCTATGTGGTAAATACCTACTAGCATCTTCAATATGCACCACTCTGTACTCCAACTTTTAGCCTTAAACATCGTTTTCAACACTTCCCGAACAAGGTTAAAAATAAAGCTTTTAAGAGCGAACGTGATAAACACATATACAGATTACAAACTCGGCTTATTGCTAAGCCTTTTAACACCGAAAGCCAAAGTTGCACTTTTATGGTCTTCCGAAAAGTTACACATCTGACATTATGAAGAAAAAAGCCCGCAATAATGGCGGGCTAATTTCAAGTTATACTATTTAAGTTCGATGCTTGCGCCAACTTCTTCAAGTTTAGCTTTAAGCTCTTCAGCTTCTTCTTTAGCAACGCCTTCTTTAATAGGCTTTGGTGCATTATCAACAAGTTCCTTAGCATCTTTCAAGCCAAGACCTGTGATTTCGCGAACAACTTTGATAACTTTAATTTTTGAGCTACCAGCGTCAGCAAGAACAACATCAAATTCTGATTTTTCTTCTGCTGCACCTTCGCCACCAGCGCCACCTACAACAGCAACAGGAGCAGCTGCAGTTACACCAAATTCTTCTTCAATAGCTTTAACAAGATCGTTAAGCTCTAATACTGACATTTCTTTTATCTGACTAATGATTTCTTCTTTACTCATTATTAGATCCTCCTTATTTTTCCATAAAAGTAATGGTGATTATGCACCTTGTTCTTCTTTTTGTTCAGCCACAGCTTTTGTAGCCAAAGCAAAGTTGCGGATTGGAGCTTGTAGGACGCTAAGCAACATTGAAAGCAAACCTTCGCGAGATGGCAATTCAGCCAACGCTTTGATTTGATCAACACTCGCTACAGAGCCTTCTACTAGTCCAGTTTTAATTTCTAAGTTCTCATGTTCCTTAGCAAACTTATGAATAATCTTTGCTGGAGCAACGACATCTTCTGTGCTAAAAGCAACAGCGGTTGGTCCTACGAGAAACTCATCAATATCTGTCAAACCCGTTTCAGCAGTCGCACGACGTAGTAAAGTATTTTTATAAACTTTAAAGTCAATACCCGCTTCACGAAGTTGTTTACGAAGTTCAGTCACTTCATCAACATTTAGACCACGGTAGTCTACAACAACTGTAGAAACACTCGCTTTTAGTTTTTCAGAAATTTCTTGTACAACCTGTTGTTTTTTCTCGATTGCGCTCACATTTCCACCTCCTGTTCGGAACGTGTTGCCTGAGGCGTCTATTTAAAAAGCCTTCACGTCATAGACTAGACATGAAGGCGTATGATCCGGATAAAATAAAACCAGATAACTTTTATGCTTCACCTCGGCAGGAAATTAAGCATTCACTATGCACCTGCTGTCTATGGCTGTTCCGTATATTATTCAACCAGTTATTAATAATACTGGGTTATTTCCATTCTGTCAAGATAAACTTACTTTCCAGGCGTGCTAACTTTAACACCAGGACCCATTGTAGAAGAAACAGCGATGTTCTTAACATAAGTCCCTTTAGCAGCAGCTGGTTTTGCTTTAATAATAGCATCCATAAACGCGTGGAAGTTTTCAACAAGTTCTTTATCACCAAATGATGCTTTACCAATTGGAGCATGAACATTGCCATCTTTATGTGCACGGTATTCTACTTTACCTGCTTTAATTTCATTAACTGCTTTAGTGACATCCATTGTAACGGTCCCTGTTTTAGGGTTAGGCATAAGACCTTTTGGCCCTAAGACACGACCAAGTTTACCAACCTCTGGCATCATGTCTGGAGTTGCTACGATGACATCAAATTCAAACCAACCTTGGTTGATCTTATTAATGTAATCTGCTTCACCAACATAGTCCGCGCCTGCTGCTTCAGCTTCTTTTGCTTTTTCACCTTTCGCTAAAACAAGAACACGTTGGCTTTTCCCTGTGCCATGAGGTAATACCACAGCCCCACGAACTTGTTGGTCGTTTTTACGTGTATCTACCCCGAGACGGACAGCCACGTCAACAGACTCATCAAATTTTGCTGAAGCTGTTTCCTTAATTAAACTTACTGCTTCTTCAATGCTATATGTTGCTTGGCGATCAATTTTCTTTGCCGCCTCTATATAACGCTTACCCTTTTTTACCATGTTAAACTTCCTCCTTTTGTGGTAATAACGGTTTGACCTCCCACCTTAAAACAAGGTTGCGAGTTTCAGCACCCGCAACCCCTTACGACATGCGTTGTCCTCGATAATAACGCCCATACACTAACCGCAAACATAACGAATGTGCTTAGTGTGTTGAGTTGCTTAGTCCTCGATGACAATTCCCATGCTTCGAGCAGTACCTTCAACCATGAGCATAGCTGCTTCAACACTACCCGCATTAAGATCAGGCATTTTTAATTCAGCGATTGCACGTACGCGATCACGCTTTACAGTTGCAACTTTATTACGATTAGGCTCGCCAGATCCAGATTCAATCCCCGCTTCTTTTTTAAGAAGCACAGCTGCTGGTGGCGTTTTTGTAATAAATGTAAATGATCGGTCTTCAAACACTGATATTTCAACTGGAATAATCATACCAGCTTGATCTGATGTTTGAGCATTGAATTCTTTACAGAACCCCATAATATTAATACCTGCTTGACCAAGCGCCGGGCCGACTGGCGGTGCCGGATTAGCTTTGCCGGCTGGAATTTGTAATTTCACAACTTTAATAACTTTTTTGGCCACGAGACACACCTCCTTAGTCCGTGATGTGGTACGGGATTTTCCCTCCCACTCTTTCTTACCGTTTAAGGTATAAAGGTAAACCTATGTTTATTTGGCTTATTTTCATCTATTCAAAACGTAGCCGTAAACATCAAAATTATACAACCTAATTAATAATTATGCAAGTCGCAATCCTAATTAGATTTTTTCTATTTGATCAAAATCCAATTCAACAGGCGTTTCACGACCAAACATATTCACATGAACCTTGATCTTCTCTTTTTCCGAATCAATAGTTTCAATTGTTCCAACAAAGTCAGCAAATGGTCCTTCCTTCACTTTCACCTGTTCCTTAATCTCAAAATCAACTTCTGTTTTCTTTTCTTTGATGCCCATCTTCTTCAAGATGACTTCGACTTCTTCAGGTAATAGCGGGGTCGGTTTTGATCCAGCTCCAGTTGAACCCACAAACCCAGTGACTCCAGGAGTATTACGCACAACATACCAAGAGTCATCCGTCATGATCATTTCAGTTAAGACGTACCCAGGAAAAACCTTTTTCATCGCCGTTTTCTTTTGACCGTTTTTAATTTCCGTTTCTTCTTCAACAGGAACAAGAATGCGGAAAATTTTGTCAGCCATTCCCATCGTCTCGACACGTTTCTCAAGGTTTGTTTTAACCTTATTTTCATAACCTGAATAGGTGTGGACGACATACCAACTTTTTTCCATAACAAAAAAATCCTTTCCTAACGACCTTATTCCCTAACCATATATATTAATCTGTTATTAATTTTAGGATTTCGGACACACCTAAATCAACCAATGCGAAAAAGACGGTCAAAAATGCCACAGTAATAAGAACAGTAATAGTATATCCAAATAATTCTTTTCGAGTGGGCCACTTAACTTTTTTTAACTCAATAAACACATTACGAAAAAATTGGTTCGATTTTTTAAAAATCCCTGCCATAACCATTGACCTCCAACCTTACCAGATGGCGTGATGAGCTATTTTGTTTCGCGGTGAATGGTGTGTTTTTTACAGCGTTCACAAAACTTTTTTACCGCTAAACGTTCTGTCTGCTTTTGTGTATTCTTACTCGTCGTATAATTTCTTTGTTTGCAAATTTCGCATGCAAGTATAGCTTTTTTTCGCATTTTAGCACCTTTTCTCAACATTTAACTAGACAATATGCTTGTTAAACTTTATCATAGGCTGGACAAGCCTGTCAACGCAGTCTGGCGTGGATAAGGGCTTTTTGGTTACGCTTCACAAACTAATTTCCTTAATTTCCAAATACCTCTCTAATTTCCTTTTGACACGTTGTAAGGCATTATCAATAGATTTTACATGCCTCTTTAAATCTACTGAAATCTCTTGATAAGAGCGTCCATCTAAATACAACATAAGCACTTTGCGCTCTAAATCACTCAAAATTTCAGACATTTTAATTTCAATATCATCATGTTTTTCTTGATTAATAATCATTTCCATGGGATCTGCTATTTTTGAGGCGCAAATAACATCGAGCAACGTCCGATCTGATTCTTCATCATAAATGGGCTTATCTAGAGAGACATAAGAGTTGAGAGGAATATGTTTTTGGCGTGTGGCTGTTTTAACAGCGGTGATCATTTGTCTGGTAATACAAAGCTCCGCAAAAGCTCTAAACGTGGAAAGCTTGTCCCCTTTATAATCGCGAATAGCCTTGTAAAGTCCAATCATCCCTTCCTGTATCACATCTTCCCGGTCAGCACCGATTAAAAAATACGATTTTGCTTTTGCACGAACGAAATTTTTGAATTTGTTGATCAAATATTCAAGGGCATGTAAATCACCTTCATGGACACGGCTAACAATGTCCTCATCTTCTAATTCACTGTAGAGTCCTTTGTTAGAGTCGACTTCCAAGTTCACATAAATCCCCCCCGAGCGTAAAACAAGCCTAGTATATAACGCTATCATACAACATAAAATTTTGAATCGTCAACAAATTTATTGGCCGCGTCGCCATTTTTCGAAAAGTTTTGTGACTTCATCACTAAATGTTATCGTTGATCTTCTTGTTTGCTGTTGTTGATCCTGGACTTTTGAAGCGATTTGTCGATCAATGTTTTGCATCTCAATATATAACTCCCGGGCAGACTTCCGCAGGGCTCCTTGAGAAAAAACAGTCCACTGTTCAGTGTAATCTGATGTAGCGACATAGATTTGCGTTCGAACATTCTTTAGAACAGAAACAAGACGCTCGATCCTCTCATCAGCTGTCTCCTTTTCTCGAGTATAAATAACTTCTACGCGTGACTCACTGGTCTTGGTCTCTGCTCCAGGTACAAAGTGGGCATCAAAAACGATGATCACCCGTGTCCCCGTAAAAGCTTTATATTCTGCCATTCTACTAATTAATTTATCCCTGGCCGCTGAAAAATCCGTGTTTCTTAAAGCCTGTAAATCAGGCCAAGCCCCTATTATGTTGTAACCATCGACTAGGAGAACGTCCATTACCCGTCAATCTCCTATTTGAAGTCGATGACGATAGACTTCATACATCAAAAGGGCCGCTGCGACAGAAGCATTTAGCGATGTGACATGCCCTCGCATCGGAATGCTGACTAAGTAATCACATTTATCGCGAACCAAACGTGACATGCCCTTCCCTTCATTTCCTATAACGATACAAATCGGGACATCTGCTGTGATTTCCTGAAAGCTTTGTTTTTGATCGGCATCTGTCCCAACAATCCATACGCCTTTGGACTTAAGGTCCTCCATTGTACGTGCAAGATTAGTGACACGGGCGACCGGAACATGTTCAATTGCACCTGTAGAGGCTTTTGCAACGGTCGAGGTTAAACCCACCGCGCGGTTTTTACCTACAATAACCCCATGGGCTCCCACCGCATCTGCCGTCCTTAATACCGAACCTAAGTTATGAGGATCTTCAAGTCCATCAAGCAGGATAAAGAACGGCTGCTCATCTACCGCCCTCGCCTTATTAAATAATTCATCGACAGTCGCATAACGATGGGCCGCCACAGACGCCACCATCCCCTGATGGGTTGTGGATCCCGCTAATTGATCAATCTTTTGCTTCGGAACAAATTGAAAGTTGATCTTTTGTTCCTTAATCACTTTTAATAAATCTGGATCAAGACCTTTACCCTTTTCGTTAATCCATATTTTATTGATTTCTCGTCCTGCCTTTATAGCCTCTGCAATAGGATGACGACCGACAATAAACTCACCAGAGGTTTTATCCATTCGTTATCCCTCCTTCCTTTTCATGGAAGACAAACATTTTGTCCATTAACTGTTGAATCCTTTCCATATTTCCCCTGAAATAATGATAACCAATAAGCGCTTCGAATGCTGTCCCATATCTGTACGTTTGAACATCTGTATTTTTGGGTTTAGTATTTGATTTTGCGTTCCGTCCCCGGCTGATAATTTTCATCTCTTCCTCTGATAATCCCTCATTTTCCATAAGGTGGAACAGGAAGCTGGCTTGTGCTTTTGCCGAAACATATTGAATCGCATGTTTGTGAAGACGATTAGGTTTCAGAAGTCCCTCATCAATCAAATGCTCACGAACATGGAGGTCGATAACAGCATCTCCCATATAAGCCAGCGTTAGTCCATTCATTTGAAGGAGCTCCTCATTCGTTTTCATCATTTGAAACGGCCCTTTTCCACCGAATACCTTGTGGCGTATCCTCTAATATAATTCCTTTTAATTTCAATTCATCACGAATGCTATCAGCTAATGCAAAATCACGTTGCTTTCTAGCCTCTTCACGTTTGGCAATCAAGTCTTCGATCTCTTTATCCAACAGCACTTCCTGTTTTAATTCAAAGCCTAGCACACCTGTGAGCTCATCAAATAATTCTATAAAATGTGTTAATAAGAGACGAGAAGAATTTTCAGCCTGCAACACCTTGTTCGCTTCTTTCGCAGCATCAAAGAGCACGGAAATGGCATTCGCTGTATTAAAGTCATCATCCATCTCTTGAACAAAACGTGTCTTGAGTTCGGAAAGCTTTTCTTGATACTGAGTGGTTAGAGTTTCTTCCAATAGATCGGCACTTACTTCAAGGCGATGTTGTAAATTATTATAAGTGGTCCTTAGACGATCAAAGGACTGTTCAGCGCCTTTTAATAACTCATCACTAAAATTAATTGGATGTCTATAATGAACAGATTGTATGAAAAAGCGAATCACATTGGGGTCATATTGTTTAATGAGATCATGAACTAAAACAACATTTCCAATGGACTTAGACATTTTTTCATTATTAATTCTAATATAACCATTATGCAGCCAATAATTAGCCATGGTCTCGTCATGAAGCGATTCTGACTGCGCAATTTCATTCTCATGGTGAGGAAATGAAAGGTCTTGCCCACCCGCATGAATATCTATTGTATTACCCAGATATTTTTCGACCATTGCTGAGCATTCAATATGCCAACCAGGTCTACCTTCGCCCCATGGACTTTCCCATTTAATTTCCCCTGGTTTTGCTTGCTTCCAAAGTGTAAAATCTAATGGATCCTCTTTTTGTTCCCCCACATCAATCCTTGCACCCACTTTTAATTCATCGATCGATTGGTGTGAGAGCTTCCCGTAGCCCTTAAAATGCTTGGTTCTAAAATACACATCGCCACCTGACTCATAGGCAAACCCTTTATCTACAAGCTTCTTAATAAAATCAATGATTTCATCCATCGTTTCAGTCGCCCGAGGATGAATATCTGCCGCTTGTACATTTAAGGCTCCAACATCTTCTTTATAAGCACGAATAAAACGTTCTGCAATCTCTATGACGCTTTCCCCACGTTCTTTTGAAGCATTAATTAAGCGGTCATCAACATCCGTAAAGTTAGACACATAAAGAACGTCATAACCAAGATACTCTAAATAACGACGGACTGTATCAAAAGCGATGGCGGGTCGGGCATTCCCGATATGGATATAATTGTAAACTGTTGGACCGCAGACATACATCTTTACTTTCCCATCTTCTAATGGTTTAAAAACCTCTTTTTTTCGAGTCAGCGAATTATATACTTTAAGCACGATTGACATCACGACCTCTCTTTAAACTTTCAATCTCTTCTCTGAGCTTTTGAACTTCAATTTCCAACTGACAGCATTTATCATTAATAGGGTCGGGTAAATCCCTATGATTTAAATCTCTTTTTACAGGTAATCCATTTTGTCTGACAACTTGGCCTGGAATCCCAACAACCGTCGAGTTTGCGGGGACATTTTTTAGAACAACCGACCCTGCACCTACTTTTACATTGTCCCCAAGTGTAATGGAGCCCAGTACCTTTGCTCCCGAAGCCACCAGAACATTATTACCCAGCGTCGGATGCCTCTTCCCCTTTTCTTTGCCGGTTCCACCGAGTGTCACCCCTTGGAACAGCGTCACATCATCGCCAATTTCACACGTCTCACCAATCACCACACCCATCCCGTGATCGATAAAAAAGCGGCGGCCAATTTTTGCTCCAGGGTGGATTTCAATACCTGTAAAAAAGCGACTAATTTGTGAGATCACTCGAGCAATAAATAAAGCTCTTTTGTTATAAAACCAATGGGCTAATCGATGCGCCCAAATAGCATGTAAACCTGAATACGTTAAAATAATTTCTAAAGCATTTCGAGCAGCAGGATCCTGATCATAAACGACAGCCAGATCCTCCCTCAAACGTTTAAACATGCGGAAGACGACCTCCATTCCTGAATCCCCTTAATGCACGGGGATTTTTTAAGTTCTTACACCCGGTCCTCATTAATGAAGACAAGTTTTTTTCCGTTCTCTTTATGGCTTCGATGACTTATCCTTTCTTATTTCGAAATAAAAAAGCATCTCGTGTCATATGACAGAGACGCTTCCGCGCGGTTCCACTCTGCTTAGGACTTTGACGATCCTCAGCTCACTCGGATAACGGCCGACAACCGCTCTTACCTACTTTCATTCAATAAGAGGCTCAAGGGTGCATTTCAGAGCTGTTATTCGGAATCACTCTCAGCCAAGGTCATTCTCTCTGTAACGAACGGGCAGCTCTTACTTCTCCCTATCAACGCAATAGCATTATATATTATTTAAGGATCTCCAACGCTTGTTGAAGTCTCTCTAAAACTGTTTCCTTACCTAACAAGGCTAAAGACTTTGGTAATTCAGGACCATGCGTCACTCCAGTTGTGGCTACCCTTATAGGCATAAATAGATTTTTCCCTTTTTGCCCCGTCGCCTTCTGGGTGGCCTTTATTGTTGGCTTGATATTGGCTTCTTCCCAGTCTTCAATGTTCTCTAAAGCATTATGAAAAGCTTTCAACACTTCCGGGACCTGTTCACCATTCAGAATAGCCATAGCCTCTTCATTATAAGTAATTTGCTTAACAAAAAACAACTCTGTAAGCTCAACAATCTCCGCTCCATATTGCAACTGCTCTTTATAAAGAGAGATCAGTTCTTCTGCCCAATGCCTCTGTTCATCACCCATAGCCTCGGGTAGCTTTCCCGCTTTAATAAGATGAGGAAGCGCAAGGTCTACAACATCCTGTAAGTCAGCTTTTTTGATATATTGATTATTCATCCAAGCCAATTTTTTAGTATCAAAAACAGCTGGAGAAGTGCTTAAACGTTCAGGGTCAAAAATTTTAATAAACTCTTCCCGACTAAACAACTCCTCTTCACCTTTAGGTGACCAACCTAATAGCGTAATAAAGTTGAATAAAGCTTCAGGAAGATACCCTAATTCATCGTACTGTGACATGAACTGCACAACCGACTCATCACGTTTACTTAATTTTTTACGATTTTCACCTACAATTAAGGTCATGTGAGCAAACGTTGGCGCTTCCCACCCAAAGGTTTCATAAATCATCAATTGCTTAGGTGTATTAGATATATGCTCTTCACCACGTAGAACGTGACTAATTTTCATTAAGTAATCATCTACAGCAACGGCAAAGTTATAGGTTGGAATCCCATTTTTCTTGACGATAACAAAATCCCCGATACCGTCTGATTCAAAGGATACTTGTCCCTTAACAATATCGTTAAACGTATAAGTTTTCCCTGCTGGAACTGCAAAGCGAATACTTGGTTCTCTTCCCTCTGCTTCGAACTGTTGGCGCTGTTCTTCAGTAAGGTGACGACAACGTCCCGAGTATCTCGGCGCCTCACCTCTTGCTAATTGATCCTCGCGGCTTTTTTCAAGCTCTTCTTCCGTACAATAACACTTATAGACAAGTCCCTTATCCAAAAGTTCTTGCCAATATTTTTTGTAAATATCGAGTCGTTCCGTTTGCTTATAAGGACCGTATTCACCACCAACATCAACACTTTCATCCCAATCGATCCCAAGCCATTTCAAATATTTAAGCTGACTTTCCTCGCCACCTTCAACATTCCGATTAATATCCGTATCTTCAATACGAATAATAAGCTTGCCGTCAAAATGTCTGGCAAATAAATAATTAAACAACGCCGTTCTAGCATTTCCAATATGTAAATGTCCTGTTGGACTCGGTGCATATCGTACTCGCACATTCTTAGTCATATTCCCACAGACCTTCCTTAAACGAAGTAAACTTACCTTTTAATCTTATATATTTTAGCACGCAAAGAATGACTATACAATCAAACAAACAGCTTGTGCAGCAATTCCTTCCTCACGACCAGTAAAGCCTAATTTTTCTGTTGTAGTTGCTTTTATATTGATTTGACTCACATCGGTTTCCAGAAGCTCCGCAACAACCCGCCTCATCTGCTCTATATAAGGTGCCATCTTCGGCCGTTGAGCAATAATCACAGCATCTATATTCCCTAATTTAAACCCCATGGTCGTTACTTTTGACCAAACGTCTTTAAGGAGCAGCTTAGAATCAGCATCTTTATACTTGGGATCGTCATCTGGAAAGTGATGACCAATATCCCCTGCAGCAATCGCCCCAAGTAAAGCATCCGTTATCGCATGGAGTAAAACATCGGCATCAGAGTGCCCTTCCAGTCCTTTATCATGAGGGATAGTAACCCCCCCAACGATGAGTGGACGCCCCTCCTGAAATCGGTGTACGTCATAACCTTGTCCAATTCGCATCTTTAAGTCTCTCTCCCTGTTATGAAATGTTCTGCTACCACAAGATCCTCTGGTGTTGTCACCTTTATGTTGCGATAATCACCATGAACAATCGTCACAGCTTGTCCTAACGCTTCAAGTAAAGACGCATCGTCAGTCCCCTTGACACCGGACAAAACAGCTTTTTCATGGGCAGCTTTAATTGTTGACAATTTGAACCCTTGAGGAGTCTGCGCTGCCCAAAGTGCCTCTCTATCTATCGTCTCAACAATCTTTTTATTATATGCCTTTTTAATCGTATCCTTCAATGGAACTGCTAAAATAGCCGCACCTGTTTTTTCTGTTTCCATAACTAATTGATGGACAAGCTTAATGTCGACCAATGGTCTTGCTCCATCATGAATAAGGACAATCTCATCACCCTTTAATGAATCGAGACCTTTCTTCACGCTCTCTTGTCGATCACTGCCTCCTGCAACGAGAGCTTCTATTTTACAAAAACCTTCTTTTTTAATGATCTCATTAAAAATCTGAAACTCATCAGGTTTACCTGCGAGGATGATTTTTGAACACCATGCATCCTCTTCGAATAATTTCAATGTATGAGCAATCAATGGCTTACCCATGAGATCAAGAAATAACTTATTTTGATTCGCTTTCATTCGGGTACCACTACCCGCCGCCGGAATAACCACACTATACTTCACTACGCGACCCTCAATTTTTTGATATTTTATAACGCATGAACATTTTCATTATGAAAGTAGAAAAAGATGATAGCTGTATTACAACCTTACAGCAGATCATCTTTATTTTACACTATAAGAAAAACACGTGCTGATGGAACAGTTTAAAAAGGGAGTGAAGTAAGGAAGTTTGGGTTAAACCGTTACCCTCACAAGCCAAGCCCCTCTCTGTTTTCATATGGCAGTTTAGAGGGCTTGTTCTAAGAGCTTGGGTTTAGCAAAAATCATCCGACCAGCGGAAGTTTGTAAAACACTTGTGACAATCACATCGATGGTCTTCCCAATTTGGGACCGACCTTCTTCAACGACAATCATCGTCCCATCGTCTAAATAGCCAACTCCTTGATTCTGTTCTTTACCATCTTTAATGACTTGCACCTTCAGCTCTTCTCCTGGAAGAACAATGGGTTTAACCGCATTGGCTAAATCATTAATATTGAGTACAGAAACCCCCTGTAACTCACACACTTTATTCAGGTTAAAGTCATTGGTCACGACAACACCTGAAACAAGCTTAGCTAATTGCACAAGTTTACTATCCACTTCGGCTATATCTTCAAAATTACCTTCATATATCTCAACTTTAATTGCAAGTTCTTTTTGTATTTTATTAAGGATATCAAGTCCTCGACGCCCTCGATTCCTCTTCAAAACATCCGATGAGTCAGCAATGTGTTGGAGTTCCTCCAAAACAAAGCGTGGAATCACCAAAACGCCTTCCAAAAATCCCGTTTGACAGATATCAGAAATACGCCCATCTATAATCACACTTGTATCTAATATCTTTAACCTTTTATTAAGGCCATCTACTTCATCACTATCCTTTTTCTTATCTTTGGCCTTCGAAGAGATATGGAAAAGATTTATGAGTTCATCCCTTTTCTTAAATCCCACTTGAAATCCAAAGTAACCAAGAAAAATATAAACAAAAATAGGTATGACTGTATTGATAGCTACTATATTTTCAAAATTATTTAAGACACCTTGAATAAGATAAGCAACAATAAGTCCAACAATTAAACCTAACGTGCCAAATAATACATCTGTTACAGGTGCTTTTATTACTTTTTCTTCAAAAACTTTAATGGCTTCTACCAGCGAATCTACAAATAATAGACTTAAAAGGAAAACTATGATAGCGCCAATAAGGGCACCCACATACGGCTTGGTTAACCACCCTAAGTTATCTCCAAGATTTATAACGTCAAACAACTTATTGATATACACATATCCTAATGTACCGCCTATAATGATGAAAAATAACTGGATCATACGCTTCATCATTTTCTGTCACCTCCTTTTATTCATTATAGACAGAATCTTAAATTTGAAACTTAATATCTTCAATTTCACAAATTTTTTATAAAAAGGGTGTGTTAATAAGACTTTTTCTAAGAACTACTAATACAATTTTAAACTATCATAGGCCGTTGTCCATAGTCAATAGTAACTAAATATCGTACGACAAAATATATAGCATTGTCAAACATTATACAATTCTATCGATAAATAATTGCTGTTGAATTCTCTCTAACCCCTCTTTCACACTCATTGCTCGCTTCGTCCCGATCCCTTCGACCTCATCCAGTTCTTCAATGGTTGCCCTCATAATATCATTCAGTGATTTAAAGCTCTCCACTAAATTTTCAATGATAGAATGGGGTAAGCGTGGGATTCTACCTAACAGCCTGAACCCCCTAGGATGAACAACGGTTTCGGAAAGATCATCATGAGAAAGGTGACCAAAAAGCTTAACAACAATAGATTCATTTAATAAATCACTATTATTTAATTTACGTAATTCATCTAAAATTGGTTTCGGATTTTCTTCGTTAATATTTGCATAATCTTTTATTAGAAGCAGAGCTTCTTCCTCAACGTTTTCTACGAGTTCTGTAAGCTGCATATTAATCAGTCGACCCTCAGTGCCTAACTCATAAACATAATGCATGATTTCATCTCTAATTCTAAGGACCATAATAATGCGGTGCATGACCTGACAAATCTCTTGAAAGGTGACCAACCCCTCAAATTCTAAAGCCCCTAAATTCACGAGGCCCTTATTCATCGAATTTCGATATTTTTCCATGGTTTGCAGCGCTTGATTTGCCTTTGTTAATATGACACCAATATCTCTAAGTGAATAGCGAATCGACCCTTTATAAAGGGTCACAACACTTCTGCGTTGTGACACGGAAATGACCAGTTTTCCTGTCTGCTTAGCGACCCGCTCCGCTGTTCGGTGCCTGATCCCTGTCTCATTGGATGGAATCGAAGAATCTGGAACGAGCTGCGTATTGGCATAGAGAATGTCCTTCCCATCATCACTAAGAATAATGGCACCATCCATTTTTGCGAGTTCATAAAGATTGGCCGGAGTCAGGGGGCTATTAATAAGAAAACCGCCTTCCACAAGCTTCTCAACCTTTTCGTCAAAACCTATAACAATTAATCCACCTGTCTTTGCCCTTAAGACATTATCTATCCCTTCTCTAAGTCGGGTGCCAGGGGCGATATAATTAAGTATTTGATTGATGGTGTCTAGCTTTTGTTGACTCACTCGGGTGCCCTCCTAATACAGTTTCCATTGCCTCTTTGACTGTAGAAACACCAATAACTTGGATGCCGTCAGGAAATGTCCATCCCCCTACGTTTTGTGAAGGAATGATTGCACGAGTAAATCCCATTTTCTGTGCCTCAATGACACGTTGCTCTATTCTCGATACGCGCCTTACCTCACCCGTGAGTCCTACCTCTCCTATAACAACATCAGTTGGTAAGCTAGCTTGATCCCTAAAGCTTGATGCAATACTCAAAGCGACCGCTAAATCAACAGCCGGTTCATCAAGCCTCACACCGCCGGCCACATTGACATATGCATCATGATTTTGTAAAAGTAATCCTACACGTTTTTCAAGAACTGCCATTAAAAGCGAAATCCTATTGTGGTCAATGCCTGTAGCCATTCGCCGGGGATTCCCAAAACTAGAGGGCGTAACAAGGGCCTGAATCTCAACAAGCACTGTGCGAGTTCCTTCTAACGAGGCAACCACAGAGGATCCAGCTGTTCCTTCTGTTCGTTCTTGTAAAAAGATCTCAGAAGGATTTACCACCTCTGTTAGACCGGTTTCCTTCATTTCGAATACACCTATTTCATTCGTTGATCCAAAACGGTTTTTAACCGCACGCAAAATGCGATAGGTATGATGACGTTCTCCTTCAAAATAAAGTACCGCATCAACCATATGTTCTAACATTCTTGGACCAGCAATAGCGCCGTCCTTTGTGACATGACCAATCACAAAGGTGGCTACCCCCTTGGTTTTAGCTATTCTCATCAATTGACCCGTACACTCTCTTACTTGAGATACACTCCCAGGTGCAGAAGCAATATCTCGATTATATATGGTTTGAATTGAGTCAATCACTAGAAAATCGGGATCAAGCTCCTCAATACGGTTCTCTATTTCATGTATATCCGTTTCAGCAAGAACATATAATTTGTCCGATTGAATTCCTAATCTTTCTGCTCGCATTTTCGTCTGTTTGACGGACTCCTCTCCAGAAACATAGAGAACCGAAAAATCACCGTCCGCCAATTGATCAGAAGTCTGGAGCAAGATTGTAGATTTTCCTATGCCCGGATCCCCACCTACTAATATCAATGAGCCTGGAACAACCCCACCACCAAGTACTCGATTAAACTCTGCCATCCTCGTTTGCACTCTTTTTTCACTTGATCGTTCAATCTTACTGATAGAAATTGGTTTATTGCTGGTGCGCACTCCCCCTGTGTGACCAGCATGACGATCCGTTTTATGAACCTTTTCCTCTACCATCGTATTCCATTGCTGACATCCAGGGCATTTCCCCATCCACTTCGGGCTCTCATAGCCACATTCCTGACAAAAAAATACCGTTTTCACCTTCGCCATAAAATAATTCCCCTAACCTTCCTTACTTACTTTCTCAATGTAGTAGCATATAAAATCCAGCTTCTCGTAACCTGCACTTTATGAAAGCCCATCCCTCACGAATGACTTTATATTGTCTTTAAATAGAGAACAAAGGCCAGGAATTCACCTGGCCTCTATGTTATGATCCGACTTGAATGCCTTGGTTATCAGTGACGACAAATTGGTCATCTTTATAGTCAATAACCACTTCGTTGCCCTTTTGAATATTGCCTTTAAGGAGCTCTTCGGAAAGTCTATCTTCTATTCTTCGTTGAATGGCCCGTTTTATTGGACGTGCACCGTATTCAGGATCATATCCTTCTTCTGCAATTTTTGAGATCGCCGCCTCTGTTAAGTCCACAGTAATGCCCTGTTGATTAAGGCGTTCTTTTAATTCATTTGTTAATAACCTTACAATTTTTGATAAGTGTTCCTTCGATAATTCATGGAAGACGATCATCTCATCAATTCGGTTTAAAAACTCAGGTCTGAAGGTTCTTTTGAGTTCTTCGAGTACCTTTGTTTTCATGTCATTATATCCTGAGCCTTCATCGACGGTAAAACCGACATGTTTATTTTTCTTTAAGGTCTCAGCACCGACATTGGAGGTCATAATAATCGCTGTGTTTCTAAAATCAACGGTTCGACCTTTTGAATCCGTAAGGCGACCGTCATCTAGAACTTGTAGAAGGATGTTAAAGACATCCGGATGTGCTTTTTCTATTTCATCAAGAAGAATGACAGAGTAAGGTTTTTGTCTCACCTTTTCTGTAAGCTGACCGCCCTCATCATGACCCACATAGCCTGGAGGTGATCCTACTAAGCGAGACGTTGTATGTTTTTCCATGTACTCTGACATATCAATTCGGATAATCGCATCCTCATCACCAAATAATGTTTCTGCTACAGCACGGGCAAGCTCTGTCTTACCTACCCCAGTCGGTCCCAAGAAAATAAAGGAGCCAATCGGCCTTTTCGGATCCTTCAGACCGGCACGTGCCCGGCGGACCGCTTGTGAAACGGCCTTAACAGCCTCATCTTGACCGATGACACGATTGTGGAGAATTTCCTCCATCCGAAGCAAACGTGAGCTTTCTTCTTCTTCCAATCTGGAAACTGGAACCCCCGTCCAATTGGCCACAACAATCGCGATGTCATCTGGTGTGACTTCTGTGTTTTCTTGTCCTTGCTTTTGCTTCCATTCTTGTTGCGTTTGATCCAATTGTTCCTTCAATTTTTGTTCTGTATCTCGCAAGGAAGCTGCTTTTTCAAATTCTTGACTTTGAACCGCAGCATCTTTTTCCTTTTTCACTTCTTCAAGCTTTTGTTCAAGCTCTTTTAAGTTGGGTGGAGCCGTATATGATCTTAACCGAACCTTTGAAGCTGCTTCATCAATCAAATCAATAGCTTTATCTGGTAAGAAGCGGTCAGAGATATAACGATCGGAAAGTTGAACGGCTGCCTCGATGGCTTCATCCGTAATTTTCACACGATGGTGAGCTTCATAACGATCACGCAGCCCTTTTAAAATTAAAGTAGATTCTTCTTTAGAAGGTTCTGCTACTTTAATAGGCTGGAACCGACGTTCTAATGCGGCATCCTTTTCAATGTATTTACGGTATTCATCAAGCGTTGTTGCCCCAATACATTGCAATTCGCCACGGGCAAGCGATGGTTTTAAAATATTTGAAGCATCGATAGCACCTTCTGCACCACCTGCTCCAATTAGTGTATGAAGTTCATCAATAAATAAAATAATATTACCAGCCTGACGGATTTCGTCCATGACTTTTTTAAGACGATCTTCAAATTCTCCACGATATTTTGTCCCAGCAACGACAGTCCCCATATCTAGAGTCATCACACGCTTATCACGAAGGATTTCGGGCACTTCATTATTAACAACTTGTTGTGCCAAACCTTCAGCAATCGCTGTTTTACCAACCCCAGGCTCACCAATAAGCACAGGATTATTCTTAGTCCTACGACTTAATACTTCAATAACACGCTCAATTTCTTTACTACGCCCAATGACTGGATCCAAGCCACCCTCTTTTGCTTGGGTCGTGAGGTCACGGGCCAAACTATCTAACGTTGGTGTACTCGCGCCCGATCCACCTCGTCCAGATTGTGAAGAGGAAGATTCATGACTTCCAAGTAATTGTAAAACCTGTTGACGAGCTTTATTTAGACTTACACCTAAGTTATTGAGTACTCTAGCAGCTACCCCTTCTCCTTCACGAATAAGCCCTAGTAAGATATGCTCTGTTCCAACATAGGAATGGCCAATCTTTCTTGCCTCATCCATAGAGAGTTCAATTACGCGCTTGGCTCTGGGAGTATAATGCGGTGGTTGTTGGGTATCGCTTCCCTTACCAATCAATGCTTCAACTTCTTTTTGTATCTTCTCAGGGTTTAAATTAAGGGCCTTCAATGCCTTTGCCGCAATGCCTTCTCCCTCACGAACAAGCCCTAGTAATATATGTTCCGTCCCTACATTATTGTGTCCTAAACGCATGGCCTCTTCCTGTGCAAGTGCTAATACTTTCTGTGCGCGTTCTGTAAAACGTCCAAACATCATCGTCTGTCGACCTCCTTAGTCGGTAGATTGATCTGAATTCTCTAATTGAATTCGTTCACGAATTAGCGTTGCTCTTCTAATATCTCTTTCGTCTGGTGTTAGAGATTCTCTAAAATAGTGTTGCAGAAAACCCGGTTGAGTAAGCACCATAAGTTCATTTAATATAGTTTTAGGGAGCTCATCTATCAGTTCCAAATCAATACCAAGGCGCACATCTGACAGGCACTTTGCCGCTTCCTTCGAGTGAATAATACGACTGTTTGCTAAAATGCCATAAGAGCGATACACTCTATCTTCTAATTGTACTTTAGACATCTTAAGGAGATCTTTCCGTGCAGCTTTTTCTTGATTAATTAGCTGCATCACCACACCTCTAAGATCCTCAACAATGTCTTCTTCTGATTTCCCTAGTGTTATCTGGTTTGAGATTTGAAAAACGTTCCCCAATGCCTCGCTTCCTTCTCCGTAGATGCCGCGTACCGCAAGGCCAAATTGATTAATCGCCGGAGCAATGCGATTCATTCTTTGAGTAATCATTAATGCTGGTAAATGGACCATCACCGAAGCTCTAAGCCCTGTTCCTACATTAGTCGGGCAACTTGTTAAATAACCTCTAGTCTCATCAAAAGCATAATTAAACTTCTCCTCAATCCAATCATCAATACCATTGGCTAATGTTAGGGCCTCATTAAGTTGGAATCCAGGGAATAAGCATTGTATCCTTAAATGATCCTCTTCATTTACCATTATGCTTACCGATTCACTTTCATTAATTAAAACCGCACTATATTTAGAGTCCTTATCCAAATAAGGACTAATTAAATGCTTTTCTACTAGTACCCTTTTCTCAATAGGCTCTAATTCGTCCATTTGAATCCACTCAAATTTACCCAAAGTATGATAGCTTTGATCTTTTATACGAGTTTTAATATGCTCAAGGGCCTTTTCAGATTGTTGTTTCGAAGCAATGACTGGAAATGCAAATTCACTCAAGTTCCTTGCTAATCTGATTCTACTGCTTAATACAATATCAGAATCAGGTCCGTCAGCTTGCATCCACGGGCTTACTGCCTTGTCAATGAAATTTCTCAATGACATTAACTCTCACCCCCATTTTCCAACTCACGGATAACATCCCTTATTTTAGCTGCTTCCTCAAATTCTTCTCTTTCTACATGCTCATGCAATTGTCTTTTTAGATCTGTCAGTTTCCTCCTTGCACTTATGTCCTTCCCAATTCGTTTTGGAATTTTTCCTGTATGGGTAGTATTGCCACTATGAACCTTTCGTAAAATAGGATTTAATTTATTGTTAAAAGCCTTATAACATTCATCACATCCAAATTTTCCAATCCTCGCAAACTCACCGTAAGTAAGACCGCATTTTGAACATTGGATTGTTTGGGCGGGCTCTTCTGCCCCATGATCGCTCATGGGCTGTTCAAAATTGAGTAAACCTGACAACAAATTATGAATTGAGAAAGCATTGGATCCTGTAAAACCTTCACCTTTTTCTCTCGCGCACTCTTCACATAAATGAACTTCAGTTTTATTACCATTAATGATTTTTGTGAAATGTAAAGTCGCTGGCCTAATATGACATTCCTGACATTCCATAAGTCATAGCTCCCTTCTCTGGAATAGTAAACTTTCCTTAGGGGGAATCCATAGAACCTTAGTCATATGAAAAGAACCCCGCTTCTCCTTCATGAATCATCTTCGGAAGCCTATAAAAAGATCCTTTATCTCTTATACCGTAACGCTTGTAACATGGCCCTCAAAATATTGGCTCTTACTTTATCGCGAAGAGGAATAGAAAGATTAATCACAGATCGATCGATCGCACTGATCATAAGTTTAGCTTCCCTCTGGGTAATTAATTCTTCTTCAAATAGGCGAACAATCATGGCTTGTGATCTAGTTTGGGTAATATGATCATCAATAAACTCGATCATTTGATCAATGAGTTCCATTTCATTAATCGGTTTTACCTTTACAATTTTAATATAGCCCCCTCCACCGCGCTTACTTTCTACGACATAACCACGTTCTAAAGAAAATCTTGTCTTCAATACATAATTTATCTGTGAAGGGACGCATTGAAATTTCTCCGCCATTTCGCTTCGTTTGATTTCAATTTCTCCATAATTTCCTAAGATCTCTTTAATATGTTCTTCGATGATATCGGAGATGTTTCTCACTTTAACGCCCCCTTCCTCTTTGACTTTGACTATCTTTGACAATAATTATAAAACAAAACAACCTCTAAAGCCAAGTATAATCTTCTTATGATTATTCCTTAGTACAAACTTTACGAACGGATTTAACCCTGTTTATACAATAATTATTCCCACTTTTCTAGGAATGTTAAACTTAAAATAACGAAGATTGTAAGAAAAAGTTGTGGCTTTTTTCAAGGTGAATAAAATTTAATCTATAATTATATATATGCGATAACTTTTGTTTTCTCCCATCTATTTTATAAAAGTAATTCAACAACCCAATAGACGAGGGATCTAAATTACCTATGTACGGTGTACATTCCGGGTCTCGTTCCCTTGCTTCCTTGGCTTGCACAGGATGTGCTGACGCTGACGTTGTTCACAGGACGTGAACGCCTTTCGTCAGCGTTCCTTTATTGCTCTTCGAAACCCTCACGCTCTGAAGTTTCGCCCTTGCGTGCTTTTATTTTTTACATACAAAAAAACAGCCATCTCTGACTGTTTTTTCTCTTGCCCGGCAACGTCCTACTCTCACAGGGAGCCTACAACATGATTAAACTTCTATTTGCTGGCTTGTCCCGAGAAAGCCCACTTCGAAGCATAGCGAGTAGACGCAGGGACAGGAAGTGTCTTTTCGCCCCCAATTACCATCGGCGCACGAGCTTAACGGCGTGTTCGGGGCTTGAGGCTTCCGCTGAGCGGCAGATCGCTGCGTCAGCTGCAGTCTCTCGATCCTCATGTACGGTGTACATTCCGGGTCTCGTTCCTTTGCTTCCTTGATCTCTTTGCTCTTCGAAACCCTCACGCTCTGAAGATTTTGCCCTTGCGGGCTTTTTTTACACACAAAAAAACAGCCATCTCTGACTGTTTTTCCCTTTTGCCCGGCAACGTCCTACTCTCACAGGGGGAAGCCCCCAATTACCATCGGCGCACGAGCCTAACGACCGTGTTCGGGGCTTGAGGCTTCCGCTGAGCGGCAGATCTCTGCGTCAGCTGCAGTCTCTCGATCCTCATG
>NZ_BMFV01000027.1 GCF_014639255.1 Pullulanibacillus pueri
TATTTTTCACTTAACCAAAACAGCATTGTAAATTGTCTACAAACCCCAACATATATAATAGAGCCCCTTTTTTAGAAGCATAATAAAAAGCCAAAGTATGAGGTATTATCCTCTTACTTTGGCTCATGTCTGACTCTATTGTCCAGCTCATTTCCACCTTATTTTGGATTAAGAATAAAAATAATCAAACCATTATCGTGCATAAAGTCCCAGTCAACAAAAATATCAGTGATTTGAGCCTCTAAAATAGTCTCAAAATGATTATTGTTATGGAAGTATTCTTTTTCTAATCTTCTTTTGGTTAATACTAATAATTCATCATGCCCTTGGCGAATTAATTCTTTCTCAAGTCGAATAAGAATTTCCTCGCGAATCACAATCAGAGTTCTAGAATTGATGAAGTAAGAATGAATAGCCCCAGGAGACCGTTGCACAATATGGCTGATACTATCAATTTCCTTTTCAAAGGCTTCTTTGCCCTTGTAAGTGATTTCCTCAAGCTGGTCAAGTTGATCTCTGTTATAACCA
The DNA here is from genome assembly GCF_014639255.1 of Pullulanibacillus pueri. Classification (GTDB taxonomy): domain Bacteria; phylum Bacillota; class Bacilli; order Bacillales; family Sporolactobacillaceae; genus Pullulanibacillus; species Pullulanibacillus pueri. Next base: position 529 of record NZ_BMFV01000027.1, read on the forward strand.
ACGATTATTCCGCTTTTGTTATGTAAAGACCAATCGTAATAAAACTTATTATAAGCTATACCAGTGGCATGCTGGATATAGGCTTTCATCTCTGGAAGAAGTGCTTTCATCATCATGTCTCGGGTCTTTTCGATGGTGACATCTTGCCCTTGGCCAAAAAGCACGCTTTCCATGGGTGACAAAAAATTTTTTAAGTAAATTGTTAGGAAAGGACCCTGAGTAGAAACATAGACAGATTCTGGTCCCTTACCAAAATGATCACGGAGCAATTTACCAACAAAACTCGCTAATTCTTTTTGAAAAGGTTTACTCAATGGCTATCAAACCTTCTGTCCTTAGATAAAAGCATCATTTCTTTTATCCAAATTTTATTTTAAAGTGAATAGACGATAAATGCAATCCATTCAATTAAGGAATATTAATTATAACCAAAATAAGTAAATAGTATGCCTCGCTTAGTATAATTCCCCATCATTTTTCTCAAGTTATGAGAAGGAGGTGGTTAGCATGGATCAGGAGAGAAGCAATAAAAAAACCATCGTGGGAACAGATATTGAAGAAGTGAAAGCAAAAAATGCACAATCGGGGATGTCATACAATGAAGCAAAAGCCTTTATTGCTCGTGAAATGGGGGGATACGGGACGGGCAGATATAGTGATACGGATGTGGAAGAAGTTAAAAGGGAAATCCAGGAATCTTATAAAAAAAATAATCAGCAATAAGATTTTTTTAAAGAAGGCTGTTGACTTATCTTACAAACGGAGTATAATGATGAATCAATAAGGAAAGTCAATGACGAAAGAGAGTAGTTACATGGAAAGTCAAAGCGAGCCAGGAAGGGTGGAAGCCTGGTACGGAACATGTAATGAACCGCACTTTTAGAGATGTCGACTTGAACGAAATTTTTTATTAGAGTCGATCGGGTTCCTCCCGTTAACAAGGACCAAGTAGGTTCCGGATGTACAGGAACAATTGGAGTGGTACCGCGGGCTATGCATATTCAAGCGCTCGTCTCTTTTATTAAAAAGGAGGCGGGCGTTTTTAATTTTATAACGCGGTGTGGAATTCTTTGAAAATGAGAAGAAGGTATATCCGAAAGAATGGCAGACGCTGCATTTGGCATTTATTACAGGATAAAAAGACTGTGTTCTTAGGATGTTTTGAATATTCATTATAGAAGTCTATGAAAAAGAGAGTAGTCACATGGGAAGTCAAAGCGAGCTAGGGAGGGTGGAAGCCTAGTATGGAACATGTGATGAAGCGCACTTTGGAGATAGTGACGTGAACGGAAAAGCAATGTAGCGTCACTCGGGTTTCGCCCCGTTATCAAGCGTTGGAGCCGGTTCTCGAAAAGAAGTGATGAGAACAACAGGAGTGGTACCGCGGGTTTGCTTTTAAAGCACTCGTCTCTTTGATTAAGAGATGGGTGTTTTTTTATTTAGACAAACTGAGCAAAGAGCGCTGGGCCTTTTTAAGGTACGAGAGGTGTTTCGGGAAACACTATCATTTCTAAAAACAAAGACCGTCTTAAATAAGAGATTGAAAGGATAGAAAGGAGCTAGGGTTTTGAAAGTAGGTATTGTAGGAGCCAATGGATACAGTGGTGTGGAACTCATTCGATTGCTTTCACAGCATCCCCATGTAGACATTGACATGTTGATTTCACATTCAACAAGCGGGACACATATCCATGAAATCTACCCACATTTATGTGGAATATGTGAGAAGAAATTGGAACAAGCGGATGCCGATGAGATCGCTAAGCGTGTGGAACTTGTTTTTTTCTCCACGCCAGCGGGTGTTAGTCAAGGGCTTATCCCTGAATTAATAGAAAAAGGAATACGATGCATTGATATATCTGGTGATTTTCGCTTGAAAGAGGCAGAACAATATGAAAAATGGTACGGTCGCGAATGCGTAGCGAACCCTGATGTATTGCAGCAAGCGGTCTATGGTTTATCCGAATTTACTAGAGAACAAATTAGTGTGGCAAAACTCATTGCTAATCCGGGATGTTTTCCAACTGCAACGCTTTTGGGTATTCTCCCAGCTGTTGAACTAGGTCTTATCGCTCCCCATACCATTATCATTGATGGGAAATCAGGAGTTTCTGGCGCAGGCCGCGGGGCAAAGCAGGCGAATATGTACAGTGAAGTCAATGAAAGTATTAAAGCTTATAAGCTCGGGTCTCATCAACATATACCAGAGATTGAGCAGGCGATCACAGAGGTAGCCCAGCAAGACGTCAAAGTGACGTTCTCTACCCATCTTGTCCCGATGACGCGCGGCATTCTTTGTACGATTTATGCTGAATTAAAGGCGTCTCAATCATCAGAGGCCATTATTGAAGCATACAAAAGTTTCTATGCCTCCAGCCCGTTTGTGAGAATCCGAGAGTTAGGTCATTGGCCAACGACTAAGGAGGTCTTAGGCTCGAACTATTGTGATATAGGTCTCCTGGCTGATGAACGCACGAATAGGCTAACGGTAGTTTCGGTCATTGATAATGTGGTCAAGGGAGCATCAGGGCAAGCAATACAAAATATGAATATTCTGTGCGGATGGGATGAAAATACAGGCTTAACAATGACACCGGTCTATCCCTAAGCCATGTGGTTTTAAAGGAGGAAGTCTCGTGACGAAGGCAACAGTAAGTACAGAGCATCAAGATTATAAAGTGATTCATGACGGGAATGTCGCTTCAGCTAAAGGCTTTTCAGCAGGCGGGTTACATTGCGGTCTTAAATATAAAAATTTAGATCTTGGATGGATCTATTCGGAAGTTCCGGCTAATGCAGCTGGGGTATATACCACTAATGTTTTTCAAGCAGCCCCCCTTCAGGTGACTCAGGAAAGCCTTAAGGTCGAAAATAAGCTGCAATCGATTGTTGTGAACTCGGCAATTGCGAATGCTGTAACCGGGAAGCAAGGATTGGACAATGCTTATGAAATGCGTCATGCATTTGCTGATCATCTGTCTATAGCGGATCATTATGTAGCAGTGGTTTCAACGGGTGTGATTGGTGATCAACTACCAATGGATAAAGTCAAAAAAGGGATTCAGGAAATTGCTTTAGAGCAACCCAAAGCCGATCACTTTGCTCAGGCGATTTTAACTACCGATACTTGTACGAAACAAGTAGCAGTTGAGCTAGATATTGACGGAGAGACGGTTACCATTGGTGGCGTAGCGAAGGGATCAGGAATGATTCATCCCAATATGGCAACCATGCTGAGTTTTATCACCACAGATGCAGCAGTCGATCAGTCAGCGCTCATGGAGTTGCTTAAAGGAACAACAAACGAAACCTTCAATATGATTACTGTTGACGGGGACACAAGTACAAATGATATGGTACTGGTTTTAGCCAATGGGCAGGCGAAAAATAATAAACTGAACGCTGATCATCCACAGTGGCCAGCCTTTGTTTCCGGTTTTCATTATGTGGCGGAGACGTTAGCGAAAAAAATTGCACGTGATGGTGAGGGAGCAACCAAACTTGTAGAGGTCCAAGTGAAAGGGGCAGCAACCGAAGTGGCCGCTAAAGAAATTGCCAAAGCGATCGTTGGTTCTAACCTCGTAAAGTCAGCCATTTATGGAACAGATGCCAACTGGGGACGCATTGTTTGTGCTGTAGGTTATAGTGGCGTTCCTTTCTCTGCTACGAATATTAAGGTCGCTATTGGACCAATTGTCGTTGTTGAAGAAGGTTTGCCAGTGCCCTTTAACGAAGAAGCGGCCAAAAATTATTTGATGAAAGAGACCGTACAAATCTTTGTGGAATTTCAAGAGGGTGAAGGGACCGCGACAGCTTGGGGCTGCGATCTCACCTATGATTATGTCAGAATCAATGCTTCTTATCGGACTTGAGGAGGCGAACGGTCAGTGAAGTATTTAGTTATTAAATGTGGTGGGAGTGCTTTTCAGGAATTATCAGAGTCCTTTTACAAGACGATAGTGTCTATACAAAAAAATGGTCAGTGGGTGCCTGTCATTGTTCACGGCGGAGGTCCAATGATTTCTAATCTTCTCGATAAATTGCAAATAGAGACCCATTTTCACCAAGGACTTCGAGTCACGACAGAAGAAGTTCTCGATGTCGTAGAAATGGTGTTAAGCGGCTCAGTCAATAAGCAAATTGTAAGGCAGTTGGTCTCTGCAGGCGGGCAAGCCGTAGGGATGAGCGGCATAGATGGCGGGTTACTTGAAGCTATTCCCAATGATCCTGACCATACTTTAGGTTTCGTAGGAAAAATCGTTCATGTAGAAACGGAACTGATTGAGCATCAAGCAAAACTTGGTTATATTCCCGTTATCTCACCTCTAGCCATGGACTACAAGGGGCAGCGGTACAATATCAATGGCGATACAGCAGCAGCTGCTGTTGCTCAAGCGTTAAAAGGTTATCTGTGTATTGCGAGTGACATTTCGGGTATCCAGGTTACCGCTAACGGTACGTCTTCGGTCCTTAGAGAAGCAACATCAGCACAAATTGAACAGCTCATTATCGATGGTGTCATCACGGGCGGTATGATTCCTAAGGTAAAATCAGCCATTGACGGTTTACACAATGGTGTGAAAGAGGCCGTTATCCTTAATGGACTTGAGCCTGATCAATTAACGGCCTATGTTGCAGGAAAAACAGTCGGAACAAAAATAACACTGAATGAGGAGGTTTCTCATGCCTAATCCACAAGTCGTAAGTGAATCATCGGTGATGCCAACCTATAGTCGCTTTCCTGTTGAAATGGCAAAAGCAAAAGGGAGCTATATTTGGGACAGTGAAGGTCTTCGATATCTCGATTTCACATCGGGGATTGCTGTTTGTAACCTCGGTCATGTTCCTGAACAGGTGAAGGAAAAGGTGGAGGAGCAACTCAATACACTTTGGCATTGCTCGAATCTGTATCACATTCCAGCTCAAGAACAATTAGCAGCGAAACTCACAGCGTTGAGCTGTCATGATAAAGTCTTTTTCTGCAACAGTGGAGCAGAAGCTAATGAAGCGGCGATCAAATTGGCACGGCGTTATTCAAAAAAGGTGAAGCAGAGTGAAGCTTTTGAAATTGTGACGTTTAAGCATTCCTTTCATGGAAGAACAATGGCGACCTTGTCAGCCACGGGTCAAGAAAAAATTCAGGATGGTTTTGTTCCGCTTTTAGAAGGGTTTAGTTACTTACCCTATAACGATTCAGAGGCTTTGGAACAGTTGTCAGGGCAAAAAACCTGTGCAGTATTGTTGGAGCTTGTCCAAGGGGAAGGCGGCGTTATACCGGCGGACCTTGAATGGGTGCAAGCCCTTGAAAAGAAATGTCAGGCGGAAGGCATACTCCTGATGGTTGATGAAATTCAAACCGGGATAGGCAGAACGGGAACACTCTTTGCTTACGAACAATATGGGATTCTGCCCGATGTGATGACCCTTGCAAAGGGTTTAGGGTCAGGGTTTCCTATAGGGGCTATGTTAGCAAAGGCTGAAGCCGCCAAAGCCTTTGAGCCCGGGAGTCATGGAAGCACATTCGGTGGGAATCCTCTCGCAGCTACAGCGGGACTCGCGACTCTTGATGTATTTGAAAGTGACGAAATCTTAGAAACAGCGCAAAAAAACGGAAAGTACCTTTTAACCGCTCTTCAAGACTTACAGGCGCAATTTCCGGATCAAATCAAAGAAGTCCGAGGAAAAGGCTTGCTCTTAGGATTAGTGACCACTACTGAGGCAATAAAGATTGTCAATAAGGCACGTGACCTTCAAGTCTTAGTGTTAGTGGCAGGACCGAATGTTGTGCGGATTTTACCGCCATTGACAACAACAGAAGCAGAGATTGATGCGTGTCTTGCCGTTTTAAAGGACGTCTTTCAACAGTTATAGAGGAAGGGGAGGCTTGGAAATGGAAAAGGGTTATCTTTTATTAGAGACAGGCGATCGATTCGAAGGCACATTATTAGGACATAACAGCTCCATCACTGGTGAAGTTGTTTTTAATACAAGTATGACCGGCTATCAGGAGATTTTAACCGATCCTTCCTATGCCGGCCAAATCATGACATTTTGTTACCCCCTTATTGGAAACTATGGCATCAATGCAATAGATGATGAAAGTAATGGGTTGCATATGGCAGGGGTGGTCATTAGCGATCTTTGTATGACGCCAAGCCACTATCTTTCTGTTAAATCTTTTGCAGAAAACTTAGAGCGGGCGGGCATTCCTTGCTTGGCAGGTGTAGATACGCGTGCAGTTGTGAAAAAAATTCGTCAGGCTGGAACGATGAAAGGGATCATTACAACAACACCTGATATTTATGAGACTTGGATTGCTCAAGCGACCCTCGCGCCCTCTCTTGTGGATAAAGTATCAACAGCCCAAATGCAGCATTATAAAGGGAATGGGCCCCATGTTGTTTTAATGGATTACGGTTTTAAAAAATCAATTTTAACGGCCTTGTTAGACGAAGGGTGCTCCGTAACAGTGGCGCCTTATACAACGACCTATGCCGAGTTGGTGGAGTTAAAACCAGATGGCATTGTCTTTAGTAATGGTCCAGGGGATCCAACTGCACTGAAAGAATGGTTACCTGAGATCAAAAAAATGACGGAAACCTTCCCTTCCTTAGGCATCTGCTTAGGGCATCAACTCATTGCGCTGGCTTATGGTGCGAAGACAGATAAACTGCATTTCGGCCATCGAGGAGGTAACCACCCTGTAAAAGAATTGGAAACAGGGAAGGTCTGGATGACCTCACAAAATCACAGTTACGTGGTGACCGATGAAGGGATTAATCAGGAGACTTTTGTCGTCAGTTACCGAAACGTGAATGATCAGTCTGTTGAAGGACTGAAGCATAAAAAACTTCCTGTCGTCACCGTTCAATTTCATCCTGAGGCCCATCCTGGACCCACGGACACGTACCATATTTTCAAACAATTTTTGCATACTATAAAACAATCGGGTGAAACGTCTTATGCCACTACGTACTGATATACACAAGGTATTGGTGATCGGGTCAGGTCCCATTGTCATCGGGCAAGCAGCAGAGTTCGATTATGCGGGGACCCAAGCCTGCCTTGCACTAAAAGAAGAAAATATTGAAGTTGTGCTGATTAATAATAATCCCGCAACAATCATGACGGATGAACAAATCGCTGACAACATTTATATAGAACCTTTAACGGTAGAGACCATTGATAAAATCTTAACAAAGGAAAAGCCCGATGGTGTCATTGGCACATTAGGTGGGCAAACAGGACTCAATTTAGCCGTTGAGTTATATGAAAAAGGGATCTTAGCCAAGCATGGTGTCGAATTGTTAGGGACATCGGTAGAGTCTATAAAAACGAGTGAAGATCGCGAAGCTTTTCGTGAACTCATGATCAATATTCAGGAGCCTATTTCTGAGTCGAGGATTGTTCATACGTTTGAAGAGGGGCAACAATTTGTTGAGGAAGCAGGATTTCCTGTCATTATTCGACCAGCGTATACCTTAGGTGGATCGGGTGGTGGGTTTGCCTATGATGAGGAGGAGCTCGAGACCGTTTTAAAGAGAGGTTTAACTTTAAGTCCAATCCATCAGGTGCTGATCGAAAAAAGCATTAAAGGTTGGAAAGAGATTGAATATGAAGTGATGCGTGATGCCAACGATACATGTGTGATTGTTTGCAACATGGAAAATCTTGATCCAGTCGGTGTGCATACGGGGGATTCCATTGTAGTCGCTCCCTCGCAGACATTAACAGATGTTCAATATCAACTTTTAAGAAGTGCATCACTTAAAATTATTCGCGCTTTGAATATTGTCGGAGGCTGTAATATCCAATTTGCCCTTAATCCTCATTCTGATGACTACATTATTATAGAGGTGAATCCAAGGGTGAGCCGGTCCTCGGCATTGGCCTCCAAAGCCACCGGCTATCCGATTGCAAGAACGGCGGCAAAATGTGCGATCGGTTTTAATCTTGATGAAATTATTAATCCGATAACAGGGACAACATACGCTTCCTTTGAACCCGCTTTAGACTATGCTGTCGTGAAGCTTCCAAGGTTCCCTTTTGATAAATTTACTGAAGCGGAACGTAAACTGGGGACACAGATGAAGGCCACGGGTGAAGTCATGGCGATTGACCGGACCTTTGAAGGCGCGCTAAATAAAGGCTTACGTTCACTGGAAATGGGATTATCAAGTCTTCACTACCCAGCGTTTAAAGAAGCTGAGAAGACGGAATTGCTCGGACATCTGACAGAAGCTACAGACTTGCGACTTTATGCGATGACAGAGCTATTTGTTAGGGGGATGACGGTTTCGGAAATTCATGAAATCACAGAGATTGATCCTTGGTTCCTTGAAAAAATGAAAAGTATTTTAGAAATGGAGCAGCAATTATCTTCTTATACAATAGACGATGTTCCAAAAACATTAATGCAATACGCCAAGCAGATGAATATTAGTGACCACCGCATAGCAGAGCTGTATGGCGTTTCGCAGGAACAAGTCCGAGCGAAGTGGCAAAGCTTTGGCTTGGCTCCAGGTTATAAACTTGTGGATACTTGTGCAGCGGAATTTGAGGCACAGACCCCTTATTATTACTCCACCTGGACTGGGGAAGATGAAGCAAGTGTAAGTGACAAGAAAAAGATATTGGTCATTGGTTCGGGGCCGATTCGGATTGGGCAGGGCATTGAATTTGATTACTGTTCAGTGCAAGCAGCTCTTGCGGTGAAGAAAAAAGGCTATGAAGCCATTGTGATTAATAATAATCCTGAAACAGTGAGTACCGATTTTTCGGTAGCTGATCGTCTATACTTCGAGCCTCTCGCTTTAGAAGACATTTTAAATGTCATAGAAAAAGAGCAAGTTGAAGGTGTGCTCCTTCAATTCGGGGGACAGACAGCTATTAATCTAGCCAATGGACTAGAGGAGGCGGGGATTCCGATTCTAGGCACTTCAACGAAGGCCATTGATCAACTCGAAGATCGCCAAAGCTTTTATGACTTGTTGAATACTTTAAAGATTCCACATATCGAAGGCACGGCCGTCCATAGCATTGAGGAATTACGGATAGCGGCTAAAGATTTTGGCTTTCCTATCCTTGTGCGTCCTTCTTACGTCATTGGTGGGCAAGCGATGTTTATCTTTTATGAGGAGAAGGAATTAGAACGTTACATTGAGAATCATGCTAAAACGTTTGAGCAACAAGGTGCGTTATTGGTTGATCGGTATCTTTCCGGTGTCGAATGTGAAGTAGATGCTATCAGTGATGGGAGCCACGTCCATATTCCTGGGGTTTTTGAGCATATTGAAAAAGCGGGCGTTCATTCTGGGGATAGCACCGCCATCTTCCCAGCCGTCTCCCTTTCTGAGGAGATTATGGCCACACTTACGGACTATACAATGAAATTATGCAAGGCCTTAAACTTCAAGGGCCTCATGAATATACAGTTTGTCATTGATCCTGCAACGGCAGAGGTCAATGTGTTAGAAGTGAATCCACGTTCCTCAAGAACTGTACCGATTGTCAGTAAAGTGACCGGTGTTCCCATGGTGGAAGCAGCTGTCTCCATTCAGTTAGGTGAATCCTTAGCGGACCAAGGGTTGAAAAACGGATTAGCGACTCCAAAGGGCTTTTACGCCGTAAAGGCACCGGTGTTTTCTACTGAAAAGCTAAAGGATGTTGATCCTGCTCTAGGGCCGGAAATGAAGTCGACAGGGGAACGTTTAGGTCTAGGGAAGTCATTACATGATGCCCTTATCAAAGCGATATTACCCGATGAAATCAATCCGTTTCAATATACGGAAGAAAAGCCCTATATTTTTTGCTCAGTAACCCAAAGAGAGCAAGCGAAGAGTCTTGAGTTGATTCAAGGGCTCCAAGCTCAAGGGTTTAAAATTGTGGCAACGCCAAGGACGGCAAGCTATTATCAGGCTCATGCTATTGCGGTTGAGAACGTTGTGAAAGATGAAGAAACCATGAAGGCGTTTATGGCAAAGGGGCAAGTGGCCGCGATCATTAATATACCGACACAAGGTAGAAATCATGTGACTTTAGGATTTTACTTACGGGAACTCGCTTTACGGTTCCAAATGCCTTTGTATACCAGTTTAGATATCGCCACGTCGATCGCTCACTTAGATTTAAAGAAGGGTCAGACGAAAGTTCAAACATTAACAGAGTATTGTAGCGGACAGCTTATCCATCACGGGGAGTGAATGAAATGATGAAGACGGATATTATTGCCCCTTACCCTCTTTCGGTAAAGGCAAAACATTTTTTAAAGCTATCAGATTATCAACCCAATGAAATATTGTATTTACTAGACTCAGCATTAGAAATGAAGAGCCTTCAGAAAAAAGGGATACCACATCCTTATCTTAGTGGAAAAGTCTTAGGGATGATTTTCGAAAAGTCATCAACTCGAACACGAGTATCCTTCACTGTCGGGATGAAGCAGCTTGGCGGTGATGCGATTTTCTTAAGCTCCAACGACATTCAACTCGGCCGTGGCGAAACGGTAGAAGATACCGCAAAGGTCTTGTCTCGTTACGTGGATGGTTTGATGATTCGGACGTTTGCCCACGAGACGATTGAATGTTTTGCAGAGAACGCCAATGTTCCAGTGATCAATGGTCTAACTGATTTGCATCACCCCACGCAAGTGATGGCTGACCTCTTAACGATTTATGAACATAAGGGCAAACTCCAGGGACTTAAAATGTGCTATATCGGTGACGGTAACAACAACATGTGTCATTCGCTTCTCGAAGGTGCAGTGGCTGTGGGTATGGATATAGTTGTCGCCAGCCCAGAGGCCTATGCCCCTAACGATCACATCTTTCAAGAGGTCAAGGCAAAAGCACAGGTCACCCAAAGTGATGTTTCCTTTACAACTTCAGCTGAAGAAGCTGTAACTGATGCAGACATTATTGTCACAGACGTCTGGACGAGTATGGGGCAAGAAGCGGAAAAAGAAGAGCGTCTAAAAATCTTTGCTCCTTATCAAGTCAATACAGCGCTTTGTAGCCACGCTAAAGAGGATTACCTCTTCTTGCATTGCCTCCCCGCCCACCGTGGTGAGGAAGTGACGACCGAGATTATCGACGGTCCACATTCCGTCGTCTTTGACGAAGCCGAAAATCGTTTGCACGCCCAAAAAGCAATACTGAAAGCTTTAGTGTGACACGGGGACAGGTTTACTGTCCCACCCGCCAACGGGACACGGGGACAGGAACCCTGTCCCAGAAAAAAAAGGAGAGATTAAAATGGTGAAGGAAAAAGTAGTATTAGCTTATTCTGGAGGGTTAGATACCTCTGTTTCTATAAAATGGTTACAAGAAAAATATAATTATGATGTGATTGCACTGGGTCTTAATGTTGGAGAAGGTAAGGATCTCGAGGCCATCAAGCAAAAGGCATTAGACGTTGGTGCGATTAAAGCAATCACGATTGATGCCAAAGAGATGTTGGCTGAAGACTATATTCTACCGGCGTTAAAAGCAAATGCATTATATGAGGGCAAATATCCGATTTCCTCAGCACTTTCGCGGCCGCTCATCGCCAAGCTTTTAGTGGATGTTGCTGAACAAGAAGGGGCTGTCGCTGTTGCTCATGGTTGTACCGGAAAGGGAAATGATCAAGTGCGGTTTGAGGTTTCTATCCAAGCTTTAAATCCTAATTTAAAAGTAGTAGCGCCGGTTCGGGAATGGGGAATGACGCGGGATGAAGAAATTGCCTATGCAGAGAAAAAGGGCATTCCGATTCCTGTTGATCTTGATAACCCCTTCTCTATTGACGCCAATATTTGGGGGCGGGCTTGTGAGGCGGGTGTGCTTGAGAACCCATGGAACGAAGCACCAGAAGAGGCCTACGATTGGACCAATCCAATTCACCTAACACCAGATGAAGCAGAGTATGTTGAGATTAGTTTTGAACAAGGGGTTCCTGTCGCTTTGAATGGTGAAAACCTTTCATTGGTTGAGCTCATTGAAACCTTAAATGAAAAAGGTGGGCTTCATGGTGTCGGCCGGATTGATCATATCGAAAACCGACTCGTGGGTATTAAATCACGTGAGATATATGAAAATCCTGCAGCTCTAATCTTGATCAATGCACATAAAGAACTCGAATTTTTAACTTTGACTCGGGAAGTGCTTCAATTTAAATCGACAGTCGACACACAATTTGGAAAGCTCATCTATGACGGTCTTTGGTATTCACCATTAAAAGCAGCCTTTGATGCCTTCGTCAATGAAACACAAAAGGCGGTGACAGGAGTTGTTCGTGTTAAGCTTCACAAAGGCTCTCATGTCGTTGTTGCTCGGAAGTCTGATTTGAGCTTATATAATGAAGAACTTGCCACATATACCAAAGGGGATGCGTTTGATCACAATGCAGCCGTTGGATTTATTAAGCTTTGGGGCTTATCAACAAAAGTTTATTCTGAAATTCACAACAAAGAAAAGCAGGGGGATAACCATGAGCAAACTGTGGGGCGGCCGGTTCACGAAGGAAACAAATAAATTAGTTGAATTGTATACAGCATCCATTGAATTCGATCAACTCCTCGCAAAGGAAGATATCGAAGGCAGCCGCGCTCATGTGCAAATGCTTGGGGAATGTGGCATTATCACCACGGCCGAAGCGGACCAAATTCAGGCAGGTCTAAAAACAATTTTACAAAAAATAGAAAACGGTAAAGTCAAGTTTCTTGTAGAGCATGAAGATATTCACATGAATATTGAAAAGCTCTTAACAGACGAAATCGGTCCGGTAGCAGGAAAGCTGCATACCGGGCGTAGCCGTAATGATCAAGTAGCTACCGACATGCATTTGTATCTTCGGGCGCAAACGAAAAAGTTAATTCAGCTCGTTGACCACGTCCAAGCAGCGCTGGTTACCCAGGCAAAGACAAATGTCGATACCATTCTACCTGGATACACCCATTTACAACGGGCCCAGCCTGTTTCCTTTGCTCACCATCTTCTCGCTTATTTTTGGATGTTTGAACGTGATAAAGAAAGATTGCAGGATAGTGTGAAGCGGGTGAACTGGTTACCGCTAGGTGCAGGGGCTTTAGCGGGGACGACCTTTCCAATAAACCGGGAGCGCGTCGCTGAGCTCTTAGACTTTGAAATGATCTATCCAAACAGTATGGACGCGGTCAGTGATCGAGATTTTATCTTAGAATTTTTATCGATTGCTTCCATTCTTATGACCCATATTTCTCGGTTATCTGAGGAATTGGTGATTTGGAGCAGCCAAGAGTTTCAATTTATTGAGCTTGATGATTCTTTCTGCACAGGCTCGAGTATTATGCCACAGAAGAAAAACCCGGATGTGCCTGAATTATTGCGTGGGAAAACAGGGCGGGTATATGGTGACTTGATCGGGTTACTGACGGTCCTAAAAGGCCTACCGCTCGCGTATAACAAAGACATGCAAGAGGATAAAGAAGGGATGTTCGACACCGTTGCCACATTAGACGGAGCCTTGAATCTGCTTGCACCTATGCTTGAAACGATGACGGTCCGGACGAATAATATGCGCCAAGCGGTGACACAAGACTATTCAAATGCCACTGACATTGCTGATTACTTAGCCAATAAAGGCTTACCTTTCCGTCAGGCCCATGAAATCATTGGGAAAATCGTATATTACGCGATTCAAAAAGGACAATACTTACTTGACCTTAGCCTTGAAGAATTTAAGCAATTTAACGCGCTATTTGAAGACGACGTATTTGAAGTCCTTAAACCAGAAAATGTTATGGGTGCCCGGAAAAGCTACGGCGGGACTTCTCCAGAACAAATTAAACAGCAATTACAGCTTGCCGAAAGTAAGCTTTTAAATTAAAAAACATGCTTATCGCACGCGGAGGAAGGATAACGAGCATAGTAAGTTGAACTTCTCTTACTATCAAAGTGACCTTCCTTTTTTTAATGGACAGCCTTGTCTTCAACAAGAAGATGTGGATCCCTGGATGCGTGCTTTTTCCTTCGGAGTCTCGAGTCTTCTGCTTCAATCTGCTAGATTACAGACGATGCGATGCCATGGTATAGATTTTATACTCTCGTTTCTTGGGTGCAGTAAATCGGTGTAGGGTTCTTCTGACTTTATCCTTTAAGGACCGAAAAAGCTTTACGATGATATTCTTATTATCTCTCCCGAATATGTCTAAGGAGTTCTTTTTAAATCACTTTTTATAAGGTAATAATGGCTAGGAGGGTAAAAGGCTAAGATAACACGAGTCTTGGCAGCAATTTTTACCTTCTGTTCATTAGATTTGATAAAAACGAGCTTCTTAGGAGGGCGATTATGAAAAAGTATGTCATAGGAATAGTCGGGCTGGTAGTGGCTCTGTCGCTAGTGGCGTGTAGTAATAATGAGTCATCAAAAGAGCATAAAAGTATGGCTGTGAGTTCCCATATGGAGCATTTAGGTTCAGCTGAAATTCCTAAAGGTTTAAAAGTGGCTGAGCATCCAACCTATAAAGTAGGTCGTCCTGTCATTCTGAAGGCCGATCATATGGCAGGCATGAAAGGAGCAAAGGCGACGATCAAAGGGGCTTATCATACAACGGCTTATGTTGTGAACTATACACCAACCACAGGTGGTCACCCGGTGAAAAATCATAAATGGGTGATTCAGGAAGAAATTAAAGGCGCAGGACATCAAACCTTAAAACCGGGAACAAAAGTGATCCTAGAGGCCAATCATATGAAAGGCATGAAGGGAGCATCTGCCAAAATTGTTTCCTCTGAAAAGACGACTGTTTACATGGTCGATTACCAACCGACTACAGATGGAAAACCGGTGAAAAATCACAAGTGGGTGACTGAAGAGGAAATTACGCCTCAGGTCAAATGAACGATGACATAGAGTGATAGTGATAGTACACAAAACAGATCATGAACATAAATATCGAACGAAAAAGACAACAGTATAATAGCAAATGAGAAGTGTAGTCAAAATATAGAGACTCCTTCAGGAAGTGGAAGACTAGCAAGACTCCACAGGACTTAAGCCCGAGGAAAGCGAAGTATTGTGAGGGAGTCCTTCATCTGCAAGTCATAAATTATTTAAATCCGAGCCTTCATTTCAGAATAATGGCGAGTGGGGCTCGGGTTTTTCTGTGTTTAAAGACTTCTGTCTCAGGCCCTTTCTACTTTTACATAAAAATAAGTGGGCAGCACACCTTAACTTGAATATGTATAGGGAAAAAGGAGTGAAGAAAATGGATGAGCTCGCGTTACCGCTTATGATTCAACCGATGACATGGCAAGTCCAAGGGGGAACGATCCATTACCCGAGAATAATCGCAGGGAGCCCAAGTGCGGCGATGGAAAAAATGAATCAAACGATTGTTGCAGCGGTGAATGAACTAAGGCAACAGCAAATGCCACCTGAAAGTGGTATCGCCGTACAGCAGGGTCCCTTTGAGATTAAAACCAATGAACGTGGAGTTTTAAGCGTATTGCTGACCAATTCGGTCTATGTAGAGCATGCGGCCCATGGGATGACCTATAAGAAATCCTTAACCTTCAATATTTACAATGGTGAGATTTATCAATTGGGGGCTTTATTTAAGCCGAATACTGATTATGTTAGTGTTTTATCACAGAATGTTGCACGACAGATTAAAGAAAGAGACATCCCCCTTTTAGGAGAGTTTAAGGGGGTAGCGCCCGATCAGGACTTTTATATCGCAGATAAATCACTGGTTCTCTATTTTCAGCTTTACGCGATAACCCCTTATTATGTTGGTTTTCCGATGTTTCCTATTTCAGCCTTTGAGTTGCAGGATCTCTTGACTAATGATGGTCCATTAGGAAGAATGGCCACCAATAGCTAGGTGATTCCCGATTTACGTGTAAGGACAGATTATACCATTCACATGTTATTCACATTTGTTGTTACATGCTAAAAGCTTGGGTATTCATGTGGAGCATGAGTGGTGTGAGGAGCTTGAAGCTTTCAACAAACTGACTCCCTCTTTTGGCGTGAACGGCGAGTGTTTTAGCTTGAGTAGTTAGGTAGTCTTCAAGAAATTGCAGTGATTCCCCTGAAAATTGACTTTGGTGACAACGAATGGCCTCGATTTTATGTGTCCAATACTTATCCACACTGATCTGTGTATTAGGTTGGGCTGTCGCATAATACCCAATCGCCTCAACGCGATGGAGAGCAAGTCCACTACTTAAATGTTCAGGGAAAAAGTGTGGATTACCACTGAATAAGCCAGCATAGGAAACGACTTTTCCAGTGACAACATGGTCGATATGGGCTTCATAAGGGAGCCATGGGTCAACGGTAATGATGGCATCAGGGCGGATTAATCGGATACTCCAAATCAAATCGCTACGTAAAGATTCGGTATCTTCGAGATGACCATCGGGATAGTCAAGCCAATGAAAGGAATGAACCCCTAAGCGTTGACCGGCAGCGAGTTGTTCTTCACGCCTTGTGAATATTAACTTTTCTGAAGAGAGATCAGGATCATCACTTCCGGAACGACCATCGGTTACGGTGAGGTAGTGGATTTCACAACCGGAAGCCGCCAGTTTTGCGATGGTTGCTCCGGCGCCGATATCATTATCATCTGGGTGCGGTTGAATAAAGAGTATTCTTTTATATTGCAAAAGGTCAGGCAATTGCACTTGAAAGGATGTCATAGGAAAAGCCTCCATTTTTAAACACTTTACACCAATATATTGCGAAAAGGATGTCACTATTCAAAAACATTTTTTGGAGAGGAATTAAGAAAACGAAGGGAGAATCAAGGGGGTGCCTTCTTCCTCGGGGATGGATAATGGCATAAAGGCGGTGGTTATGCTAAAGTAAGCGTGGATGTCGGGAGGGAAACACATGAAGGATGTCATAATTATTGGTGGCGGCCCATCAGGGTTAATGGCAGCAGTAGCTGCCGCTGAAGGTGGAGCCTCTGTACTTCTTATAGATAAAGGAGACAAGCTCGGACGTAAACTCGCTATTTCTGGTGGAGGACGTTGTAATGTCACCAATCGAAAACCTATAGATGAATTGATTCAATACATACCGGGAAATGGGCGATTTCTATACAGTGCCTTCTCTCATTTTAATAATGAGGATATTATTACCTTCTTTGAAAACCTAGGGATCAAAGTCAAGGAAGAGGATCATGGCAGGATGTTCCCTGTGACGGATAGTGCGAAATCCGTTGTCAACGCCTTACTGAAGAAAATAGGCAGTCTCAATGTTGAGATTCGGACAAACACACCTGTAGACACTGTTCTTTTTGAAGGCGATCGCACAGTGGGCGTGAAGCTTAAAAGTGGAGAGAAGATTTCGAGCCAAAAGGTCATTGTTGCTGTAGGTGGCAAGTCCGTTCCTAACACGGGTTCAACTGGAGATGGGTATGCCTGGGCTAAAATGGCAGGACATACGATCACAGAACTTTATCCGACGGAAGTGCCACTAACCTCACGGGAGCCATTTATTAAAAATAAAGAACTGCAAGGGCTAGCTTTACGGGATGTTGCGGTGTCAGTGCTCAATCCTAAAGGGAAGGTGATCGTCACGCACCGGTGGGATATGATTTTCACCCATTTTGGCTTATCAGGTCCTGCGATTTTGCGTTGTAGTCAATTCGTCGTTAAGGCCTTAAAAAAGTTCAAGGCGGCCTATATTCCGATTGAAATTGATTGCTATCCTGATTTAAATGAAGAGGAGCTTTTTCAACGCCTACTGCAGCTGGCGAAAAGTGACCCGAAGAAGGCCCTTAAAAATGTTTGGAAAGGCATGGTCCCTGAGCGTTATTTACATTTTTTACTCAAACAGGTTGAATTGTCGCTTGAACTTACCTATCATGAGTTACCGCATAGCGGTGTTCGAGCTTTTGCCAAGGCCCTTAAAGGTTTTCAAATTAAAGTAGACGGGACGCTTTCGATAGAAAAAGCCTTTATCACGGGTGGGGGTGTTTCCCTAAAAGAAATTGACCCCAAGACAATGGTTTCAAAAATAGTGGAGGATCTTTATTTCTGTGGGGAGATATTGGACATCCACGGGTATACAGGGGGATATAACATTACAGCCGCCTTTTCCACAGGGCACTTAGCTGGATCCCATGCCGCAGCTACTTTAACATAATAAAAACGGGTTAAAGTGTACTCGTTCTTTACGTTGGAAAAGTCTTAAATACAAATGGCACTGTCAATAGTATGTGGATTGGAGCGAAATGACACTGTGTGAAAACCAGAGTGGGATACTCTATAACCTTTTAAGAACCCTTGGGCTATCCTCATCTATAAAAGTGTCACCAAGCTTGAATGGCAAAAGAGAAGGTAGCCCACATACTATTTCCTGAAAGAGTGATCGCGCGGGTTTATCATGCTGGCAAATGTAAAAAAGCTGTCCAACTTTAGGACAGCTCAAAAGGCATTTTAATGTTTTAGTTTTTACCGTAAAGCTTATAAGCGCCGTGATGGACAGGGCCAACAAACTGATTGAGCTTGAACCCGTGGCGGATAGCGGCCGTAATAAAGTCCTTCGCCGTATAAATGGCTTCTTTGACACTTGCGCCCTTGGCAAGTTCAGCGCAAATAGCGGCCGAACTTGAACATCCAGCACCATGCGTGTAAGTCGTCTCAATACGCTCGGATTCAAGGACTTCAATGCTTGTCCCGTCATAGAGAACATCAGCAGCATTGCCTTCCTCTAATTTGTTACCACCCTTAACAAGAACATATTGGGCACCGAGGTCATGAATTTTTTTGGCCGCTTCCTTCATTTGTTCAATGGTTGTAATAGGTGCCATTTTCGCAAGCTTAGCCGCTTCAAAAAGATTGGGTGTTGTCACAGTAGCTAAGGGGATTAAGAGATCGCGTAGACTTTCTGTGTTTTCAGGATGAAGTTCTTCATCGGCTCCTTTACAAACCATAACAGGGTCAATGACAATATTTTTTATCCCGTTCTCTTTAATCGTTTTGGCTGCAAGTGCGATGATTTCGGGTGAGCCAAGCATACCGGTTTTGGCAGCATCAACCCCTGCGCCAACAACGATGGTATCCAGTTGGGCTTTGACGGTATCGACGTCAACAGGGAATACATTGTGAAACCAGTTGTTGTAAGGATCCATAGCTACGATCGTCGTTACAGCAGACATTCCATAAACGCCAAGTTCTTGAAAGGTTTTTATATCTGCTTGGAGTCCTGCGCCACCAGAGGAATCTGATCCAGCAATTGTGAGTGCTTTTTTCATTGTGAAAGTCTCCCTTATGTGTAAATTTCCTTATTTCCATTATAATCACCTTCTAAAAGAGTGCCAATAGAAGGAACTGGGTAAATTATATACATATTAAGAGCTGTTTTAAAAGCATGACGTTGGAAAATCATTAATAAAACACGCTATAGTAGAAAAAAAGTAATGAATGGAGTGGACGGCAATGAGTCAAGAAAAGGCAACATTCGCGGGAGGCTGTTTTTGGTGTATGGTCAAACCGTTTGATGAGCTTCCCGGAATCATCAGTGTGGTTTCAGGGTATATAGGTGGAGAAAAGGAAAATCCGAGCTATGAAGAAGTGACAACGGGAACAACGGGACATGTAGAAGCCGTACAAATTACTTTTGATCCAGAAATTTTTCCTTACAAAAAACTCCTTGAAACCTTTTGGACTCAAATTGATCCAACGGATGCAGGGGGACAATTTTTTGATCGAGGTAGCTCTTATCAAACCGCTATTTTTTATCATAATGAGGAACAAAGGACCCTTGCTGAGGCTTCTAAGAAGGCTTTAGCGGAAAGTGGCCGCTTTAATAAGCCGATCGTGGTTCCTATCCGACCAGCAGTAGCTTTTTACGCTGCAGAGGATTATCATCAAGCATATTATAAGAAAAATCCGTTGCATTATGAGCGCTATCAAGAAGGATCTGGACGAAAGGCGTTTATCAAGGAGCATTGGACTGCGAAAAAGGATAAAGAGGAGTTACGAAAGCGCCTCACAGATATTCAATATGAAGTCACGCAGAATAATGCGACAGAAAGGCCCTTCCAAAATGAGTTTTACAAGGACTGGGGAGAAGGGATATATGTAGACGTTGTTTCCGGTGAACCTTTATTTAGCTCAACGGATCAATACGATGCGGGCTGTGGGTGGCCCAGTTTTACAAAGCCTATACAGAAGCAGAATATTAAGGACAAAACGGATTTGAGTCATGGGATGATTCGGACAGAAGTACGTAGCACCTTCGGGGATTCGCATCTTGGTCATGTCTTTGATGATGGACCAGGGCCATCAGGATTAAGATATTGTATAAATTCGGCAGCACTGCGTTTTATTCCTAAGGAAGATCTTGAGAAAGAAGGATATGGAGAATATAAAGAGCTCTTTAAATAAAAAATAACGGAAAAGAAGGGATGTTGAAAATTTCAATATCCCTTTTATATTCCTTTCGAAAAAAAGGCACAAAGAATTGAGGGTTGTCAATAACCAAATTCAACCATGAAGAGGTCTATCAAAGCCATTGTTGTGAGTATTCTCACGATTCAAAGCGCAAATATGTACAATTAAAGAAGAAAAAGTGACAAATTTGTTATAAAGTCGTGAGCAAATGTTGAAATAGAAAAAAACATGATTCAAAAACCGAAAATCGGTGGTAATCTATGTTATGTGATTCATTTCGTAAAACGCTACATTAAAGCCAAAAAGTGAATGTTCAAAAATCCAAGGATAAATCAGTTTGACCGTCGGACGCTGTTCATCCTTATTGAATAAACCTAAGGCATAATGTTAGATGTTATAAACTGTTTGAAAACATGTAGCGCATAGGGGGGGACTTAATCACCAATGAAACACATGAAAACATCCATTAAACTGATTGTGCTTTCTGTCATCTTTCTTCTATTATTAACAGGTTGTGATGTTCCTGTGTTACAACCGCAAGGACCGGTTGCAGAGCAACAATATCATCTCATCCTTTGGTCAATCTTTTTGATGTTGTTTGTTATCGTTGTTGTCTTTGTTCTTTTCGGTGTCATTGTATTTAAATACAGAGCGAGTCGTAAAAATACTGATGACTACGATCCAGAAAAAGAAGGCAGTCGAAAACTTGAATTTACTTGGACTATTATTCCGATCATTATTGTCATTATGTTAGCTATTCCAATGACGATAACAACATATGACCTTGAAAAGAATCCTAGCCCAGAAAAGAAGCCATATGTCGTCAATGTGACTTCAGCTCAATGGAAATGGTTATTTAGCTATCCTGAAGACGGCATTGAGTCAGTCAACGTTCTGCATGTTCCAGCAGATCGACCAGTTAAATTCGTGATGACTTCAGAAGGGGCAATGAACTCATTCTGGATTCCAGCTCTTGGTGGCCAAAAGTATACAATGAACAATATGACCACGAAATTGTATCTTGAAGCGGATAAGCCGGGCACCTATCTTGGTAAGGCTGCGAACTTTAATGGGAAGTATTTTGCCCATATGAATTTCAATGTTATCGCTCAGGATCAGAAAGATTTTAATAACTGGGTTAAAAAAGTCAAGTCAACTTCACCTAAATTGACTATGGATCAATATAATCAATTGATCAAACCAAGTGTTGTTAAAGTAAAAACGTATTCCTCTTATCCAAAGGAACTTGATGAGAAAATGAAGAAGAATATGGATATGATGAATATGGGCAACAGTAAAAGCAAAGAAAAAGATCAAGATAAAGACAAAGATATGGACATGAGTAAAGACATGGACATGTCTGGAATGAAGGGAGATAAATCCCATGAGTAATATCAAAGATTTTCTTTTAAATGATTTCTTTGTCACTGGTGAGCCCATGATTTATATGGCCGACGTTTCCATTGTTCTTGTCACCATTGCTATTTTTGTTGTTCTTACCTACTTTAAAAAGTGGAAATGGCTATGGAAAGAATGGTTGACAACCGTTGACCATAAAAAAATTGGGATTATGTACATCTTAGCGGCTTTGGCAATGCTTTTCCGTGGGGGGATTGATGCGCTGCTCATGCGTGTTCAATTAACCGCACCGAATCTAAAGTTTTTAGATGCACAGCACTATAATGAAATTTTCACAACACACGGAACGATTATGATTTTGTTCATGGCGATGCCATTCCTTATTGGTTTAATTAACGTGGCGATGCCGTTACAAATCGGTGCTCGTGATGTGGCGTTCCCTTACTTAAATGCCATCAGTTTTTGGTTATTCTTTGTTGGGGCCATGCTCTTTAACTTATCCTTCGTCATCGGTGGATCCCCTGACGCAGGTTGGACCAGTTACACCCCTCTTGCTGAGAAAGCACTTGATCCGGGTGTGGGTGAGAACTACTATTTACTTGGGCTACAGCTTGCCGGTATCGGTACGCTAGCCAGTGGTGTTAACTTTGTTGTTACGATTTTGAAAATGCGTGCACCAGGTATGACATTAATGAGAATGCCAATGTTTACTTGGTCGACATTGATTACATCAGTCATTATCGTTTTTGCTTTCCCTGTCTTAACAGTTGCTTTGGCGATGTTAACGATTGACCGTCTTTTTGGCGGACACTTCTTTACGGCAACCGCAGGCGGGATGCCGATGATGTGGACGAACCTGTTTTGGATTTGGGGACATCCTGAGGTTTACATTGTTATTTTGCCAGCCTTTGGTATCTTCTCGGATATTATCAGTACCTTTGCTGGGAAGAAACTATTCGGTTACCATGTTATGGTTTATTCAATGGTGGCTATTTCAGTCCTCAGTTTCCTTGTTTGGACTCACCACTTCTTTACAATGGGTTCAGGCGCAGCGGTTAACTCAGTATTTGGTATTTCGACAATGGCCATTTCCGTACCAACGGGGGTTAAGATCTTTAACTGGTTGTTAACCATGCACCGTTCGAAAATACGATTTACAGTTGCAAACCTATGGTCTTTGGCCTTTATCCCGAACTTTGTTATCGGGGGTGTTACAGGGGTTATGCTTGCTGTAGCAGCAGCAGACTACCAGTATCACAATAGTTATTTCTTGATTGCTCACTTCCATAATGTGTTGATCGCCGGAACTGTATTTGCTTGTTTTGCTGGATTAACCTATTGGTGGCCTAAGATGTTCGGGCATGTATTAAACGAACGTCTTGGAAAATGGACTTTCTGGATCTTTGTTATTGGATATAATGTTTGTTTCTTACCACAATATTGGCTCGGATTTATGGGTATGACCCGTCGGACCTATACTTATCCTTCTGGCCTAGGTTGGATGCCATTAAACGTGATATCCACGGTCGGCGGATTCTTAATGGGTATCGGATTTATGATCATGGTGTATAACGTCTACTACAGTGCACGTTATGGCAAACGTGATACGACAGGTGACCCTTGGAATGGACGTACCCTTGAGTGGGCAACGACATCTCCAGCTGCAGAATATAACTTTGCAAATGTACCAGAAGTCAGAGATCAAGATGCTTTCTGGGAAATGAAAAAGAGCAATCGCGTAAAAGAATGGCTTAATCAGCCAATCAAAGATATACACATGCCAAATAATTCTGGTCGACCCATCATCATGGCGTTCTTCTTCTTTGTTGCCGGTTTTGGTTTAACATTTGAATGGATTTGGGTTGGCGCTATTGGATTATTCGGTGTCTTAATTACCATGGTCTTACGTTCGTTTGAAAATGATACAGGGCATCATATTCATAAAGAAGAAGTCGAGCGTACAGAACGTGAAGCAGGGAGGATATCCTAATGTCTCAATCACATTCATTAAATAATCAGACTCCCTTAGAATATTCTACAGAGGATGGCCGTTTAAAGATCTTCGGATTCTGGGTCTTCCTCGGTGCTGAGATCATTTTGTTCTCATGTTTGTTCGCCTCCTATATGGTGTATCTACACCGTACAGCAGGTGGGCCAACACCCGATGATCTTTTTAATGTTAAAGAATTTATGACTGAAACCTTTTTACTCTTAACGTCCAGTTTCACTTGTGGGCTGGCTACACATGAGTTAAGACGTCACAATAAGACCGGTGTGATCATTTGGTTTATTATTACCTTAATCCTTGGTCTTGGGTTCGTTGGTATGGAAGCTCATGAGTTTGTGGACTATGTGGGTGAAGGGGCGAAGATGTCAACAAGTGCTTTCTTAACAGGCTTCTTTACTCTAGTCGGAACGCACGGTTGTCACGTAAGTCTTGGTATTCTCTGGATTATAGGGATCTTAATTCAAACGGCAAGAACAGGAATTAATCCTGTGACAGCAAGGAAATTATTTATTGTTGGCCTTTACTGGCACTTCCTTGATGTTGTTTGGGTCTTTATCTTCACAGTAGTTTACCTAACAGGGATGGTGTTATAAATGCAATCAGATCACACAACCACAGCACATAGTCATGAAGGTTTTCCGTGGAAACACGTGATTGGTTTTATTTTATCTCTCATCCTAACGGTGGCAGCATTGTATGTTGTTGTATCACTTTCTTTATCAACGACAGCAACCATCACCATTATTCTTGTGCTTGCGATTTTCCAAGTGCTTGTGCAATTACTCTTCTTCATGCACATCACAGAACATGAAGGAGCATACCAACTGATCGCTATTATCTTTGGTATCTTCCTCGCTGCCGTCTTTGTTGCAGGTTCAATTTGGATTATCCTTTACGGCACATACTAAGGGATCGTTAAATATTGACTCTGAGTTCTCGCACCTTTCATAAGTTGCGGGAACTTTTTTATTAAGCTTTAGAAAAATTCTGGTCATCAGGACGGTGTGGATTTCCGCTCTAGAATGCGGCCTCAGCTAACTTGGGATGACAATCGAGTTTCCCACTATTTATGACTATAAAACCCTTGTTCCTGCGTCTACGAGTAGTGCTTTGTAGGTTTTTCTTATTGTGAAAATAAGTATTCAAAGCATGGAATAGTGGAAAGATAAAAGAGAATATCCAGCGAGTTATGGACTTTAAAGAGACAACAATGACAGTAACCATGCCTAAATAGGGGGTTACTCTTTATTTTTTAAGGAATTTGAGCGATAATAGACGTATGTGAATGAAAGTGAATGAAAAAAAGAGGGAGTTATATAAATGGGTTCTTCTAAAATTACAGGTATTGCTGCGTCTTCAGGTGTTGCTATAGCTAAAGCATTTATTCTCCAAAATCCAGATTTTAAAATAGAAACACGTCATATAGAAGATGCGTCGCGTGAGGTTGACCGTTTGGCAACCGCTGTTGAACAGTCCAAAACGGAACTTGAAGCCATTAAAGTGCGGGCGGCTACGGAACTTGGTGAGGATAAAGCGGCTATTTTTGCTGCCCATCTTCTTGTTCTTGCTGATCCAGAATTTGTGGGTGCAGTGAAGTCGAAGGTGACAGATGAAAAGGTTAATGCAGAGGCTGCGCTTGAGGCAATTTCCAATCAGTTTATTACCATTTTTGAAAGTATGGATAACGAATATATGAAGGAAAGAGCGGCTGATGTTCGTGATGTGACGAAGCGTATTATGAGTCATTTACTCGGGATCAGTTTTGCATCACCGGCAACCATTAGTGAAGAGGTTGTCATCATTGCTGATGATCTTACACCTTCAGATACGGCACAATTAAATAAAAAATATGTCCAAGGGTTTGTGACAAATATGGGAGGGAGAACTTCTCACTCTGCGATCATGTCACGATCATTGGAAATTCCAGCAGTGGTTGGAACACAGCATATTACGGAGTCCGTACAAAATGGAACAATGATTATTGTTGACGGTCTCGATGGGGACGTTATCATTGATCCGACCCCAGAAGAACGGTCGATGTATGAGCAGAAACAAAAGAAGTATGAAGAGCAAAAGGCAGAGTGGCATAAGTTAGCGAGTCAACGCACGGTGACTGCCAATGATGCTCATGTTGAATTGGGAGCAAATATTGGCAACCCTGAGGATCTCGACGGTGTGCTTGCTAATGGGGCTGAGGCCATTGGACTTTATCGAACAGAATTTCTTTATATGGGTAGAGACCAAATGCCAACCGAAGATGAGCAATTTGAAGCTTATAAAAAGGTGCTTGAAGCAATGGGGGACAAGCCTGTCGTTATCCGGACATTGGATATTGGGGGAGATAAAGAGCTCCCTTATTTGGAAATGCCGGAAGAACTTAATCCGTTTTTAGGATTCCGGGCGATTCGTCTATGTTTAGAGAATCAGGATATATTCCGCATTCAGTTAAGAGCACTGCTTCGCGCGAGTGTTTACGGTAACTTAAAAATTATGTTCCCAATGGTAGCGACATTAGATGAGCTAAGAGAGGCAAAAGCAATATTAGCTGAGGAAAAGGACAAGCTTCAAAAGGCCGCCATTGATGTCTCAGAGACTATTGAAGTCGGTATGATGGTTGAAATTCCATCTACTGCTGTCCTTGCCGATCGGTTTGCTAAGGAAGTCGATTTCTTCAGTATTGGTACGAATGATCTTATTCAATATACATTAGCTGCAGACCGTATGAATGAGCGTGTAGCTTATCTGTATCAGCCTTATCATCCTGCGATTTTGCGTCTGGTTAATATGGTGATTCAGGCAGCTCATAAAGAAGGAAAATGGGTCGGAATGTGTGGCGAGATGGCTGGCGATCCAATTGCTATTCCGCTGCTGCTCGGTTTAGGACTTGATGAGTTTAGTATGAGTGCTTCTTCAATTCTCCCAGCTCGTAGCCAAATCAAAGGTCTAACGACAACTGAAACAAAGGCAATCGCTGAACACGCACTTTATCTGGATACAGCGAATGATGTAGAAGCCTATGTGAAAGAGCAATTGAAATAAATGAACCAAAAAAGAGGGCCGTTAGGCTCTCTTTTTTGGTCAAGAATAATAAAGTATAAGTCATCGAAGCAATAAAGAGATCGGTAGAAAAATTTGTCTTCTCTGATTAGCACTTGATGGAAGACAAGTTTTTCTTAAAAGATAAGAAACTGTAACATTTCTGGTCATCAGGACGATGTGGGTTTCCGCTCCAAGGGCCAATGAGAGTTCGAAGTCAGGCCCTCTTAGACCAGAGGTGTTCCGCACTGGCTCTTAATAGTAAAAAGGCTGCCCGAGAGTCTAAATCTCAGGCAGTCTTATTCTTATTTTAGTAATTCTCTAAAGGAACGTTTGACTTTATCAACAACGTAATGGCTTCCTTTAAGGTTGGATTTCTTATCTTGAACATTTTCAATCATCATTGAAATCAGGAGTCTTGGATTGTCAGTATTATAAGCGACGAACCAACCGTCATCTTTACCTTGAGTCCCTTGTTTTTCTTTATGTTCCGCCGTCCCAGTCTTACCAGCAAGGGCGGGAGTACCCTCAATCTGAGGTTGATAAGCTGTCCCAGAAGGGGTCTCCACACCTTCTGATAAGGCTTTAGAGATCTCTTTGGCATCTGAGGCTGATACGACATTCTTTTTCATGTAACTTGGTTTAGAATCATCATCCGTGACAAGTAACTGTGGTTTAATGATATTACCGTCGTTAACAAAGGCGGAATAAACAAGGGCAAGGTGCAAGGGATTGGTTAATACCTCGCCTTGACCATAAGCTGTATTTGCAAGTAATCCTTCACTATCAATTTTGCCATTATTGGAAACTTGAGAGGCTTCCATAGCATAAGGGAAAGGCAGTTTTTCCCCAAATCCGAAGGCCTTCATTCCATCGACAAATTTATCGGCACCCGTTTTTAATGCCACCTGTGCAAAATAGATGTTATCTGAAACAACAAGGGCTTTTTCAAGATCGACGCTTGGAAGTGAGTCTTCCCTTGTAATGTGGAAATCGCCTTTCCATGAAGGGTCCTTCCAAGTTAGACCGTTAATTTTTAAAGTTGTTTTAGGTGTAATCACTTTATTTTTAAGTGCAATGGCTGCTGATATTGGCTTCTGAGTCGAACCGGGTGCATATGTCTGGGTAAACCGGTTTAACAAGGGCTTTTCAGGATCTTTAAGGAGCTTTTGATAATCACTGTTAGATATTCCTAGGACAAATTGGTTAGGATCAAAAGCAGGTGTACTCACTAGGGCAAGAACTTCACCTGTTTTAGGATTAATAGCAGAGGCTGCTCCAGAATCCCCATCCATATGGTTGTATAATGTTTTTTGGACTTTGGTATCAATAGTCAACTTTAGATCTTTGCCGTCTACAGGGTCTTTTTTGGCTATGGTTTTAATAGGTTGATGATCACTGTCAGTAATCGTAATTTCAGCGCCATCTTGCCCATGAAGTTGGTCTTCATAAATAAGCTCCAAACCTGTTTTTCCGATTTCAGATGACTCTGTATAGCCTTTATCCTTATATTTATCGAGGTCTTCCTTAGTAACTGAGCCGACATACCCTGTTAAGTGAGAGCAGGCCATTCCACATGGATACACTCTTGCCGGCGTTTCTTTAATGACAACGCCAGTTAATTGATTGGCTTCATCGATAATTTTTGTCTCAGATTGCGGCACTGTCTTAATAGGGACAAAAGAATCAGGTGTTACCCATGATGCGCTAAGCGCGTCATTAATATCGTCGTCAGAAACCCCTAATAGCTTCGCAAGCTTCGTTTTATTTTCTTCGTGACCTTCAAGTTGTTGTGGAAAGAGACCAATCTCATCGGCAACCCCATTAATGGCTAAGCCTTGTTCGTTACGATCAACAATCTCCCCGCGCTTAGATTCAAGCGTTGTCACACTCACGAGTTGATCCATTTGAAGATCTTTAAGGATCATTGTGGGGTCCCAATCCACCGTCCAGGTATAGGAATCGTCCTTTTTCTTTTTGACGACACTGGTTTTCCCCGAATAACTGAGTGGTCCAGCTACAGTGTTCATTTTAACGTGATACTTAAAGGTTTCCGATGAAATGTCATCAGGATCTTTTTCCTTTTCAGGCTTGTCAAAGGTGACCTTTAAATTTTTGGCCTCAATACCGTCATATATATCTTTATAGCGTTGCGTGAACTTCTTTTCTGTGATCGCCTTTTTCGATGTATCAGATAGCTGAGCATACATTTTCTTGAAGTCTTGTTTATTCCATTCTTTTGTAAATGTAGAAAAGGCATCACTGGGTTTAGGGTCATTATCTGAGCAAGCGCTAAGAGCGATCGCGATAATGGCGAGTATCGATACAAGGCATAAACGTTTTAAAAACATAGTTTCCTCCTCCATAAAACATAAAATTGTGACGATATAAAAAGAGAAGTCTCTAAGGTGAACTTCATAGAAAGCTTTTAATAAAAATTTTTTACATTTCTTTTTCTCTATTATTACAAGACAGCTTGCCTTCATTATAAAGGAAAGATTATAATTTTAGTAATCTTTTTTACTATAATTTAAAAGGGAGTATCAAAGAATAAAGAGGACAAGGAATAAAGGCTTTTACTTAGAGTAAAGTTTCTTTATTTCATAAGATTGAATCAGGCTTTGGCGTATAAGGAGGAGGAAAGGCCATCAAGAAAATCATATGCCTTCTCTTTTTTTCAATAGTCATTTGTGTGACGGTATATGTCTTTTTAAATGACTTTCTAAATGATGAGGTAAGGGCAGAACAAGGAGAAATTGAGGATAGTCATTATTATAAAACTATTTTTGGTGATAGGATGGGAAATCAGAGGGCCAAAAAGGTGGTACCGATTGATGCCCCGCTCATTCAGCAACTTCCAGAGCTTCCCCGTGGTTGTGAAGTCACAAGTTTAGCGATGCTATTACAGAGTGCTGGTATTAAAGTGAATAAATTACAACTCGCAAAGGAAATTAAAAAGGACCCAACGCCCTATCAAGGAAAAGACGGTCACATTTTTTTCGGTAATCCCAATACAGGATTTGTAGGGAGTATGGATGATAAAGCGAAGGCGGGCTTCGGTGTCTATCATGGCCCTATTTTTCAACTCGCGAAGCATTATCTGCCGCAAGCAGTCGACCTTACTGGAAGCTCGTTTGCTAGAGTTGAAGAACAATTAACAAAAGGACGAGCCGTTTGGGTGATTACCTCTATTAATTTCGAAAAAGTTCCCGAAAATTTATGGGTCACTTGGCGGACCCCTATTGGCAAGATTAGAGTGACCAAGAAGGAGCATTCCGTGCTTTTAACAGGGTATGACAGTCGCTATGTGTATATCAATGATCCATTGAGCCCTGTTAAGAACAAGAAAGTATTGAAAAAGGATTTCATTGCGGCATGGCAACAGTTTGGATCACAAGCGGTATCCTATCGATAGAGCCCTGATCAAAGCAAAGTAGGAAATACGTATAGTAGGAAAACGTCAAAGGGTGAAAGCGAGAGGGAAGACACAATTAAAATATAGCGAATTTTGGTGCTTACTTTTAAATCAGTCAAACCCGAACTATTCAAAAAAAATATTTGAATAAGTTCGGTTTTTTCTTGAGTTGACCTTTTATAGACCAATCGTTCTACTTTTTGAATAAATTTTATAAAAGGTCGTATTCTAAAGGGTTAGAAGAAGGGATAAAAAAATTTTTTTAGAAAAATTTAGTCGTGAGATACGCTTCTATTAACAAGGAATAACAAATATTAATATTTATTTTACAATTAGTTAATGACTAATTGAAAGAAAAATAGTACTATAAGATTGTGTTCGAGATAAGTATCGACTTGATAGAAGAGTCTATACTGTAAAAAAATGGGGGGTAATTGTTTTTATGAAGAAAAAATTGATGCTTCTTTTTGCGATGGTTTTAGTCATTGGACTCCTCGCAGCCTGTGGTTCTAAAGATGACTCCAACGGTTCTGGGGACAGTTCCTCAGGAAATAAAGAAATCAAAGATCTTAAAATTGGTTTTGTTCCATCTAAAGAGCCAGACGAAATCATTACCGCGACAGAACCACTTAAAGGTTTATTGAAAGATGAATTGAAAAAAGAAGGCTACAAAGTTGATAAGGTTGATATAAATGTTGGTACGACCTATGAAGCTGTAGGGGAAGCTCTTTCAGCAGGAACAACAGATATCGGTTTAATTCCTGGTGGAACCTACGTATTATACGATGATGGCGCTGATGTTATTTTAACAGCCACTCGTGCAGGTCTATCAAATGATTCTGATAACGCTAAGGACTGGAATGATAACAAACCAACTAAGCCTACAGATGAGCAAGCCACTTATTACCGTGCGCTTTTCGTAGCGGGTCCTAGTAAAAAAGGACAAGAATTGGCGGATAAAGTCAACAGCGGTAAAGATCTCACTTGGGATGATTTAAACAGCGCGAAATGGGCTGTAATGGGCTCCACTTCATCTGCAGGTTATATCTATCCAACTTTATGGTTACAAGATAAATACGGCAAAAGCATTACAGATCTAAAACACGTTGTACAATCAGATTCTTACGGAAGTTCAATGGCGCGTCTAGCCCAAGGTCAAGCTGATATTATGGTGGCTTATGCTGATGTAAGAAGAGATTATGAAGATCAGTGGAAAAAAGACTTCAAGCGTAGCAAATCCATTTGGGATGAAACAAACGTTATTGGTGTCACACAACCTATTTACAACGATACAATTAGTGTCAGCAAAAAATCTAGCATCATGACTGATGATTTCAAAAAGGCGCTTCAAACAGCATTCATTAACATTGCTAAAACAGATGAAGGTAAAAAAGTCATTGCTGTCTATAGCCATGAAGGCTATCAAAAGGCAAAATCCTCTGACTACGATGGTGAGAGAGATGCGCAAAAACTCCTTCAAAGCATGAAGTAATATTGAAGTCGATCCAGCTACATTTATTTTAGAAAAGAAAAGTCATAGTGAGAACATCATGAATAATTGATGTTCTCATTTTTTCCCTTACATGCTATTATAAATAAGGACAAAATAGAGTAAGATCTTCACTTAAGTGATAATAAGTCGAATTTATTAAAGGTACGTTCAGAAGTGATTTTGGACAGCCTCTAAAAAGATTGGAGTATTACCATGATAGAGTTTATCAATGCGGAAAAGACATATCCAAATGGCACGAAAGCATTGCAAGATATCAACTTGAAAATTGAGCAAGGTGAATTTGTGGGGGTCATTGGTTTATCAGGTGCAGGGAAATCCACTTTGATCCGATGCATTAATCGTATGCATGATATTACCGGTGGTCAATTAATGGTTGATAACGTTGATATTTCTAAATTAAAAGGAAAACAAGTCCGAAAGTTCCGGAGAAGAATTGGGATGATATTCCAATCTTTTAATTTGGTGACGAGAACAACAGTCATAAAGAATGTGCTTGTTTCGTTTGTTCCTGACCTCTCCTTTTGGCGTAAACTGTTTGGAATTTATACAAAAGAACAAAAAATAAAGGCGTTGGAAGCGCTTGATAAGGTTGGGATCTTAGATAAAGCCTTCATTCGTGTCGATCAACTGTCAGGCGGTCAACAACAACGGGTGGCATTAGCACGAACACTTGCTCAGAATCCTGATATTATTTTGGCGGACGAGCCAATTGCTTCTTTAGATCCTATTACGGCAAGACAAGTCATGGATGATTTTAAGAGAATCAATAAAGACATGAATATTTCCGTTATTATCAATATTCACCATGTCGAAGTGGCTCTTGAGTATGCAGATCGAATTATTGGGGTGCGTAAAGGTGAAGTGGTTTTTGACGGACCGTCATCAAAGGTAACCCAAGATGTGTTGGATGAAATTTATGGTGGAAGAGTTGAGGAATTTAAGGCCTCCAAGGAGGAGAGCGATTCCCATGTATGATAAAATATTTCCTCCAAAAAAGGTATCGTTGTCGAACGGTAAAGTTGTTCTTCAGAAAAGATCACGTACTCCACTTATCTTAATTATCTTAATTATCGCCATTATTATTTCAATGAATTTTACTGACTTTAGCTTTAGTGTTCTTTTCACAAATATTGGTCAATTTTTCTCGATCATTGGTCAAATGATTCCTCCAAATTGGAGTTATCTCCCTAAACTATGGGATGCCCTCATGGACACGCTTAAAATGTCTTTGCTTGGTTCCCTTATCGGGGCCATTATCGCCTTACCATTTGCAGTTTTAGCCTCTTCCAATATTATTAAGAGTAAAATCATTGTCGTTATTTTTAAGGTCATTCTAAGCCTACTTAGAACATTACCGACACTTGTGTCAGCCTTAATTGCGACTTTTGTATTCGGATTAGGTCCTATGGCCGGTATGGTTGCAATCTTCCTTTTCACCGTTTCATATGTGGGCAAATTACTGTACGAGGCCATTGAGAACGTTAATATGGGCGCTTTTGAAGCCATGGAGTCAATCGGAATGACTAGAATTCAGGCTTTTCGTTATGCGATCATGCCTCAAGTGCTTCCAGGATATCTCTCTCAATCCTTGTTTTGTTTCGAAGGGAATGTCCGTTATGCTGCTATTCTCGGTTATGTAGGTGCAGGGGGAGTGGGGCTTCTCATTAATGAAGATCTTGGATGGCGAGACTACCCTAGTGTGGGCATGATTATCATCACATTGGTTGTGACGGTCTTCATTATTGAGAGAATTAGTGAGCACTTTAGGAAAAAGTTAATTTAAAGGAGTATTTGCATGACTACAGTTGAAAAACAGCTTCGTAATGCACCGCGTAATTATTGGTATACCATCATTGTCACGGTGATTGTCTTAGCCCTTTTTTATTGGTCAACAACGGGTGTTATTTCTTTAAAGGATATAGATGCAAAAGGATTTAAAATTGCTGGGAACATTCTAAGCGGAATTGTCCATCCTGATACCGATCTACTCTTTAATATCACAAAACAGAGTGTCCTATACCTTCTTGTTGAGACGCTTGCCATTGCGTTCCTTGGGACGATTGTTGGTGGTATTATCTCTATTCCTTTAGCATTTTTAGCGGCATCAAATATTGTTCCTAAGCCGATTGCTTGGTTGACACGACTTTTGTTGATTATTATTCGCACGATTCCGGCTCTTGTTTATGGTCTTATGTTTATCCGCGTCACCGGTCCAGGTGCTTTTGCCGGAGTACTGACGATTGGGTTAACATCGGTTGGAATGCTAGCCAAATTATATGTGGATGCCATTGAGGAGCTAGATACAAGTGTATTGGAATCGATGACGTCAATAGGCTGCACCACTTTTGAAAAAATTCGTTATGGTATTATTCCGCAATTATTTTCGGGTTTTCTTTCCGTAACGATTTATCGATTTGATATGAATATGAGGGATGCTGCGACCCTAGGTCTCGTTGGAGCCGGTGGTATTGGTGCCCCACTTATCTTCGCGATGAACAGCTATAAATGGAATCAAGTGGGCTCTATTTTAATTGGTTTAGTAGTTCTGATCCTCATTATTGAATTGGTCTCAAATAAGCTCAGATCAAGATTGGTCAAAGGATAATATTTTATAGGCACTACATAATGACACATTCATTAGTGGTGCTCTTTTTTATGCTTTATGGTCCTCAAAACCATAGATCTGAGGCAGTGTGCCTTTCAACTCTTGAGTGCTTCCTTTAAACTATAGAGAGAGTGTACAAATAGTCCTAATGAATTTAAGAATGGAAGGGAAATCGTCAACATGAGTAAAATCGAATGTGTCATCCTTGAAACAAGCGATATCCATGGTAATGTATTGCCTTTAAATTATGGCACGAATAAACCGTCAGAATTGGGGTTTGCTAAGGTTGCAACGTTAATTAGAGAGGAAAGAAAGCGACACGAGAATGTTATGGTCATTGATAATGGTGATGTCATTCAAGGCACACCGTTAACCTATCATTTCGCCCGTTTTGACAAGGAAAACGTCAATCCAATGATGAAACTGCTTAATGCCCTACATTATGATGCGGCGGTCTTTGGCAATCACGAATTTAATTATGGTTTGGGTCATTTGACAGAAGCAGTTGAGGCCTCCCATTTTCCATGGTTATCAGCCAATCTGTTGAATAAAGAAACGGGAGATCCTTATTTTGGACAACCTTATATCTTAAAGACGGTGGGAGAATCCGGCCCCACTATTGCTATATTAGGTCTGACCACTAAGTATATCCCCAATTGGGAAAAAGAGGAACATATTGAGGGGATGGCGTTTGTTGATGTCGTCGAGACGGCGAAGAAGTGGGTGCCCTTTTTAAGAGAAGAAAAGGGTGCTGATATTGTGGTGATCTCTTATCATGGAGGATTTGAGCGTGACCTTGAAAGTGGAGAACCTACAGAAACACTCACAGGGGAGAACCAAGGCTATGAGCTTTGTCAAAGCGTTGAAGGGATCGATGTGCTTTTAACCGGTCATCAGCATCGCATGATCGAAGACAAGGACATTAATGGCGTTCTCCTTATTCAGCCTGGCTCTACCGGCTTAGCCTTAGGAAAAGTGACCCTCACTTTAGAAGAGACTGAGGAAGGCTGGCGTTGTTTAAATAAACAATCCGAACTGCTATCGGTGGAGGGTGTGCAGCCGGATGAAGAGGTTGTCGAGCTGATTCAACCTTACGAAAAAGCAACACAAGCGTGGCTGGATCAACCGATCGGCCACATTAAGGGCAATATGTTAGTCGAAGATCCCCTCGCTATTCGTCTACAAGACAATCCTTTAATTGAATTTATCAATAAGGTGCAAATGGAAACGGCAGACGTGGATATTTCTAATACCGCTCTCTTCGATAATAACTCTCCAGGATTTCCTGAGAATGTGACGATGCGCAGTGTCGTAGGTAATTATATTTATCCGAATACCTTGGTCGTATTACGTGTACAGGGAAGGGATATTAAGGCCGCTCTAGAACAATCCGCAGGCTATTTTGAGCTGAAAGCTGATGGCACCATAGGGGTTAGTCCTGCCTTTACGACGCCGAAACCACAACATTATAATTATGATATGTGGGAAGGGATTGACTATGCGATTGATGTCCGTAAGCCTATAGGGGAGCGGATTACCCATATTGATTACCATGGCGCCCCATTAGAGATGGATCAGAGTTACGATGTGGTATTGAATAACTATCGTGCAGCAGGTGGTGGTGACTATCACATGTATCAAGGTAAAGAGGTTGTTAAGGATATTCCAATTGATGTTTCAGAGCTCATCGCGAATTATATTATTGAAAGAAAAGTCATTGAACCGACGGTAGATGGGAATTGGAAAGTAATCTATTAATTATATCCTTTGATTTTGGGGGGATTAGATGGCTGTAGAACTACAGAATGATTGGCAGGACCTTCTTCATGGGGAATTTACTAAGGACTACTATTTGAAACTTCGCGAGTTTTTAAAATCAGAATATACGACGCAAACGATTTATCCGGATATGTTTGATATTTTCAACGCCCTGCAGTCCACACCGTATGAGCAGGTCAAGGCGGTCATTTTAGGGCAGGATCCTTACCATGGCCCCGGACAGGCTCATGGCCTTAGCTTTTCTGTGCAAAGGGGCGTGAAGCAGCCGCCATCTTTGCAAAATATTTTTAAAGAGCTTCAAGATGATCTGGGCCACGTGCCGCCTACACATGGCAATCTAGAGAAGTGGACAGAAGAAGGGGTGCTGCTTTTAAACACCGTTTTAACGGTTAGAAGGGGAGCTCCGGCTTCTCATCGAGGTAAAGGTTGGGAACAGCTGACGGATAAGGTCATCCAATGTCTCAATGAAAGAGAACGACCGATCGTTTTTATTCTGTGGGGAAAACATGCACAAGAAAAAGGAGAACTCATTGATACTTCCCGGCACTGTATCATTAAGTCACCGCATCCCAGTCCGTTTTCGGCGCATCGCGGTTTTTTTGGGAGCCGACCCTTTTCAAGGACGAATCAATTTTTAGAAAGTGTAGGGGAGGCGCCTATCGATTGGCAACTGCCATTAGAGTAAGCCAAGTCTCCTTAGCAAAATGAATGACATCCACTTGTGAAATTGCTACGCTTTAGATAAGACAAACATTCAAATGGAGGGTGTACATATGGTTAATCTTTCTACGACAACCGTGCTAAATAATGGTGTCAGCATGCCGATCTTTGGTCTAGGTGTCTATAAGGCAGAAGATGGTGAGGAAGTGAAGCAAGCAGTCGAAGCGGCTCTTGAGGCAGGCTATCGACTCATTGATACCGCCTCTTTTTATAAGAATGAAGCAGGCGTAGGCGAAGCGATCAAAGCTTCTGGGATCCCAAGAGAAGAGCTTTTTATCACGACAAAAGTATGGAATGATCAGCAAGGCTATGAATCGACGCTTGCGGCTTTTGAGGAAAGTAGGACGAAACTTGGATTGGAGTCTATTGATCTGTATCTCATTCATTGGCCGATTAAGGGTAAGTACAAGGAAACTTGGCGTGCACTCGAAAAGCTGTATAAGGAAGGCAAGGTTCGTGCCATTGGTGTGAGCAATTTTAAAGCCCATCATATAGAGGACTTGCTTTCAGAGAGTGAGATTGTGCCTGCTGTGAATCAAATTGAACTTCATCCTCGTCTCACACAGGAAGAAGACCGTGCCTATTGTATTGAAAAAGGCATTAAGGTAGAAGCTTGGAGTCCGCTAATGCGTGGGCGCCTTTTTGATGAGCCTCTACTCATGGATATAGCGGAGAAGCATGGGAAAACAACGGCTCAAGTCATTCTCCGCTGGAACGTTCAACACCAAATCATTACGATCCCTAAGTCCGTAAAGAAACAACGGATTATTGAAAACAGCAACATCTTCGATTTTGAGTTAACGGCCGAGGAAATGAAGGCCATTGATGGATTAAACCAAAATATTCGCACCGGTATGGATCCGGATGAAGTCAGCTGATGCTGAAAAACAATAATAGAATTGAGAAACTCGGGCCCTTCATTGGGTTCGGGTTTTTTTGAAGAATATAAATTTCTGCTGCAATCCATTCTGAATCCGACATCTCTCTATCAAATCACCACGCTTTTCTCATATCCACCACCAGGTTCCCCGAAAAGTGTTCTTTACTTTTTGGGGTGGTTGATGTGCTAGCTTTGGCGATATCACATGGACTGAGTGGCTGATGCTGCTTGCCTTTAGCTAGCTGATGCCCGTTTTCCAGATTTTGAAGAAAAACGGTCACCAAGGTATCCATCTGATGCCCGTTTTCCAGATTTTGAAGAAAAACGGTCACCAAGGTGTCCTTCTGATGCCCGTTTTCCAGATTCTAAAGAAAAACGGTCACCAAGGTGCCCTTCTGATGCCCGTTTTCCAGATTCTAAAGAAAAACGGTCACCAAGGTGTCCATCTGATGCCCGTTTTCCAGATTTTGAAGAAAAACGGTCACCAAGGTGCCCTTCTGATGCCCGTTTTCCAGATTTTGAAGAAAAACGGTCACCAAGGTGTCCTTCTGATGCCCGTTTTCCAGATTCTAAAGAAAAACGGTCACCAAGGTGCCCTTCTGATGCCCGTTTTCCAGATTCTAAAGAAAAACGGTCACCAAGATACCTCACTGATGCCAATTTTCAGTAATGTCAGCGTATAATTTAATGCAACATCAGGTTGTGCTTAGCGAAATAGTGAAGTATAAGCCAGGTTTTCTAAAGTACAAGAACGTACAAGCTGACGAGGGAGGAAAAAGTTACGGTAGAAAAATTTGTCTTCTTCGATTAGGGCATGGCGGAAACCAAGTTTTCTATTACCAAGCATTATTTCATTATTTTACGATACTTGGAGATATACTATGTCAGAGGATCGATCAAGGAGGAGATATAATGAAAGCAGTCGTTATAAATGCTTATGGTGGTCGTGAGGAGCTTAAAGCGATCGAGTTTCCTAAACCGATGCCGCGAGAACATGAGGTACTTATAGAGGTGTATGCAACGTCTATAAACCCTATTGATTGGAAATTGCGAGAGGGTTATCTCAAGGAACGTCTTCCCTTTAAGTTTCCCATTATTCTTGGCTGGGATGCTGCCGGTATTATCAAAAAAGTAGGCGCAAAGGTCACTGAATTTGAAGAGGGCGATAAAGTATTTACACGGCCGGCAACCACCGAACGCGGGACTTATGCAGAATATATTACAGCCGATGCCTCTCTTGTCGCTCATATGCCAAAGGAAAGTTCTTTTATAGAAGCAGCTGCAGTGCCGCTTGCAGGTCTTACCGCATGGCAATGTCTGGTTGACTTTGCGGAGATAAAAAAGGGAGACCGGGTGCTCGTTCATGCGGGAGCGGGCGGTGTTGGTAGTATGGCGATACAAATTGCCAAGGCATTTGGGGCAGAAGTCATTGCTACAGGGAGTTCTAAAAGCCAATCCATTATTAAGAAGCTTGGAGCAGATCATATGATCAATTATATGACAACCCCATTGACCGAAGCGATAGACGAAGTGGATATTGTACTGGATACTATCGGTGGTGATTCTCAGGAAAAAAGCTTTGAAGTTTTGAAACCCGGTGGTGTCCTGGTATCCATCGTTCAGCCGCCAAGCCAGGAGCGAGCAAAGGAAAAGGGCGTGAAGGCGGGGCTTGTTTGGTTGGAACCTAACGGAGAGCAGCTCGCAACCTTAGCTAAAATGATTGAAGAGGATGAGCTCAAGCCTTTAATCGCTGAGGTTTTACCCTTTAGCGAAGACGGTTTAAAGAAGGCCCATGAATTGAGTGAAACCCATCATGCCAAAGGTAAAATTGTCATAGAGGTCAAAAAAGAAGAGGATAAATAAGTGCATAAACTTCAGGTGTTAAGGAAAACTATCCCAAAAAGAGTAAGGTGGGATAGCGTGATGGATAAGAAACATCCAATCTCGAAGAAGGAAGACGATCCAACCATCGCAAATGGTATAGATAATGATGAGGAATTAGATGCTGAAGCAACAAAAGAAGAAGTAAGCCGGGGGGATTCCACGAAAGTGACAAAGCTCGTTTATGATGAATATGATCCCAGCTAACACCAACGACTAGGGTATGCCACCCTAGTCGTTTTATATTGTTTAAAACGAAATCAGCCAAGATACCGCAATTAAAAGTCTGAATAGTGTATACAGTCATATTTTATGAGAGTGGGGACATAGGATAGAAGAAGTGTTTACTTATAAATTTTAGAATAGGCAGACAGATGGAGGTCGTGGTCAAGGGGGGATAGAATGGGAGAAAATTTTTTATTACAGGTCAGAGACTTGCATACACAATTTGTCACTCAATCGGGTGTGGTTAAAGCCGTTGATGGTGTGAACTTTGAAGTAAAACCAGGAGAAACATTAGGCATTGTAGGAGAATCAGGCTCGGGAAAGAGTATGACTGCACTTTCCATTATGAAATTGGTTCCGAGTCCCCCGGGTGAAATTGTAAAGGGGGAGATTCTCTATAACGGTGACGATTTGATAAAAAAAACAGAGAAACAGATGAGGCACATTCGTGGGAATAAGATCTCCATGATTTTTCAAGATCCGATGACCTCATTGAATCCTGTTTTTACTGTTGGGGAGCAGTTGACGGAGACCCTACGAACGCATCGGAATGTGAGTAAAAGGCAGGCTCTCGAACATGCGACAGAGCTTTTGAATTTGGTGGGTATTCCTGATCCCAAGGCTCGGTTAAAAAATTATCCCCATGAATTTAGTGGCGGGATGAGGCAAAGAGTCATGATCGCCATGGCCTTGGCATGTGATCCAGAGCTTTTAATTGCTGATGAGCCTACAACCGCATTGGATGTCACGGTGCAAGCTCAGATATTAGAATTGCTTAAAAAGCTCCAAAAGGAACTTGGGATGGCGATCATCATGATTACTCATGATTTAGGTGTGGTTGCTGAAATTTGTGACCGTGTCATGGTCATGTATGCTGGAAAACAAGTCGAATTCACCGATCGCTTCAGATTATTTGATGTCCCGAAGCATCCGTATACTTGGGGACTTTTAAACTCGATTCCGAAGATGGAAAAGGAAAAAAAGAGACTGAAGGCGATATCCGGTCACCCACCAGATCTAAGGCATTTACGAAAAGGGTGTCCTTTCGCTGAACGTTGTCCGAAGGCTAAAGCTTCCTGTCGCATTCAAGCGCCACACTTACAGGAAGTCGAACCAGGCCATCTTGTCAGTTGTTTGTTGTATGAAGAAGAGAAGGTGACATTAGAATGACACCATTGCTAGAGGTCAAAGGATTAAAAAAGCATTTTCCCATCACAAAAGGGGCTGTGATTCCACGGAAGGTTGGTGCGGTCAAAGCTGTTGATGGCGTCTCTTTCCAATTAGAACAAGGAAAGACCTTAGGATTAGTGGGGGAAAGCGGTTGTGGGAAGTCAACAACAGGGCGAACGATATTAAAACTAATTGAACCGACAGAAGGACAAATCCTTTTTAAAGGACAAGACATCACTTCTTTAAAGGGGAATAAGCTCCGACGATTACGAAAGGATATGCAACTGATTTTCCAAGATCCCTTTGCCTCTTTAAATCCAAGAATGACCGTAGAACAAATTATTGCAGAACCGATGAAGGTTTTTGGCATAAATAAAGCAGCTAGACGTAAAAAAATCGACCAGCTTCTGGATGTTGTCGGATTGAGTGGCTACCACAAAAATCGCTATCCCCATGAATTTAGTGGAGGACAACGGCAAAGAGTTGGGATTGCTCGAGCTCTGGCACTGGACCCTGATCTGATTATTTGCGACGAGCCAGTTTCCGCATTAGATGTTTCCATTCAGGCGCAAGTCATCAATTTAATGGAGGATTTGCAAAAGGAATTTGGCCTGACCTACTTATTCATTGCCCATGATCTTGGTGTGGTCCATCATATTAGCGACCAAATCGCCGTCATGTATCTTGGCGAAATTGTTGAATATGGACATTATCATGAACTCTATGAACATCCTAAACATCCCTACACCCAGGCCCTACTCTCAGCCATTCCAGAAGCTAACCCTCATCTTCAGAAGGAACGCATTGTGTTGAAAGGAGATGTCCCTAGCCCAGCACATCCACCAGCAGGATGTAAATTCCACACACGGTGCCCACTCGCACAGGAACGCTGCCGATTAGAAAAACCGATCATGAAGACCGTTTCGCCGACTGGACAGCAGGCAGCCTGCCATTTCGTGAAGGAGGTGGGACATGGGGACAGGTTCGTTGTCCCAAAGTAAGAGATAAGGACGCGGAAAATGATTCTGCGTTAAACAGACTATTTATCGGGGGGAAATCATTTGAAAAGAAAGTCTTACGTTGTGTTCAGTATGCTCATCATTTCTTTATTATTTGTCATTGTCGGATGTGGCGGTGGAGACGCAGCCAACCAAGACAATGGCAATAATACTGCGGCCGGTGATAGTAGTGCTAACAAAGGAAGCAGTGATAGTAGTAGCGACAAAACGATCATTTTTGGTCGTGGTGCCGATTCTGTACAGCTCGATCCTTCTAAAGTAACCGATGGAGAATCCATTTATGTCACCAACCAAATTTATGACACGCTTGTTAGATACAAACAGGAGAATACCGAAGTTCAACCTGCTCTCGCTACCGATTGGAAGACGAGTGATGACGGGAAGGTTTGGACCTTTCATTTGAAAAAAGACGTCAAATTCCATGATGGCACCGATTTTAATGCTGACGCTGTGGTCTACAACTTTAAACGTTGGACAACATCAGCAGACTTTGTGTACTACGGCTACATGTTTGGAGCGAGCAAGGATAATATGAAGGGCATTATTCAAAACGTAGAAGCCACTGATGATGATACCGTCAAGTTTACACTCAGCGAACCGAATGCCCCTTTCTTGCAAACCCTTGCGATGCCACCGTTCGGCATTGCCAGTCCAACTGCTGTAAAGAAATACGGGGACGATTATTTCAAAAATCCTGTTGGGACGGGACCATTTGTCTTTGATAGCTGGGATAAGGACGACAAAATTGTGTTGCATAAAAACAAAGATTACTTTGGGCAAGTCGCGGATGCAGATCAAGTTATTTTCCGAGTGATTCCGGATAATGGTGCACGATTCATGGAATTACAGGCGGGAACGATCAATATGATGGATGGCATGAACCCAGAGGATATGCAGAAGGTGAAGGATGACAACAATTTACAAATTGTTAACCGACCGTCTATGAATGTCGGCTACATGGCCATGAACACAAGCAAAAAAGGACCGATGGCCAATACCAAGGTCAGACAAGCGATCAATATGGCTATCGATAAGAAAAAATTAATGACCCTATATCAAGGAATTGGTCAAGAAGCGAAGAACCCAATGCCACCTTCACTATGGGGATACAACGATGAAATTAAAGACTATAGTTATAATGTTGATCAAGCGAAGAAACTACTCGCTGAGGCTGGATACGGCAAAGGCTTCACTATGAATCTTTATACGATGACCAATCCGCGTCCATACATGCCGCAACCAAAATTAACAGCGGAAGCCATTCAACAAATGTTAAAAGACGTCAATATTAAGGTCAATATCGTTGAAAATGATTGGGATACCCATTTGACCAAGACCGAAGAAGGTGCCCATGATGCGGCATTAATGGGATGGACCGGTGATAATGGTGATCCTGATAACTTCTTATACGTTTTACTTGATAAAGATAATGCGAAGAAAGGTTCCGCCGGGAATATTGCTTTCTATAAAAA
Organism: Pullulanibacillus pueri; assembly: GCF_014639255.1. Lineage (GTDB taxonomy): Bacteria > Bacillota > Bacilli > Bacillales > Sporolactobacillaceae > Pullulanibacillus > Pullulanibacillus pueri. Next base: position 43,977 of record NZ_BMFV01000027.1, read on the forward strand.
CGACCAAGTCCATAAATTGTTGAAGAAGGCCCAGATTACGATGGATCAAGGCACTCGGACAGACATCTATAAACAAGTCCAGGAAATCATTCATGATGATGCGCCGTGGGTGCCGATTGCCTATACGACACCACCAATGGCTATTAGCAAAACGATCTCGGGCTATGTGCCTCATGCCACAGGTAGTGAGCCATTTAACTATATTAAGTTTAAATAAGTAAGTATTGAGAGGGCAGCATAGGGGAGATTCACCACTCTAAATGTTTTGGTTAGGGAGGTGAACCTTCCCTTATAGGCAACGTCCTTCATCCAACATGCTGGGGGAGTTCTAAAATGATTAATTATATTATTAGACGCTTGCTGTTGCTCATTCCCGTCTTCATAGGTGTTTCCATCTTAGCCTTTGCCTTACTCCGATTAATTCCTGGTGATCCCGCAAAAAGCATGCTTGGGAATAAAGCGACTGAGGCCCAATTACAATCCCTGCGTGCAGAGTTAAAATTGAATGATCCTTTACCCGTGCAATACGCAAGTTATATGAAAGATGTCATTAAGGGTGATTTGGGGAAATCGATTAAATCGCATGACTCCGTTATAAAAGAAATTAGTACACGTCTACCTGCAACAATCGAATTGTCCTTGTTTGCCCTTATTATTGCGATTGTAATTGGGGTTTTGGCAGGCATTATTTCAGCAGCCAAGCGGAGCTCTTGGTTTGACCATTTAAGTATGACTGGAGCTTTATTTGGCGTTTCGATGCCGATCTTTTGGTTGGGATTAATGATGATCTGGCTGTTTTCTGTGACCTTACATTGGTTACCGCCTTCTGGAAGGCTCTCGGTGGGAACTCACCTACAGACGATCACGAACTTTTATTTAGTTGATAGTATTTTAACGGGAAATTGGTTTGCCTTTAAAGATAGCCTAGCTCACATTTTAATGCCAGGGTTTGCATTAGGAACCATTCCTATGGCCATCATCGCAAGGATGACGCGTTCGAGTATGCTTGAGGTCTTAAATCAAGATTTCATTCGTACCGCTAATGCCAAGGGGCTGGCAAAGTACCTTGTCATTTTTAAACATGCTTTAAAGAATGCTTTTTTACCCGTGTTAACCGTCATTGGTTTTCAATTTGGCTTTCTTTTAGGTGGGGCTGTTTTAACAGAAACCATTTTTTCATGGCCTGGTGTTGGACGCTATGTCTATCAGTCAATTTTAAGCCGGGACTACCCTGTTGTCCAAAGTACGATTCTTATCATCGCTGTGATGTTCGTGTTGATCAACCTCATAACGGATATTCTTTACAAATATTTCGATCCAAGGATTCGTTATGATTGAGAAAGGGCGTGAGTGAAAATGTCGACAGAGATGAGGCTGGGTGATGATGGCGATATTTCAGGAACAGCGTCCCAACAAGATAAAAAAAGACCATTTCTAGACGCTTTGGTGAGTATTTTAAAAAGTAAAACCTCGTTGATAGGCCTAATCATTATTGTTCTATTACTTTTAGTGGCTGTTTTTGCCCCGCTCCTTGCACCTTCGAATCCGATAAGTGGTGGAGATTTATTTAATCGTTATAAAGGGCCGTCTGCAGATCATTGGCTGGGCACGGATGAACTGGGGAGAGATATATTAAGTCGTCTCATTTATGGGACAAGAATTTCGATTCAAGTGGGCATTATTGCGGTTGGGATCGCCTTGGTGATAGGGACGTTTTTAGGGGCTATATCCGGCTTTTTCGGCAGATGGATTGATATGATTGTCATGCGGATTGTCGATATTTTAATGTCCTTTCCTAGCATTCTCTTAGCCATAGCAATTGTAGCGGTAATGGGTAAAGGATTGACGAACACGATGATTGCTGTCGGCATTGTTGGTATACCGCAATTTGCCCGTATCGTGCGCTCGTCTGTGCTTTCAGTTAAAGAAACAGAGTATGTAGAAGCGGCTCGGGCAGTAGGCGCTAAAAGTTATAGAGTGTTGTTCCGACATGTGCTCCCCAATTGTTTAGCCCCCATCATTGTGCAAACAACACTTAGTATCGGTACAGCGATATTAGATGCCGCGGGCTTGAGCTTCTTAGGGCTTGGTGCCCAACCGCCAAAACCCGAATGGGGTGCCATGCTCGACGCGGGTAGAGCTGCTTTACAAACCGCCCCATGGGTCGTCATTTTCCCCGGCCTAGCCATCTTGGTGACCGTCCTTGGTTTTAATCTTCTAGGAGATGGCCTGCGGGATGCGCTAGATCCTAGGACAAAGAAGTAGATATAAACACTAGTGACCTGGACAAGGCGACTTCAGCCTTGTTTTTTAGAAGCCTTTTAATAGATAAACTAGGAATTGAAATCAACATTGATCGGAATCCATCATTCGACTTTAAACAATAGAGCTACCTCTATTAAGCAGGTAGCTCATTCAATATCCAATGTATTGCGCGTTTTCGGATACTTTGGTCCGCGGACTTCAAGGACACCATTGAGGAATCGCGCTTTTGTTTTTTGTCTGTTGATGCGATAAGGGAGCGGGATTTCTCGTTCCATTCGCGCATGTCTGCGCTCGCGACGATAATAATTATTATCGCCTTTTACTTCATTGTCCTCGGTATTTATGACTGCAATCCTTAGCCGATCACCCAATGTATCAATGTGAATATCTTCTTTTCTCACGCCGGGAAGCTCAGCTTTTACGACCCAATCAGATGACGTCTCATAAAGATCAATTGGAAATCCCCCGAATTGCTCCATGGCATGCCGTTGGAAAAAGGAATCAATGGAGCTCATTAGCCCACCAAAGGGATCGCTGTTAAAAAAGTCATTCATTTGTTGCATGGGGCTTCTGAACACTGGTTGAAGCCCTTCATTATCTCGGGAACGCCGTTGGTTATCGTTGTCTGCCAAGAGGTCACCCCTCCTTTCAAGACATGAATTCTACATATAGCATATGAGGATGGGAACATTGTGGTATAGACGGATGTCCCGAGTTTTCAATAAGGATACAAGCAAGCGCCTAGAGTAATAATGCCAGCGACAATGAAATAATGGCGTCCATGAACTTTTTTGAATAGAAAACAGCCATTAAGGTATCGGCTTATAAGAATAATAAGCCCAGCAAGGATCACAACACTAAGATGAAATAAAGAGCCCCACATATACAAGCCGATAACGCCTAAACAAAGATGACTCGCTATGAAAAAGATGAGAATAATACTTTGGAAGAGAGTGTATGGCCCTTTTCTAAAAAATTGTATTATCCCTCCCACAACAGAGATGAAACCAAGTAAAATGTAAAGAGATCCACTCAACATATATAACCCCTCCAATGATAGAAAGAGTATGACATGTGGGGTCGACCCCACGTCAATAGAGAGGCGAAGCTTTTATGAAAATAGGTCCATTTATCGAAAGGCTAAAGACAACAAAAGATACTGTCAGGCATTATGAACACTTAGGTTTGCTCGCGCCCACTTGGGATGGGCGCTTTAAGGACTACACTGAAAAAGAGATCAACGATTTCGAAGCCATCAAAGAAATGCAAGCCTTAGGACTTGCATTAACAGATATTCAAACGCTATTCCAGGTCAAACGAAATCAAGGCTGTGGCAGCGCAGAACTTCTAACCTCTGTTCAACACTCACTGCAGGTGATCCTTGGAACCCTTGACCAAAAAGAACAAGAAATTCACAAACAACGCGAAGCGACACTGACACTTATTAAGGCCTTGGAGGAAATTTCCTCAAATATATAGAGTGAAAGTAAAAATGAATGACTAAAATTAGTATCATTCATCTTGCTTATATAAGCATATAATTATATTATAAAATAAAGGGGATGAGAGTATGCCTGAGGAGACAATGAATATCCATACCTATGCTAATCTTTTAAAGCTTTTAGGTGACAAAACAAGATTGTCTATGATGGGTCTACTCCATCATGGTGAATGCTGTGTCTGTGAGTTTGTTGAAATATTTCAAATGAGTCAGCCGGCAATCAGTCAGCATTTACGAAAGCTTCGGGATGTTGGACTCGTCAATGAAAGACGGAAGGGGCAGTGGATTTTTTATTCATTAAATCAAACACATCCCTTGTTCCCTATGGTTCAAGCTATTATTCAAAACATTCCCGATCAAAAGGAGAGATTAGAAGCTTTGGAACAGGCAGGATTGCGTATTTCTTGTTGCTAGTATAGGGGGAAGACAGTTGCTATCAATTATTTTGGCACTTCTTATTTTTTTAATCACATTAGTTTTTGTGATATGGCAGCCTAAAGGTCTCGGGATTGGCTGGACAGCGTGCGGGGGTGCTATTTTAGCCTTGCTTGCAGGCGTGGTTAGTTTTCATGATGTGGGTACCGTAACGGGCATTGTTTGGAATGCTACTTTGACCTTTGTGGCTATTATTTTAATTTCTTTGATCCTTGATGACATTGGTTTTTTTGAATGGGCAGCCTTATATATGGCACGCTTAGCCAAGGGAAGTGGGATCGGCATGTTTGTGCTGATCACGTTACTTGGTGCGATTGTCGCTGCCTTTTTTGCCAATGACGGGGCCGCCTTGATTTTGACACCGATCGTTCTTGCGATGGTTCGAGCGCTTAATCTTAATGAAAAACTGGTGTTTCCGTTTATCATGGCTAGTGGCTTTATCGCTGACACCACCTCATTACCTTTAGTGGTGAGTAATCTTGTCAATATTGTATCCGCTGATTATTTTCATATCGGATTTGGAGAATACGCCTCGCGCATGGTGGTTGTTGACCTGTTTTCTCTTGGGGCAAGCCTCTTAGTACTCTATCTCTTTTTCAGGAAGCGTATCCCAAAAGCGTTTGATGTTAAACAACTCAAGCAGCCAAGAGAAGCGATCCGTGATCACACTTTGTTTAAGCTTTCTTGGATTATATTGGCTGTATTGTTAGCCGGCTATTTTGTGGGGGAATTCTTCGATATTCCGGTCTCACTTATTGCAGGCATCATTGCGATTATCTTTTTACTATTAGCGAGAAGAAGCCCATCCGTTCACACATGGCAAGTCATTAAAGGGGCACCATGGGCCATTGTCTTTTTTTCAATTGGAATGTACGTCGTCGTCTATGGTCTAAAAAATGTTGGACTTACCGATGTCTTAGGCAAAGTGATTCAAAGTGCTGCAGACCAAGGTTTAGCGGTAGGGACACTAGCAACAGGGTTTATCGCAGCCATTCTTTCATCGGTCATGAATAACATGCCGACGGTGATGATCGATGCCCTTGCCATCGGAGGAACGGATGCTACAGGGGTGGTTAAGGAGGGCCTTGTATATGCCAATGTAATTGGATCTGATCTCGGTCCTAAGATTACTCCTATTGGCTCTTTAGCCACGTTGCTCTGGCTTCATGTGCTATCACAAAAAGGCGTTAAAATTCCTTGGGGTTACTATTTCAAGGTGGGTATTGTCTTAACGATTCCAACACTCTTGATAACATTAATAGGTCTTTATTTATGGTTGTTAGTTATTGGATAGAAACGGGGGAATGAGGAAAATGGAAAAGCCGATTGTTTATTTTTTGTGTACGGGAAATTCCTGTCGAAGTCAAATGGCAGAAGGGTTTGGGCATAAGTACTTAGAGGATAAGCTTGACGTTTATTCTGCGGGGATTGAGGCCCACGGTCTTAATTCTAAAGCGGTTAAAGCCATGGCTGAGGTTGGAATCGATATTTCTAAACAACAGTCTTCAATTATTGATCATGACCTTCTGAACAAGGCAGAGTATGTCATTACCCTTTGTGGTGATGCTAAAGACAACTGTCCAGTGACGCCTCCGACTGTAAAAAAAATACACTGGGGATTACCTGACCCTGCTAAGGCTGTGGGAACAGAGGAGGAAAAGTGGCAGGTCTTCAGAGAAGTACGCGATCAGATTGAGGCTAGAATCAAGGATTTTTCTGCGTCCTTATAGGGAGAGCGGAGAGCGCTTATTCAGTAAAATTAATCAGAAGGTTGACATAGACGCCTTTCCTAGGTTAGTATATAAATAACAAAATAGTCCCAAAGGGGAGTAGCCAAAAACAGCAAGGTCGTCATTTCGGGATAAAACCCCGGCCTTGTTGACAACGTACGTGTGTTGTTGGCAAGACCTTTGCCTGAAAATCGTTTCAGTGTGAAGGTCTTTTTATTATGTCGGTGCGAACAGCCTTCACCTGAGCGGTGGAGGCTGTTTTGATTTTCATAGGCTAAGGAGTGGATAGAATGGACATATTTTCTTTGGAATTTGTCACTTCTTTACTACTAATTGTCGGCATCGATCTTGTACTGGCTGGAGATAATGCAATTGTTATTGGGCTAGCCGCTAGGAAACTCCCTAAACAACAACAAAAGAAAGCCGTGATTTGGGGGACGGTGGGAGCTGTAGTGATCCGTATGGTTGCAGCCATGATTCTTGTCACCTTATTAAAAATCCCCGGGTTACATTTAGTCGGTGGGCTGCTGCTTATCTGGATTGCCTATAAGCTGATTACAGATAACCAGCAGCATGATGAGAATGTGGAGGCCAGCCCTTCTTTGTGGGGGGCCGTTCGTACGATTGTCATTGCGGACGCGTTAATGGGCTTGGATAATGTCCTTGCGATTTCAGGAGCTGCTCATGATAGCTACTTACTTGTTGGGCTCGGACTTCTCATTAGTGTACCAATTGTCATGTGGGGGAGCACTTTGTTTATTAAACTCATTGAAAAATTCCCATGGGTGATTTATGTTGGAGGTGCCATTCTTGCTTATACCGCAGGACATATGGTCACGGGAGAAAAATTCTTAGATGACGTTTTTTCCTCCGAGATCTTAAGCTGGGGCTTTATGTTACTTGTTATCCTCATTGTATTAGCGGCCGGGTTTTATCGTAACTTGTATATAGCAACTTTAAAAAAACAACATAATATACAAGGTTAATGGCCAGGGCATCTGCGTAGAGCAGGTGCTCTTTTTTGAAATATAAGAATGTATAAAATTCTGTTCATCAGGAAGGTGTGGATTTACGCTTCAGAACGCTCGCTTTCCTCATGCCCACACGATGTGGGTAGGGTCGGCGTTGTCACAGGACGTGACGTTTTTAGCCGATCGCCCTTAGTGGCCTCAGCTAACTTGGGAAGATAATCGAGTTTCCCAAGTGGATCTTCGGACACGTGCTGTTCCCGAAGGAGCCAGAGCGTCTTCCGCTCCAATCCACTTGATACTGACGAAGCATTTTGGTAAAAAAGCTTTTTAATGCCCAACTGAATGAGGACCGGGCATGCATTTCCCCCGGTTTTTCTAACAAATATTTCTCTTTATAAATAAAATACAAAATTTAAATCCAATTAATTTTCCGCGTTGAATTTTTTTTGAATTTTCACAAGGGGATTTGAGGGATTTTTTAGGTTTACTTAAAATCGACATTTTGTCAGTTAGATTGATCGATTCTGACAAATTTCTTCCTCCCTTACAGGACTATAGTCCCGTATTTTGGCTGTTTTAAGTCATTGTATTCCATATAAATGGAAAAAACATTAATTTTATTTCGTAATAATCAGCTAAATATATTATAAATTATAAGATATTAATTATTATAAAATACTATTTATAGATATCTGCCATTTTATAATTTTTTATTTACAATTAAAAAAGTAAAACCGTAACCGTCCTTTTTGTGTCTTAATATATAGAGAGTACGATGGGGGGGCCAACGTGTGCATGACCTATTTAAACGAGCGAAAAAAGGCGATGAAGCGGCGTTTGTCAGCTTGTTGGAGCAATATCAAGACAAGATATATCGCATTGCTTATACATATTTCCGTAACGAACAAGATGCCTTGGATATCTTGCAGGAAGTTAGTTTCAAAGCCTATAAAAATATAAAGAAAATCCGCAAACCAGAGGCACTATCAGCATGGTTAACGACCGTTACTGCTAATCATTGCAAAAATGTACTCCGAAAGAAGAGCCGGGAAACGATGCTTACCAACACTGAAGGAACACTGAGTGTGACACAAGATCATGATATGCCACTTATTCTTAGAGAAGTCATCAGTTATCTATCGATCAGTGAACAAACAGTTATTTTATTAACCTATTTTGAAGGCTTTACGTTGGGGGAAATCGCTCAACAAACAAACACACCTATAGGAACAGTTAAAACGAGATTAAACAGAGCCTTAACTAAACTTCGGAAACAAATGAGAAAGGAGGGAATTAAATGAGAAATAGGGGGGGAGGGAAGAAGCAGTGGCGCGAGGCAGAAATATTTTGGAAAGAAATAGATATTCCTCCAGCGGCTCATCATCGTATCAAGGAGGGTGTGCAAAGTGCGGCTCGAGCCAGGAAACACTGGAATGCATTTAAATTTTGTGGATTAAGTTTGACCGCCATTGTCCTTACCTTGATTTTACTTGTCAATGTCTCTTCATCATTCAACCGAATGACAGCGAATGTTCCTATCCTTTCAGATGTTGTCGAGCTCTTAAAGTTTGCCAAGAATGATGAAGGGCTTGAATCTGCAATCAAAGAGGGTGACGTTCAAGCCATTCACACTAAAGATACTCATAACGGAGTCACTCTTGAAATTACTCACGCTGTTGCAGATCAGCATCGCGTAGTACTTTTTTATACTTTATCTACTGAAAAGCGGTATAAATTTCTAGGTTTAGAGAACATTCAATTGTTGAATGCCAATCATGAGGCATTACCAGCAGCGAATGAATCTTCAGGACCACAGCCTGTTGTAAAAGGAAAGGTAAAAGGAAAACTTCAATTTGATCTTGATAAAGGAGGCAACATTTCTTCGCCTTTAATTTTAAGTGCAAAAGTTAACAGTTCAAATCAAGCGAGTGATATTGATATCAATACGTCTAATCAAAAAAATTCTACATTATCACATGCACAGGAAAAAGCTCATGACTATTTTGGAGTACCCGTTAAATCTGTTGAGGGCATTTGGGAAATTCGTATTCCATTAGATATGACCAAAGTGAATGCGAAACAAATGTATTCTATCAATAAATGGGAGACAATCGGCGGACAGCGTCTCTATTTTAAAGATGCTATCTTTTATCCGACAGGAGCAGAAGTTCATTTGGAAGCAAGTCCCAATAATTCAAAAACCATTTTGAACTTTTTTGATGTAAAGTTATTTGATGGAAATAGGGCTGTTAATATGGAGCATTACTTTGAAGATAACGAGGAAGTGACACTATTTTTTGAAAAAAGTTCCTTTGATAAATTGAAGGCACCAAAGCTTGTTGTTAAAAAACTTGAAGCCATTGAAAAAAAGGATAGTCACATTGTTGTTAATGTAAAAAAGAAGACTTTAGTAAAAGCCCCTCTAGGTGTCTCTTTAAATCGAATAGAGAATGTTAAAAACAGTATCAAGATTACTTTTAAAATGGATCGAGCGCTTAAAGAGAAAAGTGAGGGAGAGATGATAGGCTTACTCTCAGGATCGTTTACTGACTCCACAGGCAAGGAGTATAGTGCGGGTGATGACACAGGGGATTTAATTGAAACAACGTCTAACACAGTTTCAATCACGATAAAGAAACATGACTACAAGGGGCCGTTAAGCTTTGAAATTGCGGATTACCCATCCTATATCCAAGGTAATATTAAGATTCCTCTAAACAAGTAAGGTCTTTGTAGAAGCAAGGAAAGATCATTCATCAAGCGTTTAGGGTTCTATAAGAACGGATTCGGTCTCCGTTGCAGCGTCGATGCTTAGGGCATCGACGCTGTTTTTAACATTATCTCAAGATTTTTACTATCCATAGCTACTTAAAATTTATCGCTTTAGTCAAAACTTCTTTAGAGAATTGGTCATTTGGTCATGGGCTTACCCAAATGATTGAAGAAAAATGAAAGAGTTTCTTTTTCGTTTATGGTAGGATTACGGTAATAGAATAAAACAGAGGAGGCTACATCAATGCAGGCAGAGAAGACAATAATAGGGTTCATCGGTACAGGTGTTATGGGACAAGGGATGATTCGCAATCTCTTAAAGGCAGGATTCCCTGTGAATATTTACACGAGAACAAAAGCAAAAGCAGACGCTTTAATCTCGGAAGGTGCCGAGTGGAAGGATTCGGTAGCTGAGGTTTCAGCAGCTTCTGATGTCGTCATCACTATCGTCGGTTACCCTAAGGATGTTGAAGAAGTTTATCTGGAAAACGGAATTTTGGCTCATGCCAAAGAAGGAACCGTTGTGATTGATATGACGACCTCTTCACCGTCACTCGCTGAACGGATCTACCAGGAGGCCAAAGCTAAAGGGATTGCTGCTCTTGATGCCCCTGTTTCTGGTGGTGACACAGGGGCTAAGAACGGTAAACTTTCGATTATGGTGGGTGGCGAGGAAGCGGCCTTTCATCAAATCCGCCCCGTTTTTGAAGCTATGGGTGAAAATATTGTTTACCAGGGTGGCGCTGGTCGTGGACAACATACGAAAATGACCAATCAAATCCTCATTGCGGGTGGCATGTTAGGTCTTTGTGAGGCCTTTGCCTATGCCGATCGGGCTGGATTGGACGTGGAACAGGTCTTGAAAAGCGTTGCGACGGGTGCAGCAGGTAGCTTCTCACTCTCGAACCTTGGTCCTCGTATCTTAAAAGGCGATTTTGCTCCAGGTTTTTATGTCAAGCATTTTATTAAGGATATGACGATTGCCTTAGATGAAGCTGAGAAAATGGGGTTATTGACTCCGGGGTTAGCCCTTGCCAAACAGCGTTACGAAGAATTAGCTGAAATGGGCTTTGAAAATGATGGCACGCAGGCACTTTATAAGCTTTATCAAAAGTAAAAGACTAAAGGCGCTTTCCATTGACGAAAGCGTCCTTTTTAAAATAATAAGAAATCAGAAGACAAGACTTTCTTCGGTGTTCACCCCCCTATTTGAACTTTCTATTATATAAAAATAGATATATGAGACAAGCGTTTAGGCTATTTAGGATTAGGGCATAGTAAAAAGAGAAAGTGCACCGTCTAGTATTCAAGCCTTGTGTACAACCTATCAAGTCGTTTTGAATAATAAGACTTTAGATGATCTAGCTAAATTCAACAAAACAGCGACATTAAGCGAGGAAAATTGAAATTGTACCTATTGAAAGCTTATAATTTGTATAGAGAGAAAAACTAGGAGAGATTGATTTGGAAGGTCATTTTATTATAGGGCTACTAGAAATTATTCTTTTAAATATTGTTCTTAGTGGTGATAATGCGGTGGTCATTGCGATGGCATGCCGTAATCTTCCAAAGGGGCAACAAAATAAAGCTATTTTTTGGGGAAGCTTTGGAGCAATTGTCTTAAGAATCATTTTAACGTTTATTGCCGTTGGCTTACTTGAACTCCCCTATTTAAAGATTGTTGGCGGAGTACTTTTATTGTGGATCGCTGTAAATCTCCTTAAGGGTGAGGCTGATGGCGATGTAAAAGCGAGTGCTTCTATAATAGGAGCGATACGTACGATTGTCATTGCTGATCTCATTATGAGTTTAGATAATGTGGTCGCTGTTGCAGGGGCCGCTCATAACAATATTGTTCTTATTATCGTTGGGCTTGCAGTGAGTATTCCACTAATTGTTTGGGGTAGTCAATTGCTAATGAAATTGATGAATCGATTTCCGATCATTATCATTTTAGGAGCTGCATTACTTGGGTATACCTCAGGAGAAATGATTACGGAGGATGAGAGTATCCATGATTGGCTCAATGATCTTGGGCTCCCATATTTTGAAGTCATTGTCTCCATTGTTCTCGCCATTGCTGTCATTGTTGTTGGAGAACTTTTGAAAAGAAGAAATAGGCATAAACATGAAGTAAGTAACGCTCATAAATAATCGCGGGGAATTCCAGAAAGAGAAGCATTGAGAAAAATTTAAGATCATGATGAAAAGACGTCTTATAGATTGAATAATGAGGTTAATTGTTATGATTGGGAAGTAAGGGTGATGGACAGAAATGAGTAGAAACTCTGGCATACAAGGCGTCATCGATGGAAAATTAGCGGCTTGTCCGAGGACGCCTAACTGTGTTTCTTCGACGCATACAGACTTGAATCGTTATATGGCCCCTATAGAATACGACGGTTTTACTTTAGAAGAAGCAAAGAAAATTCTTGTTGAGGTTTTAGGGACACTTCCTAAGATTGAAATTAAGAAAAATGATGGACAATATATCTATGCAGAAGCCAAGACTTTTGTTTTTGAATTCTTTAATGATGTCGAATTTTATTTTGATGAAGAAGAGAAAGTCATCCACTTTCGTTCAGCTTCCCGATTAGGTTTTGCCGATCTTGGAACCAATAAACGAAGGATACAGTCTGTTGTTGCGCGCTTTTATAATCGAATCGACGAGCTAAAAAGGAAGAATTAGTTCACCGATAAAACAACTACCTTATTTTAGGTGGTTGTTTTTGTTTTTAAATCAGCAATTTAAGATTCCCATTCATTCACTCTTATATTTTCTAGCGGTTTTGCACTATTCTATGGTTGAGAGCCCTAGATCTAATAAGAAAGGAAGTGAGAGCATGGATGGTCCATTTCAATACTTTCCGTTTCCTACTTTCAACGATGAAAGTGATGATATGAAACTCAATCATGACCGCTATGAAGTTTATGTTAACGGTGATTTTGTAGGAACAAAACCTTTACTCGCACAAAATGATACGATCGAGGATCTTGATGAATTCTTACAAGAACAAGGATTAACGAACTTTCAATCCATAAATGAAGGCGATCATTTTGAAATTACATCTGCTGATCAAGAACAACAGATCAAAGAAGCACTACACATTCACCTTCAAAACCGTTAACACGTTAAGATGACGTATACACTCCATTCTTCGAGAGTAAAAGCCGCTTTATGGCGGCTTTTACATAACGTCAGAATTTATAACTTAGAGGAAGACCTTATAAGTGCAACTTAGGCTTGGTTATAGGACAAGTTTTCTAATAAAAATATTACAATATCATGGCTGATCGACTTAGGAAGTAGGGTCTTCGCAGCTTCTATGGTAAGATGACCATAGAAACTGTTTTGAGAAGGTGACGATACGATGTTTAAATTGTTCACGATTTTAGGAAGTGCCAATGCATTTTTGGCTATTGCACTGGGAGCCTTTGGCGCTCATGGTCTAAAGAACAAGCTCACCCAGCATTACTTGGACATTTATAATACCGGTGTCCAATACCACATGATGCATGCCTTAGGCCTCATTCTTGTCGGTTTTCTTGCCGATAAATTTTCTTCCCAATTAGTCGGCTGGGCCGGCTGGATCATGTTTATTGGCATCATTCTCTTCTCAGGAAGCCTCTATATCTTGAGTATTTCAGGCATTGGAAAGTTAGGAGCCATCACACCTCTTGGTGGTGTAGCCTTTCTTGTTAGCTGGGTTCTCGTAATTATTGCTATTGCAAAATCTTAGTAAAAAAGCACGCCTTAGGGCGTGTTTTTTTAAAAGGTATAAGAATATATGAAATTCTGGTTATCAGCACGGTGTGGATTGCCGCTCCAGAACGCTCGCTTTCCTCATGCCCAGGCTCGTGAATAATAAAAGAGTAGCTGCTCTACTCGAATGGGTCTCGCCACTAACAAAAGAGAGGCCGAGCCGCCCGAAAAGAAGCTCAAACTATCAAAAAGCGCACTAAAGGACGGGGATGCCGCACGAAAAGAGCTCAGCACTAACAAAAGGACAACCGAGCCCCCCGAAAGGAAGCTCAAACTCACAAAAGGCGCACAAAAGATGGTGCCACCGCCCCGAAACGAGGCATCGTACCACCAAAAGCACAGTAGTTAAGCACGAAAAGAGCCCACTATACTTCCAAAAGCCCACTCCAATTTTGCAAATCATGAAACATCACGCAAAAGTCAATTTAAACAAAAGGACCTCCTATCTCAACTCTACCTGGTCATCTACAAAAGAAAACACGCTGAAGAGGATCAGCGTGGTCATCATCATAGCCTCCTTAATAAGGATAGGCGTAGTGAATGGGCCCTTGGAAGGTGACGTAATCTAAATATATCAGTGGCAGAAGGTAACGGGTGCCTGTTTTGTTGTCATTAATAATGACATGATCACGGCCGGCGGCTTCAATTTCCCCGCGAAAGGCCTTTGATTCCGCCCCTCCTTCATGCTCAAAAGTCATATATACTGTCGCTACTTTTTCTAAATTCATTCTTAATATGTTTTCAATATAAGATTGTTCAGTAAATCCTGTGGGACCTGGGATATATGGACTGACAGCATGCACAGGTGGTGTTGTTCCTGTTCCTGCTCCTGCTCCGACCCCCGGTGGTGATGGTGGCATTGGATAGGCGCTCGGTTGTTGCTGCTGCGGCTGTTGCTGAGTTGGGGGCTGCTGTTGCCCATCATATTGAGGCGGAGTCCCTTGAGGCCATCCCTCTTGTCGAAAATTATTGTAAGACAATGATCTCACTCCTTTTAATTTTTACACTGTAAGAAAGTAAAATTGACGTAGGGATCAAAGTTATATGGCAGATAGTTTAAGAAAAACAACGCCATTCACCATTAGGACTGGGCGACAACTTTAATGTGTGAAGGCGTATACCTGAACATCAGGCTGTGCTTAGCGCAGTGGAAGTGTAAGCCAAGCAATTCTAATAAGAACATGAGCTGATTCGTTCTAAAAACATAAACGTCCGATCGGTGAGGGAAGGTGTTACGCAAGATTGTCACACGGGCCATTCCTTTAAGTTCTTAGATGCTTCACCCCCAAATAGACCCATTAACACTCTAAAATTAACTTATGAGTTCTTCCGAAGAATATGACTAAAAAACGGCATCCCTGAAGGATACCGTTTTAATAATATCGTTTTTAATTGATCGCAAGCATGTCTGCGAATTTTTCTTTCGTTAATAGTGAGCCGACATAAAAACCACCAAAGTCACCGTAACGGGCACTCACTTCATCAAATCGCATCTCATATACAATCTTCTTGAATTGGAGGACATCGTTGGAGAAGAGGGTCACGCCCCATTCCCAATCGTCGAAGCCAACAGATCCAGTAATAATCTGTTTAATTTTACCCGCATATTCACGCCCGATGAGACCGTGGCTTTTCATCAATTCTCTGCGCTCTTCCATGGAAAGCATGTACCAGTTGTCGTTACCTTCACGACGCTTGTCCATCGGATAAAAACTCATATATTGTGTACGAGGAAGCATGGGGTAAAGTCGAGATTTAATCCGAGGATTTTCATAAGGATCCTCATCGCTCCCAGAAGCCAAATAGTTACTTAATTCAACGACAGAAACATAGGAGTATGTCGGTAGAGTGTAGTCGGCAAGTGTCGTTTTATTAAAGGCAGTTTCAAGCTCGATCAATTCTTCCATCGTCGGCCTTAACCACATTAAGACAAAATCAGCTTTTTGCCCAGCAATAGAATAGAAGGCATGGCTTCCTTTCTTATCTTGCATAGTGAGGTCCCATTGATCCAAAAGATCGTTAAATTCCTGTAAGGCTTGTTCACGTTCAGTGCTTGATAGTTGCTTCCATGCCGGCCAATTAATTGCCCGGAATTCGTGAAGGCAATACCAACCATCGAGGGTTTCAGCAGCTTGGTTCATATATGTCCACTCCTTGAATGAAAGTTATCGTTTTTTCTCTCTTTAGTTTACCACGACTACCGTATAAGAAAGCAAATCTGAATCGGTCTCGTCACAAATTTGGCAAGGTTTTGGTAGGGAAAAGATCCTTTTAGCGAATGCTACAAAAATTATTTAAAAAATTCCGATTTATGGTAAGCTTTAAGGAGAGGTGGATAAAAATGGTTTGGAGTGCAGTTATTAGTTCTCTCATTGCCTTTATAATTTTTGTGGTACTTATTTTTTCATTTAAAGCATTGCTCAAGCGGAATGAGTCTGGTTTCATGCATTTACTATTAGCGCTGATGTTTACTTGTTGGCTCCCAATCCCATTGGCGGTTCAAAAAGCTTTAGGTCATCCTGAGCCCTTGTTGATAGGAACAGGGTTTGGAATGCTTTCGCTCATTTTATTAGTGTTCACGATGGTGCTGCAAGCGAGTCATCTTTCCTACTCGGCAAAACAGGCCATGAATCACAACCAAGCATTGTGGCAGGAGCGGGATAATTGGATGCTTGGAGGGATGCTGGCAGGCACGACAGAACTTTTCGCTGACTTTTTAAAAGGCGTTTGGACGGTCTTCCTCACTGTAGCCTTTTTTGCAAAAGGGCATAGCGTCATGGGAGTTGTAGGGATCATCTATAGCATCGTTGGCGTCATCAGTGTGTTATTACTTATCAATCAAACAGTTGTGAAGGAGATGCCGATACTCGCCAAACTGCAAAGCAAATTAGGATTTGTTTATCATAATCTAGAAACCTTCGTTTGGTACATGGTGCTGACTTTTTGGTTAGTATTATGTTCCTAAACGGGCAGGGTTGCGGAGGATGAAAAAGGAGGTAGTCATCTTTTGTTAAAATTTAATTATTTCAGTATTACAGGATTAATATTTGCTATGGCAGGCTTTGTTTTCAGTATCGAATCTCAAAACATGGAATATTTAGGAGAAAATAGGTCCACAACAATGCAATGGTATTGGTTAGGAGCAATATTATCTTATGGGCTATCTCTAGCTTCAATTATAACGATGCTTTTAAAGCTTAATAGCATGAATAATAGTGGACTTGATTATATTCTAAGAACCACTAGTACGTTGTTAATTATGGTTTCGTTTACGTGGACTACCTTTATAATAATAGCTTGGCAATCAGGAGTTTAACAATGAATGTCCGAGAAGAAATTACTTTTTCATTAACAGCGGCTATTTTTAAAGGTGAAAAGTGGACCTATGAGTTCCTTTTGAAAGGTAGAAAATGGAGGATCTTAAATGACTGAGGCAAAACCGCCAGTTCTAGTTCTAGGAACATATCATATGGGGGACAGGGGTAATCGAGATGTCTATAGGCAAAATATAAGCGATGTAAAAGCTAATAAACAACAGAATAAAAATCTTCATCATGATGTTGTTGCACTAATAGGGCAGAAGCGTTTAATAACAATAGTGAGAAGGGAGAATATATATTGGAAATAATTGAGATGGTAGAGTTAAACGAAGAGAATTTAATAGAAGAGGGATGTTATTGTCTGCGTAGTAAGCCAAAACCAACAGGTTACATAAATAAAAATAACTGGCTTAAAGGAAGTTTCAATGAAGGATTAAAATAAGATAACAAGCCAGCAGGCTTTATTGAATATACACCAATCGAATATTCCTCAAGAGTTGTTTACGGTGAAAATTATTTGGTTATTCATTGCTTATGGGTAAATAAGACTGGAAAAGGATATGCTTCAAAATTAATTAATAAATGTATACAGGATGCTAAGGAACAGAATAAAGATGGTGTGATTGTAGTTACCAATCCAGATACATCTTGGACACCAAGTAAGGAAGTTTTTATAAAAAATAATTTTATTGAATTAGAAAATGGACCTTATGGTTTTGAATTACTTGTTCATAAATTGGTTGATGTGTCTAATCCTTATTTTCCAAGGGATTGGGAAGAGAGACTTAAACCTTTCAAGAAATTAACAGTCGTACGAACACAACAGTGCCCATTTGTAGACATAGCAACTGATAATGTCGTTAAGGGGGCAAGTAAATTAGGCATAGATGCAGAAGTTATTGACATAAAAAGCAGGGAAGAATTGCTTAGACTTTCCCCCACCCCTTACGGCATTTATGGAGTCATTTACAAAAATAAATTGATTTCATTTCATAGGCTTACAGTTCATTCTACAACGAAACAGCTAAAGGAATTGGTCTAACAGCTAATAGAAACCTTTTTTCTTATGTGGTATTGGGGGCTATTGTTCAATAAAGAGAATGGCTTTTTTCAATGATCCTCATTCAAAAGGTAAATAGTGTTAAAATTGAAACAGATCACTAATAAGGCAGAAATACTGAATATGTAAGGGGTGGCTTTTATTAAGGTAGATATTAAGGGTAATGATATTGAATTGATGCAAAAGGGAGAAAATGGAACACCAATTATTATATTAACAGGGATGGGATGTTCCTATTATGATTGGTATGAAGTCACGGAACAATTAGGTCATACAAATAGAGTAATTATGTTTCACAGACAAGGACTTGGTAAAAGTGAAATAGTTACCGAAATTCAAAACACAGAAGCAACTGTAAGACAACTAATGGAAGTTATTTTATATTTAAAAATACAAGAACCATTTATTCTGGTCGGTCATTCTTATGGTGGGTTGTGCGCACAACATTTTACGAAATTATATCCTCAACATATAAAAGGATTGGTATTAGTAGACTCAACGTCTGTTGATATGAATGTGCTGGACGATTTAAATTTACCTGTATTAGATGAAGATTCAACAGATAAAGTTTGGTTAGAAAAATGCAAATTATACTCTTCAATGAACAAAGAAGAATTAAGAAAAATATTAAATCCCTCACTTACTAATAAACAAAAAAAGTTTCCAAAAGCAATTCAAGAGAGATTGATTGAATTTCAAATTAACCCGGCGCTTTACAAAGCAATGCACTCTGAGATTGAAAATTGGAAGAAAGACGCTGAGATAATAAAGAATTTAGGGGATTTTCCTAGCATTCCTTTAATCGTTATTGGCAGAGACAAAGAGTATAGTATTAAACTTGATGTAGCTGAAGGTTTACCAGAATGGGAACTAAGAGTATATGAAGACAAGTGGCACGAACTTATCGTTAGCCAATCAAACCTGTCTACTCTAAGTCAATTGATTTTCGCAGAACAAGCCAGTCATTTAGTGTATCTTGATAGACCCGATATTGTAATAGATGCCATACAAAAATTGATGATAAATGTAAAAGGATAGATTAATGTAAATCTAATTCTTATTGCAGTAAATAGGTAGATATGGATGAAGGTATTTTAAGAACGTGTTTCAAACTAATATATCAGAACATTGAAAATGTAGTGGGGGTATTAAATTGATTATTGAAATGACTATGCAAGTCCGAGTAACTGATATTGAAAAAGGTCAGAAATGGTATCAAACATTATTTAATAGGAAACCAGATTTTTTACCACACGAAGGTTTTGCTGAGTGGGAAATTATATCTGGTTGTTGGTTACAAGTTGCTGAAGGCACACCATCTGAGGCGAGTGGTCCTTTACGATTAGGTGTTATTGACATCGAGGGTGAAAGAAGGAGACTCGTTAAGGAATTGAAAATTGACAAATTCAAAATATATTTAAGAGAAGAAGTTCCAGTAAAGTGGGGTATTTTTACCAACCCTTGGGGAAATCATTTGGGCTTCTTTGAGTATTTGGATAAAAAAGACGAGGAAGAACGTATCAAATCTATTGTTAGGTAGTTAGAAATAAAACTTTAACCTTATTGCATTAACGAGCAGTTTAGTTCAAGAAGGTTTTACGAGAAATTTTCGCAATAGATGATTATAATGAGTGTTTACTTATGATATTAGGAAATTAGGAATTGATTTATTCGAATCTTTACGTATATAAAAATTAATTTCAAAAACCTTTGGTTCAATATCATTGGCTGTTTCAAAGCCATTGCCTAGGGAACTCTCAGGAAGAAACGCAATTCCTTTTTGGGCAGAAACCATTGCTAAAATTATGTCAAAAGAATCTATTTCAATCACTTGTGAATTCAATAAGGATTTATCCTGTATATATTGAAGAGTATGTTGTCTAAAGGGACATTTTTGGTCTCTACTCACAAAAAAAGTTTCTGTTTGTAAATCTACTTTTTTCTTGTTAATGGATTTTAACAAAATGAGATTTTCTTTAATATGATAAATTTTTTTAAAGGCGGTATCATTAAAAAAACGTAAGCGTAAAATAGTCCACACCTATAGTTTAGGTATGGACTATTGTTATAATTTATTTAGTTT
>NZ_BMFV01000028.1 GCF_014639255.1 Pullulanibacillus pueri
GGCTTATCGCCAAAACTTAATAGCGAAAGCCATAGTTGCACTTATAAGGTCTTCCGCTAAATTATAAATTTTGACGTTATTAGAAAACTTGGCTTATCGCCAAAACTTAATAGCGAAAGCCTTAGTTGCACTTAAGGTCCTCCGCTAAGTTTTCTATTTTGACGTTATTAAAACAAGCTAAGAGGGGAAACCTCTTAGCTTGTTTAGGATGGGCTCTTTTGATCAAGGGTGTACAGACCGTCAACAATATCATGATAAATATCATAAGTCTTGTGTTCACCTGGATGTTGGTCAAGATCGACCACGACCATGGCATATTTGGGATTGTCAGCTGGAAAATAACCCGCAAACCACTCGTTTGTATGATCTTTATCTGTTTCTGCTGTTCCTGATTTACCCGCCACCGGGTATTGAGTATCTGCCAGCCGGTGCCCCGTGCCCTTCTCATTTTCTACAACGCCGCGCAATAAGGATTTTAGCCTCATAATGGTATAGGAATCAAGGCTTTTCCCTTTGAGCTTTTCCTTAGGAAAAGTAGTTAACTTCACACCACTTGGCTGATTATAATCTATTTCAGTTGCTGTTCGGACACTTCTTTTTTCTCCCCCGCGACTGATTGTAGCCATCATATTAGCCACTGACAAGGGGGTAAGCCTGACATCTCGTTGTCCTATAGCTGTTTGAGCAATAGCTTCTTGGTCTTGATAAGGTTCTTCATTATTTCTCCAAATGCTATTTTGACCCTCATCAGGCACCTGCTTAAAAGAGTGAAAACGAAAGACATCATCTGTCCAACCCACTTTTTGTGTTAAACCTAATTGTTCTGCATATTGAGTCAATGTTTGATCATTTGTTTCCATCATTCGATTGGCCAACGTACCAAAAGTATAATTACAACTTTGATAAAAACTATTTTCAAAATTTAATTCCCCAAGTTGACGTGTTCCTTTTCCTGTCCCGTACGGATTTTGGTCACAATTAAAAACTTCATCTTCTTTGACAATGTTATTCTGTATAGCAGCGGCCGCTGTTACAATCTTGAAAACAGAACCAGGATATTGCGGTTCAAGCATCAAATTACCATTTTTGAAAGGATGACTAGGATCCATCTCTGGACGGCTTACCATGGTGAGTAAGTCACTCGTAACTGCATCTAGAATCACCACGCCACCACGCTTCAGATGATGATCATCTACCGCTTTTTCAGCAAGCTGCTGAATGTCAGTATCCAAGGTTGTGACTACTTTTAAGGGATAGTACTCTGTATTCGTTTTAGAGGTAACACGCACACTCTTGTCAAATAGAGGATCCCCCATAGCACTAATATGATAAAGCAGCTTTGTTTGATTACGTGACAGTAAGAAGGGATCATAAGCCTTCTCCAAACCCAATACACCAATGGGAGTATCCTGAGCAATTTCTCCATCCTTTAATAATTCGGGATAACGTTGTTTTAAGGAGCTGGGATTTTGCCGAACAGATCCGATAATGTATGAATCCTCAAGACTATCCGTAGACTGACGAACGTTTAAAGCTTCAACACCCGTGATATGTAATTGATTAATAGCTGTCATTTGCTCTTTTGTTAACGTCAATGCATTCGGTTGAAATATAAAAGGGTCCTTAGCCTGTGCTAGAGACGCTTTTATTGAACTTACTGAAACATGAATGATATCCGCGAGTTTCTGCACGGGCCACTCTTTATCATTGAGAAATGGAAACAACACAAGAGCGGGCTTTTCATCTCCATTGAGCTTCACTTTTTTCGTCCTATCCAGTAAAATACCTCGTCCATTATTCACTATAAATTGACTGGTGCGTTGAGCAATACTTTGATTGATTAAATTAATATGTTGTCGTGAATAAGACGCCGTATCAAAAAGTTGAATTTGTGCTAAACGCCCAATCAATAGTGTAAAACCCGTTAAAATAATCATCCCCACGATGGTCATTCTTCGTTTATTCAAGGAAACTCCCTCCCTAATGCCAGTGTTGACCGATCTTCCTAACCATAAACACGGCAATAGAGAAAAGAACGTCCTCAGGGGGATAATGAAGGTCCATCCTTATTTAAGCTTTGAAAAAGCTTGTAATACCCAATAGCCCCTCAGTAGCAAACGACATAAAGCAAGGATGAGCAACCTCGAAATTTCCCTTTCTCCATTAAGGTCTTCCACTAAGTTATAAAACGCTAACGTTATATAAGAAAAACTTGGCTTCCGCCAAGTCCTTATCAGAGAAGACAAATTTTTCTACCGATCTCTTTATTGCTTCGACGGCTTATACTTTCTTTTTTTTGAGAAAAACCGGGCGAAAAGCATGCCCGGTCCTCATTCAGTTGGGCATTAAAAAGCTTTTTACCAAAATGCCTCGTCAGTATCAAGTGGATTGGAGCGGAAGACGCGAGACTCCTTCGGGAACAGCACGTGTCCGAAGATCCACTTGGGAAACTCGTTTATCATCCCAAGCTAGCTGAGGCCGTGCCCGAGGAAAGCGAGCGTTCTGTAGCGGAAATCCACACCTTCCTGATGACCAGAATTTTATACATTCTTATATTTTAAAAAAAGGCGACCCTTTAGGCCGCCTTTTTAGTGTATGTAATACTATTTGACTTCAATAATTTTAACCTGTAAGTCGCCTCCAGGCGTAGGAACAGTGACTTGATCGCCTTTACTGCGCCCAATTAAGCTCTTACCCATTGGTGAATCGTTAGAAATTTTACCGTCAAACGGATCCGATTCGGCGCTACCGACAATTTTGTAGGTTTCCACATCACCATCCGGTAATTCTTGGAAAGTGACAGATTTCCCTATAGAAACGAGATCAGGATTTGATCCATCCTCTTCAATGATTTCGGAATTACGAATCATTTGTTCTAGCTGTTGAATACGTGCTTCAACAAAAGCCTGTTCGTCCTTTGCTGCATCATACTCCGAGTTCTCTGAAAGGTCTCCAAAGCTACGGGCGACTTTAATTCTTTCAACAACTTCTTTACGTCTTTCTGTTTTCAAATAATTTAATTCTTCTTCTAATTTTGCTTTACCTTCAACGGTCATATAATGTTTCTTTTCTTCGACCAAAATCATACACTCCCTTTTACCACTTCAATGGATTAAATTTTAAAAACGATGAAAATTTATCTTAATCTACTTTCGAGACTTTCCTCTTTAATTCCTTCTAAAATCGAACGAATTTTAGTGACCATTAAATCAATCGCCACTGCATTCTGACCGCCTTCTGGAATTATAATGTCGGCATAGCGCTTCGTCGGTTCAACAAATTGATTATGCATAGGTCTAACGACCGTCAAATATTGCTCGATAACAGAATCCATAGTTCTCCCTCTATCTCGCGTGTCACGGACGAGGCGGCGAATAATACGGAGATCTGAATCCGTATCCACATACAGCTTAATGTCCATGAGCTCCCTAAGGCGCTCATCATCCAAAATGAGGATGCCCTCCAATATAATCACATCTTTAGGGGTGATAGGAATAATTTTATCAGATCTTGTATGCACTGTATAGTCATACACCGGTTTTTCAATGGGTTCAAAACGGAGTAACTTGTGTAAATGATCTATTAAAAGCTCATGATCAAACGCCAAGGGGTGATCATAATTTGTTTTAATCCGCTCTTCCATGGATTTATAATCTTGTGCTTTATAATAGGCGTCTTGTTCAACAACAGCAATAGACTGAGTCGGAAAGCTCTTGGCAATTTCCTTGGCTACAGTCGTTTTACCGGAACCCGATCCCCCTGCAACTCCTATAATAATTGGCTTTTTTGTCATACAAAGTGATCCTTTCTTTTCAGGTCTTATCATGAAATAGCATTGGTCTCGTATAAGCTGACCCAATACTTTATCATACAGTATTTTATATAAACTTAAAAGAGGAGTTAAATTACTCCCCTTTTACGTCATCCCATTCGTGACTATATTTGTTAACAACCTTATTATGCTCAGCCAATGTGTCTGTAAACAGTATTTCTCCATTGGGGCGGGCATAAAAGAATAATGCTTTTGTATGTGCAGGCTCAAGAACAGCCGCTATTGAAGACTCACTCGGATTATTTATTGGTCCTACAGGCAATCCCTTTTGAACATAGGTATTGTAAGGCGAATCAATTTCTGTGTCTTTTTGGTAAACCTTCGCTTTAGTTTTTCCTAAGGCATACAATACCGTGATATCACTTTGCAATTTCATCCCGCTATCCAGTCTATTGTAAAAAACAGCTGCCACTTTCTTTCGATCATCATCTTTTTCAGCTTCTCGCTCAACAATAGAAGCCATTGATAATATTTTATGGACAGAACCTAAAGAATTATTTTGGATTTGACTATTGTACTTCTCTAAAATAGTCTGTGTTTTACTTAACATTTTATCGATAATCGTATCTAAATCTGGATTTTTCTTATCAAAATTATAAGTGGCTGGAAACAGATACCCTTCGAGTGGTGATTTTATTTGCTTGTTTAAGATCGCATCCGTCAAAAACGGATATTTCTTCATATAGTGCTCTTTAATGTAATTCCGATCATTAAGCTTTTTATTAATCTCTTTTTCGGTCAGTTTTGTCTTTTCGGCAATACGTTTTGTAATATCACTGACTTTGTACCCCTCAGGAATAGCTAATTTCAATGCTGCATTTGTATAAACATCCCCGGATTCTATTTTTCCAATAATATCATCTATTGTCATCCCCGGAGATAATTGATATACACCTGCTTGGAAGTTGTTTTTATTTTTATACTTAACATAATAATGAAAAATTGTGCTATTTCTTATAACACCTTTGGATTCCAAGATCTTGCTGATGTCTTCCGTTGATGATCCGCTCGGTATGTTCACGACAACTTTTTTCTTTTCTGTAGAACTCACAGGTGCCAGTGAATGAGATATGTAATAATATGTAAATGTGGCTCCTCCTACGAAGAGGATCACGAGGCTACATACTACAATGAATACAATACGACGGACTAAACGCGCTTCTTCTGCTCTCTCACGCAACACTTGGAAACGATCTTTCGAATCCCCCATAAGAACGCCCCCTTCAATTTCCTAATCCATTATACTATAACATAAAGAAAAGTCGAGAAAACTTGAGCAAAATATACAAATAATGACCGTATTCATCATAAAAGGATTCTTTTGGAAAAAGTGTTCAGAGCTATGAATAATAGGGCTTTCATAGCGTTTAAAAGGGACAAGTGGATTGGGAGAGGAAGTCTCGGATTCGCTACACTTATCCAGAGTATGTTCCTCAGCGCCGCTGACTCAAGGATGCCAAAACTAAGTCTTTCGAGAACGGGGCCAGCGTGTCTTCACGAATACACTTCGAGTTGTTCCGAGGATCCAACGATGAAGCGATACGAGTAGACGAAGGAACAGGGGTTTGTAGCCTAAATATTTTGGAACACACAGGTAATCCATTTCAAAGTGAGCTGAGGCTACCAAGGGCGCCGGCTAAAAACATCACATCCATGTGATAACGCCAAAGCTAGCACCTCAACCACCCCAAAAAGTTCTGGAGCGGAAATCACCACTTATTTAATGACCGAAAATCCTTACTACTAGTCTTCTGACAAACGTAATGGCAAAAGCCTAAGTTGCCCTTTACGGTCTTCTACTAAGATATAAATGCTGACATTACAAAAAACGGAGAAACCCTATTAAAGGTTTCTCCGCGGCCTAAAAGATTGAAAAGACTTAAAGTTCTTCTTCGTCTACAAATGTATTGAGCATTTCCTCAACAATGTCCCATTCCTCATCCGTTTCAATAGGAAATAGGCTGAACTCTCCGTCAACATCTTCATATCTAAAACCAAAAACTTCGGCTTCCTCTTCGTCGTCCTCTGGGGATTCAGCAGGTTGAACCACCATATAAGACTTTCCTGTTTCCTCAACGTCAAAGGTGAACAAAATATCAAATAAATGTTCTTCACCATTTTCATCAGGGATAATAATGCGTTCTTGCTCTTCGTCGTGGTTATGGTTATGACTCATTCGAATGACACTCCATTTCTATTACGATCTAAATACCCTTGTAAAATGAGAACTGCTGCTGTCTTGTCTATGACTTTCTTTCGTTTTTTACGACTGACGTCGGCTTCAATCAATATTCTCTCCGCTGCCATGGTTGTTAAACGCTCATCATACATCTCAACAGGTAAATCAAAACGTTTATTAAGCTGATTTCCAAAAGAAATACAAGCTTCGCCGCGTTCTCCTACGGTTCCGTTCATGTTTTTAGGCAAACCAACAACAAAACGTGACACCTCATAGTCGAGAACCAGTTGACCTATACGCTCATAGAGCACATCTCGCCTATGCTGTTGATAATGGATCGTCTCTACCCCTTGAGCGGTAAGACCTAGAGCATCACTTACTGCAATGCCCACGGTCTTTGTACCATAGTCAAGACCCATCACTCTCATAAACCGTCCTCTTGATGTTGCTTTAAATAGGTGGTAACAAGTTCTTCAATAATCTCATCCCGCTCAATTTTACGTATCAAATTACGCGCATCCTGATGGCGGGGAATATAAGCTGGGTCACCTGATAACAAATAACCAACAATTTGGTTGATCGGATTATACCCTTTGTCCTGAAGTGCTTGATGAACTTTTAATAAAACATTCTTCACATCACTTTTGTCTTGATCATCATAAAAATTAAATTGCATTGTTTTATCCATAACGGGTTCCCCCTCATCTTATACAGCTCAATATATTTTATGGGTTGCAAAAAGCTGTTCGCTAATAGAAAAGTCTAGCCCGCTCTTTGCCACCTCATTATTTGGACAAGGACTGTTCTGACACCCATTGTTCTACAAATGCAAGCGCATTGTCAAGCGCCTCAGGATTTTTCCCGCCAGCTTGGGCCATATCAGGACGACCACCGCCACCGCCACCACAACGAGTGGCGATTTCCTTTACAAGCTTTCCAGCATGGAATCCTTTTTCAATAAGGTCCTTAGTGACACCACAAGCAATATTGACTTTCCCATCTTTTACTGAAGCTAGTACTAATACCGCTGAAGGCAATTGTTCTTTCAATTTATCTATCATCGCACGTAAACCATTCATATCTTGTCCTTCTATTTTTCGTGCAACAAAAGGGATACCTTCGACTTCTTGGATCATTTGTTTGATTTCATTTATCTCTGTATTACCTAATTTCGATATTAATGATTCTTTTTCCTTTTCCAATTGATGAATTTGTGAATAAAATCCTTCAATTCTTTCAGGAATGCCGTCAATAGTGGTCTTTAAAAGTTGTGCGGCATGCTGTAAGTCCTTCAAATGACGATTCAGCATAGTAAAGGCATATTTACCAGTGACCGCTTCAATCCGACGAGTTCCTGCGCCAATACCTGACTCAGAAACAATTTTAAATAAGCCAATGGCCGAAGTGTTTCTGACATGACAACCACCACAAAGTTCTAAACTATAGTCACCAATGCGAACAACACGAACTATATCTCCATATTTCTCACCAAAAAGCGCCATTGCCCCCATAGCTTTTGCTTCTTTTATCCCTTTCTGCATTGTTTCTACAGAAAGACTTTGCCAGATCTTTTCATTCACAATTTCTTCTACGCGATTCAATTCCTCTTCCGTGACCTTATCAAAGTGAGAGAAGTCAAAGCGCAATCTTTCAGGAGTCACTAAAGAACCGGCCTGATTCACATGAGTCCCTAAGACATCCTTTAAGGCTTGGTGAAGAAGATGTGTTGCCGTATGGTTTTTTTCTGTATCCGATCGACGTTCGGATTGAATTTCTGCTTTGAACACGTCACCCTTCTTAAGGTTTCCTTTTTCAACCCTAACGGTGTGGAGATTTTGACCATTAGGAGCCTTCTTAACCTCTTGGACGAGAAGTTCTGTCGCTTGATTGACGAGTTTCCCTTTATCGGCAACCTGTCCCCCACTTTCAGCGTAGAAAGGCGTCTTATCAAGGATAATTTGGACCACGTCACCTGTCTTTGCGAAATCAACCACTTCATTTTGATTGACAATGATGGCCACCTTAGAGTCACTCTCTTGCTCAGAATACCCAATAAATTCACTTTCAACAGTAATCTCACGCAAGGTTTCATTTTGCACTTGCATCGATTCTGTTGTTTGACGTGCCTGTCTTGCCCGGTCACGTTGAGCATTCAATTCTTTTTCAAAACCCTCATGATCAATGGTAAAGCCTTCATTTTCGGCGTATTCTTCAGTAAGTTCTACTGGAAACCCAAACGTATCATAGAGTTTAAAGACATCTGTTCCAGCAATCACTTTTTCGTTTGCCGCTTTCGCCTTCGCCATAACATCCTTTAATATAGCCAATCCTTCATGAAGGGTTTCATGAAAACGTTCTTCTTCAGTACGAATGATTTTTTGTACTAAAGCGGTTTGGGTCTTTAAATTATCGTAAAATTCACCCATGATTTCTGTCACAATGGGCACGAGTTCATACATAAAAGGCCGTTCAATGCCAAGTTCCATGGCAAAGCGTACCGCTCTCCGAATGAGACGACGTAAGACATAGCCACGCCCTTCATTGGACGGAAGGGCACCATCAGAAACCGCAAAGGATACGGCACGGACATGGTCTGTAATCACCTTGAAAGCAGTATCCCTTTCTTTGGTTTCACCGTAAGTTTTTCCACTAATAACTTCAATTTTTTGAATCAAAGGAAGAAATAAGTCAGTATCATAGTTCGTCTTTGCCTCCTGAATGACAGAGACCATACGTTCTAGACCCATCCCTGTATCAATATTCTTCTTAGGTAGAGGTGTATAAGTCCCATCTGGATTATGATTGAACTGTGAAAAGACGAGATTCCAAATCTCTAAATAACGTTCGTTTTCTCCACCTGGATAAAGTTCTGGATCTTCGGGATCATTGCCATAAGCTTCCCCACGATCATAAAAAATTTCTGTGTTCGGACCACTTGGACCCTCCCCAATATCCCAAAAGTTCTCTTCCAGACGAATAATCCGTTCCTTAGGAAGCCCAATCGTCTTATGCCATAGGTCAAAGGCCTCGTCATCTTCTGGGTGAATAGTTACAGATAAGTATTTGGGATCAAAACCAATCCACTTAGGGCTCGTTAAAAATTCCCAAGCCCATTGAATCGCTTCCTCCTTAAAGTAATCACCTACTGAAAAATTTCCAAGCATTTCAAAGAACGTATGATGTCTTGCGGTATAACCGACGTTTTCAATGTCGTTGGTGCGGATCGCCTTTTGAGCATTCACAATACGAGGATTTTCTGGGACGACTCGACCATCAAAATATTTTTTTAAGGTTGCTACACCACTGTTAATCCAAAGTAACGTTGGATCTTCGTGAGGGATAAGAGAGGCACTTGGCTCCACCCGATGTCCCTTTTCCTTAAAAAAGTCTATAAACATTTGTCTAACTTCTCTTGAGCTTAATTTTTTCATAGAGCAACTTCCTTTCCATAGATTAACGATTGAACAGGTTTAACCAATATAAAAAGCCCTCATCCCCAAAAGGGACGAGAGCATTAAACTCACGCGGTACCACCCTAATTATAGATCACACTGTATGGCGATCTATCAGCTTTTAATCATGGCGATAACGGACCTTAAGCCGGCAGGGGTTAACTGCACTTCAGAGTGGCGCCCATCATCTTGTTCAAGGATTCTCTCAGCCTAGGAATCCGTTTCTGTATCCCTTGATTGATGGTTAACTCTTTCATCGTATTCGCTTCGTTCAATTCGTTATACCTTAATACTTGGTGAGTAAATTATAATCAAGTTTCGCTCTCCTTGTCAATTTTTTTTCGATAATCGACATAATGGTTGACGAGCACCTTTAAGATCACAAAGGCGGGAACGGCTAGCAACATACCCACAACACCGGCGATATCACCGCCAATGACAAGGGATAGCATAATAAAAATCGGATGAATATGCACGCTTTTTCCCACAATAATAGGACTAAAAACATTCCCTTCTAGAAATTGCACCACAAGAACAATCACCAAAACTAAAATCACCTTTTTTATGGATAATGTCACAGCAATTAATAAGGCAGGTACGGCGCCAATGACTGGGCCAAAATAAGGAATAATATCCGTGATACCCATAAATATGCCTAATAGCAAAGAATAGGGAATATGGAGCAGCCACAATCCTATGAAGGAGACAATCCCCACAACTAAGCAAACCAAAAGCTGGCCCCGGATGTAACTCCCTAATGATTCATCAATATCACGGATCAGTGATTGCCCAGGAGAGCGTAAACGTTCAGGGGTGTGCCGATAGATCCATTCCTTAACCCGATCAAAATCCTTTAATAAATAAAAGACAATGAACGGAATTAACAATAAGGTAAAAATGGATTTAAAGATATTTTGAATGCCTAAAATAAGTCTCCTTACAAGGTGGTTGAGTCCACTCTCTAAGGACGCGAGAATCCGATCAAAATGATCATGGAGCGTTTCAGGAAAATCTGATGTCGCATAGTAAATATGGTTCACATTATCTTGATACATCTCTTGCAAGTTTGGCCCCTGCTTTGCAAAACTTCTTAGCTGCTCATAAACAATAGGCGCTCCTTTGACACATGCAAAAGTGATTCCGCCAAAGAACAAGAGATACACGATAAGAATAGCCAATGCTCTTGGCATCCCTTGTTTATGTAATTTTTCAATTAGCGGATGAAGAAGATAGGCAATGAGACACGCGATTAAAAAAGGGGCTAAAATTTTGAGGGCATAGCCTAAAGCCATCCCGATATAAGGAAATAATTTGAGTAAAAACCAACAGTTTAAGAAAAACAAAATTAAAACAGCTAATCTCTTTACCCAATCAAGAGCCGTCCATTTTCTCATGAGAACCCCTCCAGCCTTTAGTTTGCCACAGACTGGAGAAAGTTATAATATAAAATCGCAATCAAATCCGCAACTCTCATTAGCCATTTTACATTATTTCTCGCTGGTGAAATAGCTTGCGACGTAACGATCATGTACACAAAACAAAAAGTGAAACTCACAAACGGCGCACGAATCAAGGCTGAAATTAACAAAACAGCACTGCGCTTGCACTAAAGACAGCTTCTTCTAACAAAAAAAGCGTCACAGCAATCAAGTGATTGAAGCGGAAATCCACACCATCCTGATGACCAGAAATTTTCTTTCTGATCTTTTATATAAAAAACGGAGCCGATGTCAATCATCGTCCCCGTTTTTCGTCCCTTCCTTTTTAACCCTCTTGAACGTTTAAATCTTGTTCTTCAAATAAATCATCAAGTGTGGTTAAACTGCCGTCCTCTTCAACTTGATTAAGAGAAAGCTTATTATTTGTAAGTGTTAATTCTATAAAACAATCCCAGCAATAATATTGATTCACGCCTATTTTTCCTAGATTTTTATTTTTACAATTTGGACAATGCATCAGGTTCACCTCTGGTCACCATTTTGCCCAAAGAGTCATTCATTCATACTTCCTCTTCAAAATCCTCTATCGAAAGTTCTGATAGAGCCAACGCTTCTGTGCCTAACCGCTCGATTAATTTTTCTTTTAACATCGAGTTTCGCCGGTCGACATGGGTTTGTTCTATGGAATATTCCAATGCCTTGATGTCACCACAGAGAATGAGAAAGGATTTACTTCTGGTGATCGCTGTATAAACAAGATTGCGCTTGAGCATACGGTGATAGCCTTTGACAATCGGCAGAACAACAATGGGAAACTCACTTCCCTGCGATTTATGAATCGAGCAACAATAAGCAAGTGTGAGCTGATTTAAGTCTCTTTTTAAATAGACAATCTCTTTACCATCAAACGAAACAACCAATTGATCCTCTTTCTCTGTCGTTTCCTTGGCCCTAAAAATCGCCACCACTTCACCAATGTCCCCATTAAAAACCCCTTCGTCGGGATTATTTACGAGTTGTAAAACTTTATCGCCTGTGCGAAAGAGCTTGTCTCCGAAGGTTAAGGTGCGTTTACTATCACTTTCAGGATTAAATAGGTTTTGCAGAGCAGTATTCATTGCATCAATTCCCGCACTCCCCCTATAAATAGGGACCAGCACTTGAATATCCATAGCCGTAAAGCCCTTTTTTATTGCATTATTACAAACTTGGCAGACAACATCAACCACTTGATTCTGGTGACAGTTAAAAAAGCTCCGATCTCCCGTCTGTTGGCCGATCGTTTCCGGAAGTCTTCCTTGTTTAATCTCATGAGCAAGCTCGATAATTGAGGAATCCTCGGATTGCCTATAAATATCCGTCAGACGCACCGTTGGAATCACCTCAGAATGCAAAAAATCATTGAGCACTTGACCCGGTCCCACCGAAGGTAATTGATCCTCATCACCGACGACAATCACCTGCATAGGCAATGGTAAAGACTTAAAGAGCTGATTCGCAAGCCATAGATCAACCATCGACATTTCATCGATAATCAGAAGTTTTCCTTCAATCGGATGTTCCTCATCGTGATCATAGCCGCTGCCTCCCCGCCAGCCTAACAGCCGATGGATCGTCACCGCTGGGAGTCCCGTCGATTCACTCATACGTTTAGCCGCCCGCCCTGTTGGTGCTGCTAATAAAAACGGAAAGGACTCCTCTTTATCCTTGTAGTCTTTAGGGTTAAGAGAGAACCCTCGAAGTTCAGCGACAATCTCTACAATTCCCTTTATAACCGTGGTCTTACCAGTTCCTGGCCCCCCCGTTAAAAGCATAATAGGAGAATGAATCGCAGTTTGAATGGCTTCTTTTTGTGAAGGAGCGTATTGAATATTTAATCGCTCCTCCAAGGCCCCTAAGGCTTCTAAAAATTCACTTTCTGAGAATTCATTTTCGAAGTCGGTTTGCTCTGATAATTTTTTTATGCTTGTGACAAGCCCTTTTTCAGCAAAATAGAGTGAAGGAAGATAAACGTTGAGTTCTTCAATAATTAACTGTCCCTTTTCTTCAAGCACATCTAGTTCATTTTCAATCGAACCAACATCCACCTCTGCTTGTTTCGTTGAAAGTAGCTCCTGAACACCATCTACGGTCTCAGCAAAAGTCATAAAAACATGACCCTCGTTCTGAGCTTTCTCATTTAGCCAATACAGGCAACCTGCTTGAATTCGTTCAGGATGATTGCCTACTAAACCCAATCGCTTGCCAATCTCATCAGCCCGATGAAAACCAATCCCCTCAATATCTTGAACCAATCGATAGGGATTCTCCTCTATTATTCTGACAGCGTCATTCCCATAGGCTTGATAGATTTTCGTGGACAGCTGCGTGCCAAAACCATAATCCGAGAGCGCAATCATCACCTTTTCCAAGCCTTCATGTGCCATTAAGGTTTCGGCAATTTGGAGAGCTTTATCCTCTGGCAGTTTCGGCACATCACTTAAACATTGGGGCTGATTTAGAATTTGAGTAATCGCTGTCTCTCCTAAGTGGGCCACAATTCTCTCCGCCGTTGACTTACCTATCCCTGGAAAGAGTTCACCTGAGAGGTACTGCACAACGCCATCCTTAGATTGGGGAAGAAGTTTGCGAAATTGTTCAACCTCATATTGTTGTCCGTATTTGGGGTGCATTTTTATTTTGCCAAAAAATTGATAGCTCTCATGAAGATGAATAACTGGAAAAAAACCAAAAAGTGCAATGTCCTTATCCTCAATGGCTTCATTGGTTTCCTCAACACGAATCCTTAAGACCGTATAGCCATTTTCCTCATTACGAAAAACGATATGATGAGGTATTCCTTTCACATATTTTTTTTCTTCAGCAAAAAGATCCATAGATTCCATCATAGCTGCTCGTCCTTAATCTCATTGTTTCCTTCAACGGCGCTTTCAAGTGCTCTCAAACCATTGGCAGCAAGAACGTGGTCTTTTTGATGCTTTATAGCTGTTTGAAATGCCATTATGGCTTCAGCCGTTTGACCTCTGGAAGCTAAAGCCACCCCTTTATTATAATGAGCATCCGCATGTTCAGGTTGCTGTTCAATCACTTGATCAAACTGCTGAAGAGCCAGTTGAAGAGAACCTAATTTGGCTAGACAAAGTGCATATTGGAACCGCGCCTCACTATCTTGTTCGTTCAACTCAACGGCCCGTTGGAGATGAACAAGGCCCATCATCAATTGACTGAGATTCACATAAGACATTCCGAGCATATAATGGATATCGCCGTCGTCAGTAACTCCATTTTGTTCTGCCAATTGAAAACATGGAATCGCCTCTTCATACCGTTCAAGTTCGTAAAGGGCGTTTCCTAACCCATATGATGCCGGAGCATAATCAGATTGAAGTTCTAATGCTTTATTAAAAAAAGCAAGTGCACGTGCTGGTTCATGGATGGTTAATAATAGGTTACCAAAATTACTATACCCTATTGGATCTTTCGGGTGGTCCTCGATAGCACGATTAAAAGCTTCCGCTGCTTTCTCTATTGCTTTTTCCTTTAAATAGGTATGCCCCTGTTTGTTCCAATCTATCATAATGCTCCCCCCGTTACACAGAAAATCTCTCATAAGTATATCAAAAATAGACAAGCCCTGGAAACAGGGGGACTTGAAAATAACTGTTTTAATAGGAGTAGAAATATTTGCCGCCTCTTTCATTTGTAACAAGGGCATCCATCAGCACCTATTGGAATGGAAAGGAAAGTCTAACATCCGAAACACTTCAACAAAGAGATGTTCCTCAGCATCATCGCCTCATTTATGGATAAAACGCCCCTTCTTTCAAATTGAGAAAAGAGGAGCCACCCATTTTAGGCTCTCCTCTTTTAAAAGTACGATATTGGGTTCCTTCCATTTTTGATGACTTAAGATTCCCCGCTTAAGCTTCTTCCAAAAGACTAATCGGATTAAACACTTCATAATGGCTACGCTCTTTAGGCACGCCCCATTCTTTTAATGCATTGTTTACTGCTTTCATAAAAGGGACAGGACCACAAAAATAAAAATGGGCTTGATTGTTAGGAAGTATTTTTTTCAACCATTCAAGATCAATGTAACCTTCTTTAGCATAGCTTTTAGCTTCTTGATCTTCTTTGGACGGTTTTTCATAACAAAGAAATGCCTTTAATCGATCATTCTTCTCCACTAAATGGTGAACCTCTTCCTTCATAGCGTAGGTCGAACTATTTAGTGTCGCATGAATAAAAGTGACGACACGATCCGGTTGTGTTTGAGCCAAGGTTTTAAACATACTTAAAATAGGTGTAATCCCAATTCCTCCACTAATCAACACTATAGGAAGACCGTCGTCTGTCAATGTGAAGTCACCTGCAGGAGCAGCGAATTGTAGGGTGTCCCCTTCCTTCACCGAATGATGAAGATAGTTTGAAACAATCCCTTCTGGAGCTTTCCCCTGCGCCTGCTCACGTTTAACACTTATGCGATAATACTCCTTTCCAGGACTTTCAGATAAACTATAATGCCTTATATGTGTATACTGTTCTCCCTCTATATTGGCTTTTAACGTGAGGTATTGCCCGGCTTTATAAGTAGGAATCGCTTTTCCATCAGCAGGTTTTAAATAAAATGACGTGACATCTTCTGTCTCCTTTACCTTTTGATCGACACGAAAATCTCTAGCCCCTAACCAGCCGCCTGGTTGCTGTTCTGTTTGATTGTATAACTCTCGCTCAATTGAAATGAAGATATCCGCTATATAATTATAGGCTTGGCCCCATGCCTGAAGCACTTCATCTGTCGCTGCCTTTCCTAAAACATCTTTAACAGCCTGAAGCAGAGTCTCCCCAACAACAGGATATTGGTTCGCCTGGACCCCTAAAGCCCTATGCTTCTCTGTAATTCTTCTGACTAAGGGCTTGATGGCATCTAAATTGTCAATATTTTCTCCTGCTGCATAAACGGAATAGGCAAGCGCCTCTTGTTGAATGCCTCTTTTTTGGTTAGTTTGATTAAAAATATTATAAAGTTCAGGTGCCTTCGCAAAGAGGAGTTTATAGAAATGTTCACCAATTTTTTTACTTTGCTTTTTTAGTACGGGAGCCGTTGATTTCACTATCTCTAAGGTTGTTGCATCGAGCATTGTTGTTTCACCTTCCAATCTCGCGTTATTTTTTTACCCCTCCGAATAAGCATTTGTCATAATTGATAGTCCTATTCCATTTTTCATTTCGCTTCCTATCAGGAATGAACACGTAAAAAACAACGTTCCTACATCACATTAACTTACATTTTTTAAGCAAAACCGGACAATGAGTGGCAGACAAATCCTTTTAAGATGCAGAAAGGTTTTTAATACCAAAATGCACCAGCAGCAAAAAAGCCCTTGCACTAGGCAAGAGCTTCTTCTTAGTTGGCTTTCACAAAATCAAGTTTTCCATGATAAACCTTCTGTAAAATAGCATCGATCGTGGCGCCTCCTAAACAGAGCTCACCATCATAAAAGACAACCGCTTGTCCCGGCGTAATGGCTTTTTGTGGCTCCGCAAACATCACTGTCAATCGCCCCTCTGGCT
This sequence comes from Pullulanibacillus pueri, assembly GCF_014639255.1. Classification (GTDB taxonomy): domain Bacteria; phylum Bacillota; class Bacilli; order Bacillales; family Sporolactobacillaceae; genus Pullulanibacillus; species Pullulanibacillus pueri. The sequence continues at coordinate 16,477 of NZ_BMFV01000028.1, forward strand.
CCACGGTTACCGATACCGGTTGATCAGGTTGACGATAACGGAATTTCGCCGTGCAAGTAAAGGTTGTGGTCTTAGGTTGGCCATTAATCCAATTGACTTTTTCTGCCGTCAAGCCTTCGGAAAACAAGGAAGGGTGGTTATCCGGGGCAACATAAAGGATATTTTTATCAAGATCTTTGCCACACACAAACCAAGGACCTCCTGGGCCACCAATGCCCAATCCTTGACGTTGACCATTGGTATAATACATTAAACCCTCATGTGTGCCTTTATATTCTCCATCAATGGTACGAATTTCACCGGATTGTGCAGGTAAATAGTGACTAAGGAATGTCTTAAAGTCACGTTCACCAATAAAACATATCCCCGTACTATCTTTTTTGTTCGCTGTTGCCAAACCGTGCTCTTGGGCGATTTTGCGCACTTCAGGCTTTTTCAGCTCACCCAATGGAAAAAGTACGCGTGAGAGTTGTTCTTCTGATAATTGGTTTAAGAAATAGGTTTGATCTTTACCATTATCAAGACCTCTTAAGAGCTTCGTCTTGCCCTCTGAGCGTTCTACGCGAGCATAATGTCCTGTGGCAACGTAGTCCGCACCTAACGATAAAGCATGGTCAAGGAAAGCCTTAAATTTGATTTCTTTGTTACACATGACATCTGGATTCGGTGTCCGACCGGCTTTATATTCTTCTAAGAAATAAGAGAACACTTTGTCCCAATATTCCTTTTCAAAGTTCACGGCGTAATATGGAATGCCGATTTGATTGGCGACTCTTGCAACATCTTCATAATCCTCCGTTGCTGTACAGACACCATTTTCATCAGTATCATCCCAGTTTTTCATGAAAATCCCCACAACATCGTAGCCCTGCTGCTTGAGGAGCAAAGCCGTGACTGAGGAATCAACGCCCCCTGACATCCCTACCACTACGCGTGTTTCTTCTATAGGTTTCACAGAACGTCACCTCCTTTTAATCAAAATATTTATCAAAGCATACGTTTAACCGTCTGTGCTATAATTTTAGCGGCTTGGGTCACTTGCTCTTCCGTATTATATAACCCAAAGCTGATGCGAATCGAACTTTTTGCTTGCTCGGCCTCTTTTCCATACATGGCGGATAAAACATGGGAAGGTTCAACAGAGCCTGCTGTACAAGCGGAACCACTGGAAACAGCTACTCCGCCAAGATCTAAAGCTGTCAAAAAAGGCTCAACTTTAATTCCCGGGAAATAGAGATTAAGAATATGGGAAAGGCAATCTTTGACATCCCCATTGACCGAAAAATCAATGTGTTGTTCTTCTAAATACTGAAGGATAATCGTCTGCAGGCGGCGATAGTGGCTATCATTCTCATCACGATTTTCAGCAGCTAATACTAACGCCTTCTCTAATCCAACAATGCCTGGTACATTATGGGTTCCTGCCCGACGCTTTCTTTCTTGCTCGCCACCATGTTGGTAGGGTGAAAACGGCGTCCCTTCTTTCACATAAAGGAAACCAACCCCTTTTGGACCGTTGATTTTATGAGCAACCATTGACATTAAGTCGACACCTAACGCTTGAACCTCTACCTTTTTCACACCAAAAGCTTGTACTGCATCTGTATGAAAAAGAGCGGAATGCTCTTCCAGAATCTGCGCCATTTCCCTGATGGGTTGTATCGTACCGACTTCATTATTTCCGTACATGACCGTGACAAGAATGGTATCCTCCCTTATGGCCTGCTGAAATTCATCTAATTGAATACGCCCCTTTTCATCCACATCTAAATAAGTGACTTCAAAACCTTGAGTCTCCAGATACTGACACGTATGAAGGACAGCATGATGCTCAATTTTTGAAGTAATGATGTGGTTTCCCTTCGCTTTCATGGCCATGGCTGTTCCAATAATCGCTGTATTATCCGCTTCCGTACCGCCACTTGTAAATACAATTTCATTGGGCTTGGCACCAATGGCTTTAGCGATGTTTTCACGCGCATCATCAACAAGCTTCCGCGCTTCTCTTCCAAAATAGTGAATACTGGACGGATTTCCAAAGACCTTTTGATAAATAGGGAGCATGGACTCTAACACTTTCGGATGAAGCGGTGTTGTTGCCGCATGATCGAGATAAATATGTTCCATCTTCATACACTTCCTATATCTAACATTCCATAATTAAATGTAAAACATATCAGGATCTTGCACATGATCTTCTTGATCAAAGTCAATCAGATCAGCAAGTGTCGTATTTTCTAACACATCTTTTACAGCATCACGAATCTTTAACCATAATTCTCGCTTAGCAGGATCATCATCATCCATGATTTCCACAGGACGAATCGGTCCCTCTAATACTCGAATAATATCCGCTGTTGTGATCTCTTGTGGCTCATTCGCCAGAACATATCCGCCATAGGCTCCTCTTATGCTATTGACCAAACCGGCATTGCGAAGCGGTGCTATCAATTGTTCAAGGTAGTGCTCTGATAATTGATGATTTTCCGCAATCACTTTTAAAGCCAAGGGGCCTTTACCGTAATGTTTTGCTAATGCCATCATGATGGTGAGTCCGTATCTTCCTTTTGTCGATATTTTCATGAACAGCCCGCCCTTCTAACATTATAGTTATCATTTTTTTAGATATTGGAAGTAAAATCCCTACGATTGAGCCGATGGTGAGACCAAACAAAATCGTCCCAATTGAGACAGGACCTCCTAAAAGCCAGCCCATGAGCAGGACAACGCCTTCCATCGCTCGTCTTATATGTGACAATTTCCAACCTGTTAACTCCACTAGATAAAGCATAAGGCTATCGCGGGGGCCAGCACCACGATTAGCTGCAATATAAATACTAATCCCGAGCCCTTGAATAAAAATCCCTAACATCAGTATGACCCATTTTACCCACAATCCTTCAGGAGTGGGTAAAACAGCTAAAAAAAAGTCAATAAAAAGCCCGACAAGGATCATATTAGCAAGGGCACCTGCTTTTGGCCAGGATTTTGTTAATAGGCACGTCGAACCTACCACAAGACTCCCAACCAGAATGGACCATGTCCCCACTGTCAATCCGAAGTGCTTAAAGAGACCAATGTGCAATACATCCCACGGCGTCGCGCCTAAATTGGCCTGAATGACTAAAGCAATTCCTAAAGACATGATAATAAGTCCAAATAAAAAAACACCCCAGTATCCTAATTGCTTTCCTGAGGACTTTATCCATAATTTAGTCGTCAAAGTTTGACACTCCGCTCTTCTCAACTTTTGTTGCCGCTTAACTTCAACATCACTTCAGGTCACGTTCATATAAGATAGACACACTAAGTATATCACGAATACAGAGCCTTGGGTATGGTCTGACCAACATCTTATTTATACTTAACGTGGGAAGATCTTTTTAGGTCCCATTTATTGATGGTATAATGGCAAGACAAAGAACCAAAGATTCAACCCTAACAATATATTAAAAGAGGAATTCCATGTTCCTATATATACTTGCACTACTCTTAGAAAGGAAGATCCCCCATGGACTTATTCGATTATTCCAAGGAATCTCGTAAGACAGGCGTCCCACTGGCCAATAGAATGCGTCCCCGAACATTAGACGAATTCATCGGTCAGGATCAAATTGTTGGTGAGGGGCGTCTATTAAGACGCGCTATTCAAGCTGATAAATTAACGGCTATGATTTTTTTCGGCCCCCCTGGTACTGGCAAAACCACGTTAGCCAAAATCATTGCCAATACAACTTCCGCCTATTTCCAGCAACTGAATGCGGTCACCTCTGGGGTAAATGATATTCGAAAAATGACAAGTGAGGCCAAAGAACGACTGAAATTTGACGATCAAAAGACAGTGACTTTTATTGATGAAATCCACCGTTTTAATAAGAGCCAGCAGGATGCTTTACTGCCTTTTGTCGAGGACGGAACAATCATTCTAATAGGGGCAACAACAGAAAGCCCCATGTTTGAAATTAATCCCGCCCTTCTTTCCAGATCCACACTTTTTCGCTTTGAAGCTTTAACGGATTATGATATCCAAAGGGTTTTAGAGCAAGCTCTTAATGATCAGGAACGCGGTTATGGGCGCTACGCCATAGAAATTGACCAAGACGCTCTCCAGCACCTCGTCAATGTTTCTAACGGTGATGCCCGGACAGCTCTCTCAGCTTTAGAATTAGCTGTTTTGACAACACCTCCCAATAAAGAAGGGACCATCTATATTAATCTAGAAACTGCAGAAGAATCCATTCAAGAACGAGTGCTTCAGTACGATAAGTCAGGTGATAATCATTATGATACTGTCTCTGCCTTTATTAAGAGTTTACGTGGCTCGGATCCAGACGCCACCCTCTACTGGCTAGCCAAAATGATGATAGCTGGCGAAGATCCTCGCTTTATTGCCCGAAGACTCTATGTTCATGCTGCTGAAGACGTTGGCTTATCCGATCCTAATGCCTTGCTTATCGCCCAAGCCGCTGCCTATGCTGTTGAATTCATTGGTATGCCCGAAGCTCGGATACCTTTGGCTGAAGCAGCACTTTATATAGCAACAGCACCGAAATCTAATAGTGTCATCATGGGTATCGATAGTGCTCTTGAGACAGTTAAAAAAGAAAGGACGGGTCAGGTTCCCATCCACCTCCGTGATGCCCACTATAAAGGAGCAAGCAAACTCGGACATGGCATTGATTACAAATATCCTCATGATTATCCTGATGGATTCGTTGACCAAAACTATTTACCCGACCATTTATTAGGAAAAACATTCTATGTTCCGACCCCAAGAGGACACGAAAAAACGGTCAAAAAGCGGCTTGATTATTGGAGGAGTAAAAAGCACCCTCCAAAATAAGAGGTCACTGAAAAAGTTTCCTTTAAAACAAGGTGTTGTCGAGAGGTTGATTTACGCTACAGGTCGCTTGCTGTCCTCATGCCCACAGGACTAAGGAAAGCGACTAAGAGATTAGTCCTCGCAGAAAAATCGTGTTCTTACGATTTTTTGACGTGGGTAGGATTGGTGTTCGACGCACAGGATGTGCTAGCTTCGACGTTGTCACACGGATGTGACGATTTTAGTCGAAGTTCCTTAAGGACGTGACGATTTTAATCGATCGTCCTTAGTGGCCTCTGCTAACTTGGGAATTGGATATTTGTTTTCCCAAGTGGATCTTCGGACTCGTGCTGTTCCCGAAGGAGTCTCGCGCCTTCCTCTCCAATCAACTTACTTTCGAAGGTGTATTTCATTAAAAAAACAAATAAAAAAAAGCCAAAACCCACATAATTTACCTATTTTATTGAGAGTTTCGGCTTTTTTTAATTTATAGTAACTAAGTTAAGCGGGTGGTTATGGTGATTGCCAAACAACAGTCATTAAAGTTAAGTCCCTCTATAATCTCATAGTACCAGAGGATAACATGTTGCGTAAGATCAATGATTTTGACGATTTTTCATTTGTGTATGATGAGCTTAAGGATAGGTATTGCTTGATCAATGGCCGAAACGCTATTGACCCTATACTGTGACTAAGAGACTTCACTCATAAGCTTTGGCAAGATGATGATTTTTCAGCTTTCAACTGTGTTAATTCAGCAGAACAGGCATTGTAGTTTAATCTTTTGCCCCGTTTCTTTGGATGTATCCTTCCATTTTCCTAAAAAAACAAAACGACTGCATCCGATGGTTTTAGCAATCAGAATTTCCTGCGCTTTATTGGGATAGATACGGAATTGATAGCCATTGTTGACTAACATTGTTTCACTTCCTCTATACAAGAACTTATATTCCTATTATGCTAATGGGTAAGAAGTTTTGGCTAGTGCCAGCCGACATTCATCTCGCACTTACTCAATGGGCTACGCCCTTAGAAGTCTTCTGTCGGGAAACGATAAATACATAGTTATATAGATAATTTTACTTCTTTTGTATAATAAAAGACGCTTTTGTCTATCCTTTCTATTAAGCAATTTATTTTAAGGAGAGGTCATTATGACAAAAGTTAGACAAGATGCATGGAGTCATGAAGATGACTTATTATTAGCCGAAACGGTCTTACGTCATGTCCGTGAAGGAAGCACACAGTTAGACGCTTTTGAAGAGGTTGGCGATAAATTAAACCGCACAGGAGCAGCATGTGGCTTCCGATGGAATGCGATCGTGCGCAAAAAATATGAAAAAGCGGTTGATCTTGCTAAGAAGCAGCGCAAGCAACTTAAGCGAGCACAGCAGAAACGGCCCGTTCGCTCATGGCAGACGCCATACACTCAAGAAACTTATAGTCCAGAAGCTTCAACGCCCCAACCACAAGTGATGAATCAAAGTGCTCAAGGGATGACACTTCAAGATGTTATTGTCTACCTACAAAACTTAAAAACTAACGATCATGATAGTGAAAGATTAAAGGTAGAAAACGAAACATTGTGGAAAAAGAACGAAGAACTTGAGAACACAATTAATGCTCAACAAAAGGAAATTGAAAAGTTGAAAAAGAAGCATGAAACCATTGAAGAAGATTATCAATCATTAATCAGTATCATGGATCGTGCCAGACGTATGGTGATGCTTTCTGACGAAGCTGAAGCCCACTCTCCTTCGTTTAAAATGGACAAGAACGGGAATTTAGAAAAATTGGCAAAATAAAACAAACGGGCCGCAAGTGCGCCCGTTTGTTTTTGTCTTTTATGATTCTAGTTTTCGTAATCACATTGAGAAAATAGAACCTGTTTGTGACTCGCCTAAAAACACATAATAAAAAGACCTCTCTAAGAGATCTTCATTGTCATATAATATATCAGGAGTCCCAATCGTGCCGTATAAAAACCCGAGTTTTGAACCCGCACTTAGCAGGTGGGTGCCCTGCTTCACCTTTTATGCGTCCACTTAAATTCGAGGCTTGCACGCCGGGTGAAAACTTACAGGCTCCCTTTCAAATCATGTTCGGTCAAAACATGTGGCTTTCTACGAACACTTCAGGACTCCCTTGTTTGTAACTATAGTTTAGCATATTTTGCATTGCTATTCAACCGTACCCAAGCTTTGACTGCTTGGGTCTTTGGCATTTTTCTGCCTTTGTCCTATCACTGCGGTTGATGAGAAGCTCCCTTTACAATACTTCCTCTTGATAGGTCACGGCCAAACTTAATTCCTCTAATTGTTTGGTATCCACGGGAGAAGGCGCTTGAGTCATCAAGCAGCTTGCATTCGCTGTCTTTGGAAAGGCAATTGTTTCTCGTAAATTTGAAACGCCCGCCAAGATCATCACAATACGATCAACACCGAAAGCGGCGCCACCATGTGGAGGAGCCCCATATTCAAGAGCTTCCATTAAGAACCCAAATTGTTCTTCAGCTGCTTCCTGACTAAAGCCTAACAACTGGAACATCTGCTCTTGAAACTCCCGTTTATGAATACGTTGAGAACCGCCACCTATTTCATACCCATTAAGAACTAAATCATAAGCCTCAGCTCGGACAGAACCTGGATCAGTTTTCAGTTTCTCAATATCTTCCGCCTTTGGCATTGTAAAAGGATGGTGCTCAGCGACATAACGCTCTTCATCCTCATCCCAAGCAAGAAGCGGAAAGTCCGTCACCCAAAGAAAATTTAATTGAGATTCGTCAATTAACCCAAGATCTTTTCCAAGCTTTGAGCGTAAGGCCCCAAGACTGTCGGCAACCACTTTTGGCTTATCAGCAACGAATAACAATAAGTCACCATCTGTTGCTTCAGTTGCTGCTTTAATGGCCGATGCTGCTGTCTCATCAAAAAACTTCGCAATCGGACCTTTCAATTCCCCAGCTTCAATTTTTAACCAAGCAAGTCCTTTAGCGCCATACCGCTGAGTGAATTCAGTCAATTCATCGATATTTTTTCTTGAATAATGTGCCGCTTGCCCCTTCACATTGAGAGCCTTCACCTGTCCGCCTGTTTCAACCGTGCTGGCAAAGACCTTAAAGCCACTGTCTTTAACGGTAGCAGAAATGTCGAGTAATTCCATGCCAAATCGAGTATCAGGTTTGTCACTACCATACCGGGCCATAGCTTCAGCATAAGTTAAACGCGGAAAGGATGGAGCTACTTTCTCTCCACGAACCTGGTCCACCACTTCGACCATCATTTCCTCCATCATGGCTAGGAAGGCTTCGCGTTCGAAAAAGGAAACCTCGATATCCAATTGTGTAAATTCAGGTTGGCGGTCGGCCCGTAGATCTTCATCTCTAAAACACCTGACAATTTGATAGTATTTCTCCATGCCCCCAACCATTAGCAATTGTTTAAAAATCTGTGGCGATTGAGGGAGCGCGTAAAATTCACCTGGATGCACTCGACTTGGCACAAGATAGTCACGGGCACCTTCTGGTGTGCTTTTATTTAAAATGGGTGTCTCAATCTCATAAAACTCTCTGTCTTCAAGAAAGCGACGAAAGGCTTTATTAATGTTATGGCGAAGTTTAAAGGTCTCCTGCATGACTGGGCGCCGCAAATCAAGGTAACGATATTTCAATCGCACTTCTTCAGATACTTCGGCTTCATTTGTAATCGCAAAAGGAGGGGTTTTGGATCCATTTAGAATGTAAATAGATTCCACTCTGATTTCGATATGTCCAGTTGCAATTTTTTCATTCACAACATTGGCATCACGAGCGACGACTTCCCCCTTAACCTCGACCACATATTCACTTCGAATTTTTTCAGCGGTCGCAAAAGCCTCCGTAGAACCCTCAGGATCAAATACAATTTGAACAAGTCCTGAACGGTCACGGAGATCGATGAAAATCAATCCCCCAAGGTCACGGCGTCTTTGCACCCAACCGTTTAGAGTCACCTTTGTTCCTATCGCTTGCTCCGTTAATTGACCACAATAGACACGCTCACTCATGGCTATCCCTCCTGTTTTCCACTAATTTTTGCACATATTGAGGAAATTCATTAATGGCCACCTCTTGTTGCTCACCTGTCTCCATATTCTTCACATTAATAATGGCCTTTTCTAGTTCCTCATCACCCAGTACAGCAACCGTTGTTGCCCCAAAGCGATCAGCTTGCTTGAATTGCCCTTTTGTTTTTCGTTTCATATAGTCCTTATCAGCCGTAATGCCTTGTTGGCGCAGCAAATATAAAAGTTCAGTCGCCTTTTTTTCCGCTGCCTCACCAATCGCTACAATAAAGCAATCGAGTGGATTTTCAATTTCCGGCTGGACTTGCTCTGCATTTAAAGCCAATAGAAGCCGTTCATAACTCAATGCGAAGCCAATACCTGAGACCTCTGGGCCGCCTAATTCACTGACTAGCCCACCATATCGACCGCCACCACATAAGGTGGTAATAGCACCAAAATCAGCCCCCATAATCTCAAACGTCGTATGATTATAATAATCTAGTCCGCGAACGAGTGTTGCATCCACTTCATAAGGAATCCCCATAGCATCTAACGCTTCTTTGACGTGTTCAAAATGCTGCTTAGAAGTTTCATTCAAAAAATCTAAGATAGAAGGAGCTGTTGCCATTAACGGATGCTCACTATCGACTTTACAATCCAATATTCTTAACGGATTTTTTTGTAAGCGATTTTGGCAATCTGAACAAAATTCATGAATGGATGGTTCGAAATGCCTGATGAGAGCCTCGCGATGTGCCTTTCGACTTTCAAGATCCCCTAAACTATTGATCACTAATTTTAACTTATTTAACCCAAAACTTTTATAAAAAGCCATGGCGAGTGAAATAACTTCAGCATCCAAGGACGGATCATCTGAACCAATGGCTTCAACACCAAATTGCGTTAATTGCCTTGTCCGACCTGCTTGTGGACGCTCATAACGGAACATTTCTCCTATGTAATAAAGCTTTACCGGCTGATTGGCCCAACCATGCATTTTGTTCTCGACATAGGATCTGACAACAGGGGCTGTCCCTTCAGGTCTTAAAGTCAGGCTACGATCGCCCCTATCTTTAAAAGTATACATTTCTTTTTGCACTATATCTGTTGTTTCGCCAACCCCTCGATGAAATAAGTCGGTGGACTCAAACATCGGAGTTTTGATTTCTTCATACCGATAAAGCTGGCAAATTTTTCGTGCCTTTTCTGTGATCCATTGCCAAGTAGGAGATGCATCTGGCAAAATATCCTGTGTCCCTCTAGGGATTTTAATAGCCATTGTTCCTACCTCCTCTGATAAAATTTTCTTTTTGTACAGTTTGATCAATTAAATGCAATGCAAAAAAGCCCCTTATTCACATTGATCATTTCATGTGAATAAGGGACGAGTTTACCCGTGGTACCACCCTTGTTGAAGCACAACCCTCTGCTTCCACTTAACAGTTAACGCCTGTAACGTTCTTTCCTAATTTCTTCAGCCTCGGCTTTTAGATTTCGAAAAGAAACCTCAGAAGTGTCATTCATTAAGCGCTCATGGAGAAACGTTTCCAGCCTTCGACGTTTCCTCTCTTGCCACACTACTTAATTACTTCTCTTCATCATAGGTTTTCATTTAAATAAATCGTTAGACCTAATCATACGAACTGTAAGATTCTTTGTCAAGCCTATTTTATAAAATTACCGTTTAAACCCTTTTTTGAGTTCTCTAACCGCTTCTTGTCCACCTGAAAAAAGCAACGGATTTGTCCCTGGGGTTTCGAAAGATGGACTTAAGAGCTCACGTGCTTCTTGTTCTTCAAAGATTGGAAGTAAGCGTTCACTATGTTTATGAGAAATATGCATTTCAGGTCCAGCCCTTCCTATTTTTCTTTTAGGATAGCCGAACCTGTGAAAGACTATACGTTCACTTTTCCACGATCAGTGTAACAGGACCATCATTTGTTAAGGCAACATCCATGTCAGCACCAAAGACGCCCGTAGCTACGTTCAATCCCTTGCTTCTTAAAGCTTTATTGAAATATTCATATAAAGGTTCTGCCTCTTCAGGAGGGGCTGCCTCTACAAAACTCGGTCGACGACCATGACGCGTATCGCCATACAAGGTAAATTGTGATACAGAAAGAATCTCTCCTGCAGCATCCACAACAGACAGATTCATTTTTTGCTCTTGGTCTTCAAAAATTCTAAGCCCGGCAATTTTATTCGCACAATAATCCGCCTCGACCTCGGAATCGCCTTTTTTTACACCAACAAGAAGTAACAGCCCATGAGCTATTTTCCCAACGGTTCGTTCATCTACCCTCACACTTGCTTCGTTCACCCGTTGAACAACCACTCGCACTAGTAAACGCGTCCCTTCACTCTTGACTTGAGTATTTCTTTATATCCATCTCTAACTGCAATAAACCCTAATCAGTCCATAATTCGTCTGACTGCATAGACATCGGGTATCCGTTTAATACGTTCAACCACTGTCTTAAGATGGCTAACATTATGAATCGCTATTTTCATATCAATTAAGGCCACTTTATTCTTGTCGGCTTTGCCTGTGACCGCATTGATTTGCGTCTTGGTTTCTGATACAGCCTGTAAAACTTCATTAAGAAACCCGTGACGATCATAGCCCGTGATCTCGATATCTACATTGTAGTTTTTCAAGTTTTCTTTTGGAGCTTCCCACTCCACTTCTAGCAACCGGTTCTGATCTTCTTCTAAATGAATGTTGGGGCAGGTTCTCCTATGAATGGACACCCCACGGCCTTTTGTAATATAACCGACAATATCATCACCAGGAACAGGATTGCAGCACTTGGATAATCGAATCATCAGATTATCTACACCTTTAACCCGCACGCCCGTTTCTGTTTTCCGGGTGGAAGTATACGTCTTTACATTTGGAATCGAATTAATGAGATCTTCCACGTTATTTTGCTTTCGGAAACGTTCGGTTAAACGCGTCACCACCTGCTTGGCCGTGATGCCATTATACCCGACAGCCGCATAGATTTCGTCTTCTGATGAAAAATTAAATTTTTCCGCTACACTTGCGATATTTTCATCAGTTAAGGTTTCTTTTGGCTCAAATCCTTGATTTCTTAATTCTTTTTCAACCAGTTCACGGCCTTTAGAAACATTTTCATCTCGGCGCTGCTTCTTAAACCATTGGCGAATTTTATTTTTCGCATGGGAGCTTTTCGCCATTTTAAGCCAGTCTTGACTCGGTCCATAGGAATGCTTGGACGTCATCATTTCAACAATATCTCCCGTTTGCAAATGGTAATCTAGCGTCACCATTTTCCCATTCACCTTAGCCCCGACAGTCTTATTACCTACCTCTGTATGAATGCGGTAAGCAAAATCAATAGGCACAGATCCTCGTGGAAGTTCAATGACGTCACCCTTAGGTGTAAAGACAAACACCATGTCCGAGAACAAATCAGCCTTTAAAGACTCGATAAACTCTTTAGCGTCCTCGGCATCATTTTGCCATTCTAGAATTTGTCGGAACCACGTGAGTTTGTCTTCGAACTTGTTATTGACGTTCTTTGCCATGCCTTCTTTATAGGCCCAGTGTGCTGCAATACCGTATTCGGCAACCTTATGCATTTCTTCTGTACGAATCTGGACCTCTAACGGATCGCCTTTTGGTCCAATAACTGTAGTGTGTAAGGATTGATACATATTGGCTTTTGGCATCGCGATATAATCTTTAAAACGCCCCGGCATCGGCTTCCAATGGGTGTGAATAATGCCGAGCGTTGCATAACAATCTTTAATACTGCCGACGATAATCCTCACCGCAAGAAGATCATAAATTTCATTAAATTGCTTATTCTGAAAAGCCATTTTACGATAAATACTGTAAATATGCTTCGGTCTCCCGTAAATATCAGCTTCAATATTAAGCTCTTGCAGCGTTTCTGTAATCTTACTAATGACTTCAGAGATATAGTCTTCTCTTTCATTACGTTTACGCTTCATCAGATTGACAATCCGATAATACTGTTGCGGGTTTAAAAAACGTAAAGAAATATCTTCAAGCTCCCATTTGATGGCTGATATTCCTAGGCGATTGGCAAGCGGTGCAAAGATCTCTAGAGTTTCATTGGCCTTTTGAATTTGCTTCTCTGTAGACATAAATTTTAACGTTCTCATGTTATGAAGGCGATCGGCCAATTTAATCAGCACACAACGAATATCTTGGGCCATGGCCACAAACATTTTTCGATGATTTTCCGCCTGTTGATCTTCTTTCGATTTAAATTCAAAATGGCGAAGCTTTGTCACTCCATCGACGAGGGCAGCCACCTCTGAGCCATACCGTTCCGTAATATCATCAAGGGTAACCTCTGTATCTTCAACGACATCATGAAGAAGACCACCAATAATTGTCGTCGCGTCCATCTCAAGATCAACAAGGATACCCGCAACTTCGACAGGGTGGATAATATACGGGTCACCTGATTTTCGCAATTGACCTTTATGAGCCTCATCAGCAAAATGATAGGCATCATCTATCCTATTAACCTCTTCTTCGTCAAGATAGAGGATGGCTTTATCTAAAAGATCTTTGATTGTCATATACAAACCCATCACCTTAATAAAAATAACTATATAAGTTCTATTATCGTGAATTACAGACCACATGTAAAGTGCAAAGCATGAAAATTTGTCGAAAACGTCCCTATAGCTTCGGCAAATTGAAAAAACTGGGCAAAAATGTCATAAAACCCGGCTTAAACTCCACCGCTTCGCTAAGCACAGTCTGATGTTCAAGCTTTTACACTCACTTGATGGCCAAAGCCTAAGTTGCACTTATAAGGTCTTCCAACAAAGTTATCACACTGACGTTACAAATAAAAAAGAGCGCTCATGCGTGAGCCACTCTTTCATCTTTAATTTAATACTGCATTAATGTAAAAATATCATAATCCTTTAGTTTATCCCTACCATTCAGATAGGTTAACTCGATCATAAAAGCGAGACCGACCACTTTGCCACCAAGCTTTTCAACCAGTTGTATCGTTGCATCAATGGTTCCACCTGTGGCTAGCAAATCATCCATAATGACGACTTTTTGACCAGGGACAATGGAATCCTTGTGAATAGTCAAAGCATCCTTACCATATTCTAAACCATATTCTACCTTGATGACTTCACGGGGCAACTTCCCTTCTTTACGCACAGGCACAAAACCGAGTTCAAGTGCATAAGAAACGGGACAACCGACGATAAAGCCTCTTGCTTCTGGACCGACGATAATATCAGCGTCTTTTCCCTTGACATACTTCACCATCTCGTCCATAGCTTTTCTATAAGCTTCCCCATTTTGCATAAGGGGGGTAATGTCTTTAAAACGAATCCCCTCTTTTGGGTAGTTTTCGATAATTTTAATGTGTTCTTTAAACTCCATTTAAACTGTGGCCTCCTCAGCACGTGTCAAATCTAAATTAAACTGTTTGAACCATTGGACTAAATCTCTTCTTGATGAATAGCATAAGAGCTCCTCTAGTTTTGAAAGTTCAAGCCTTCTTGAATAGGCTAGCGATTCTGTTAAAGGCCTTTTATTGGGCGATTCATTGAGATACACAAAGTCCTCTTCTATTTTAGCAAAGTCTAATTCAAAAAACACTTTAAACATAAATTCAATGAGCTCTTGTCCCCAAGTTTTGTGTTTTACAATCGCTTGGATAGCTTGTTTATAAGAAAACTTTTTCTGTTTTATAAGAAAAGCATAAAGCCATTTAAATTGTTCTCTTGTTGGAAAGGCGGTAAAAAAGTGCTCTTCTGTTTGAACAAAAATAGCATAGATCCGTCCGGGAAATGTATCCCTACTGTTAAACAGTTTTTGTATACTTTCTATTGACTCTGGTAAATCTAAAAAAACGAGATAAGGACGTTCTTCATCACCACTCACGTGTATTTCCTGTTGCGAAACAAATAAAATATCCTCTTGAAGTTCAGGGGGAAAACCTATCTTATTTGGCGTTTCCTCATTAAAACAAACCACCTGGCGTTTCTTTGCTGGAAGTTGCTTTAACTTATTTATTATATCCTTTTGTCCCCGCCAATCAAAGAGCTGCCACTGCGGAACTCGCAAATCTTCTATAAGAATTTGTGGCTTTCTAAATCCATTCCATTCATTTATGGATAATTCTCCGACAACTGAAAGCTCAGCATCAGGAGCAATGTGTTGATAATAATCACCAATACGGAACCCTACGCCCTCTAGTTTAACATCGTCTTTTTCAAAGGTGAATTTTAAATGATCTTTATTACTGCCGATCTGCTTCATGGAATGAATAGCTAAGTGCTCCATAACAAATCGCGGCTTCGGATTACCGACACCAAAGGGCGCTAATGCCTGAAGTGCTTCAATGCCTTCCACAGAAATCTCTTCAACAGGATACACTTGATCTATTCTTGTTAATGGGGTCAAGAGTTCCGACGTTAAGTGTGATTGTCCATAAATATTTAAACGAGTCCTTAGAGCTTCAATTTGATCTGTGGCAAGAGACATCCCAGCGGCCATTTCATGTCCTCCAAAATGAGGCAATAGATCTTTACATGTTGATAAGGCTTTGAAAATATCAAACCCATCAATACTTCGCGCCGATCCCTTTGCCATTCCTGTCTCAGGGTCAATCGACAAAACGATTGTTGGTCTATAATAAGCTTCCACAATTCTAGAAGCCACAATACCGACGACGCCTTCATGCCAATCCTCACCAGCGACAACGATCACGGTTTGCTGTGTGTCGGGAATTAACTCTACCTTTTGAAGGGCCTCATTTGTCATTTCTTCGACAATGCGCTTGCGTTCAATATTAGCCTCATCCAAAGATTGAGCAAGTCTAGCGGCCTCTTCAGCATTCTCTGATAGCATGAGATCAATAGCTGGTTTGGCATGATCCATACGGCCAGCGGCATTGATTCTTGGCCCAAGACCAAAACCAATATTATCTTCAGAGACTTGTCCCGCTTCGATACCCGCGACGCTTAATAAAGCCTCTATCCCCAATCTCGGGCGTTCATTTATTCTTTTAAGACCTTTAATCGCTAAAAGGCGGTTCTCATCAATCAGTGGCACTAAGTCAGCAATTGTCCCAATGGCCACCAGATCCAACAGCGTCTCAGGTACTTCTTCCCATAAGGCATGAATGACTTTAAAGGCGACACCGACGCCTGCAAGCCCTTTAAAGGGATACGGGCAGCCTGGCTTTTTAGGGTTAATAATAATCTCAGCCTTTGGTAATTCCGGTGGTGGTTCATGGTGATCTGTAATAATGACGTCAAGACCCATTAAACGCGCGGCTTCTATGGC
Source organism: Pullulanibacillus pueri (assembly GCF_014639255.1). Lineage (GTDB taxonomy): Bacteria > Bacillota > Bacilli > Bacillales > Sporolactobacillaceae > Pullulanibacillus > Pullulanibacillus pueri. The sequence continues at coordinate 32,667 of NZ_BMFV01000028.1, forward strand.
GTCATGGGCGGCGATCCCTGTATCCACTGTAATAATAAGTCCCACACCCTCTTGACGTGCTTTTTCAAAAGCAGGGACATTCGGCCCATAACCCTCTGAAAAGCGATGGGGGACATAAAAGCTCACATTAGCCCCCATCTTTTTGAGACCTGTCACCATCAATGAGGTTGCGGTGACTCCATCGGCATCATAATCACCAAATACGAGGATCTTTTCTTGTGTATGAATCGCTGCACGGATACGATGGACGGCTTCTTCCATTCCATCTAGTGCGTAAGGAGAGTGGAAGTCCTTGTCCTCAATCGTTAAGAAGTCTCGTGCAGCTTCTAATGTGGTCAACCCTCGATTGACAAGGAGTTTTGCGAGTACAGGAGACACATCCAAAGCCTCGACAAATACATTCACTGTTGCTTCATCCTGTTGCTCAATCTCCCACCTTGTTTTTGATTGCAGCATAAAAAATCACCTCTTTCCGCTTTAACGATCTGTTCTATCCTTCTTTTTGTGAGTCTCTTCATGAATATTAAGATCCGCTACGTGACTTTGTGGTCCTTCAATTTCTCCTGCAATTTTTTCATTGTCTGCAGATTGAGATTCTTGAATGTCTTGTAATTGTTGAGTCAATCTGTGCACCATTCTTTGCAAACGAAATACCCTTACAATCCCAACGGAACCGACGATAATGCCACCAACTAAAACAGAGCCTAAAATAACTAAAATAAGTGGCCATTGCGCATGTCCAAATAAATAATTGACGGTTACCGGATCAACATTGATCACAGAGAAAATGGCAATTAAAAGCGCAAAAACAAGAGCAAGGATGAATCCCCACTGCCCTTTCATAGGAACACCTCTTTTCAATTCTTCTCATTAAGTATAGTGAAAGAAGAGAGCGGGCATACGCTGTTGTCGCATACCCGCTACCCCTTTAGTTTCTTAAGATTGTTGTGGTCTGACCTTTTTCTTCTTTTGACGCTGATCATGCTTAAACTTCATAACAGCCCATAGAGGTGCAGCGATGAAGATTGAAGAATAGACACCTGCAATTAACCCAATAAACATGGCAATCGTAAACGTTCGGATCGATGGGCTACCAAAAATCAATAGGGCAATAACCGGAATCAACACCGTCAATACCGTATTGATGGAACGGACAATCGTCTGTTGAATACTTTTATTGACAATCTCTTTATAGTCCTCAAAAGAAGTAAGTTTGCCCTTCTTTAACTTCACATTTTCACGGACACGGTCAAAGGTGACAATGGTATCATTGATGGAATACCCGATAATTGTGAGCAGGGCTGCTATGAAAACAGCATTGACTTCAATATGCAATAAACTAAAAATCGTAATGATAAAGAAAGCATCATGTAACAAAGCAATAACCGCTGTTAGCCCTTGTAAAAACTCAAAACGAATCCAAACATAAATGATGATAAAAATGGACGAGATGATGACTGCCCAAAAGGCATTTTTCGCCAATTCACGCCCAACTGCTGGTGAGACTGTACTCACAGTAGGCTTATAACCCATATCTTTTTGAATCTTTTGCTGAAGTTGATTGATTTGATCCTGATTCAAGACCTTATTCAAGGTCACGCTCGCAAAATTATTGTTGTTGCCCGCCAATGTTGGTCGTTCTGCCTCATACCCTAAAGACTCTACAGTGTCGGTCAACTTATCAATTGATAGGGCATGCTTTCCTTGAATATCAACTCGAGTTCCACTTGAAAAGTCGATCCCTAGATTCATTTTGAAAATGAAGAGACTGACAATACCAAGAATGACTAAAATAGTAGACACGGTAAAAAACAGCTTGCGATATTTCATATAATTTAATTTTTTAAAGCTCATCAATGTCACTCTCCTTTACACCAAAGAGTCTTGGTTTCTTATCAAGCACCCGACTTTTGACCCACAAGGACAAAAAGAGTCTTGAAAGGAAAACCGAGGCAATAAAGGTAATGACGATACTGACGATTAATAGAACAGCAAAGCCTTTAACCGAGCTTGTCCCATACACAAACATGACGATGGCGGCCAAAAGTGTTGTTAAATTGGCATCAAGGATCGTTGAAAATGAGCGCTTATTCCCTGATTTATAGGCAGAAAGAATGGATTTCCCTGTGCGTATCTCATCCTTAATCCGTTCCAACGTGATAATATTGGCGTCTACTGCCATCCCGACTCCCAGGATGAGCGCGGCAATCCCCGGCAAGGTTAAGACAACTTGAAGTCCAACAAAAACAGCAATGACAAGCCATAAATAAATGGCTAGAGAAACAGCTGCGATAAAGCCACCAAAACGGTAGAATAACAGCATAAATAAGAAAATCGCTGCAATACCGATGGCCCCTGCGAGCACTGTATCATACAAAGCATCTTGCCCAAATTGAGCACCTACAGAAGTTGAATAGATTTCTTTCATATCAACAGGTAGAGCCCCGGCATTCAAAAGTTCACTCAGTTCTTTCGCTTCATCTACCGAAAAGTTTCCTGTGATCTGCACATCTTTACTATCAATGACTTCATTAACACTTGGAGCAGAAATAAAGGCCGGATCTGGCTTTTCTTTAGTGGCTTCTTTCGCATAGGTCATGCCTTTCTTCCAATCAAGCCAAATCACTAACTTATTATTCGGAGCCCCCTTATCCAAAATTTCTTTCGTCACCTTGGCGAATTTATTCGCATCCTTTAATTTCATGGTGACCATCGGCTGGTTGGCTTGGTCAAAACCGACTTTAGCACTTCCCGGTTTAAGCTCTGACCCATCCATCATTAATTTATTGTCAACATCTCTAAAGCTTAAATTCGCTGTTGTTGATAACAATTTTCTTGCCTTTGCCTGATCTTTGACCCCAGCAAGTTGAACTCTAATATGGTCCTTCCCTTCAATTGTCACTTGAGGTTCATTGACACCTAATGCGTCAATGCGGTGACGAATGGTCGAGACGGCATCTTGTAATGTCCCTTTACTCGGCGTTGCCTTTGAAACTTGTCCATTTTCATTAATCGCGTGAACTTCATAAAGCACCTCGAAGCCACCCTGTAAGTCCAGACCAAGTTTGACATTATGTAATAATGGTTTTATCGTAAAGCCAATAATTGCTGCTACGATTACTAAAATGACAAAAAAGGATACGATCCTCCCCTTTTTAACCATGATCGTTCCTTACCCCCTTTATGTATTCATTCTCTAACATGTGTTCAAACCTCTGTTCTCTTGAAAGCAGTATCATTATTATAGCCACCGTTAATTTTTGGTGTCAATCTATTCTTAATGAAGATGTCCTGGACGCTATAATTCTCCTTACTAGCAAAGCCAGCGAGCAATAAGTGTTCATCGCTATAGAAGTTCTTCGGTCACCTTCAATAAATCTTCATCTTGAAACATTTCTAATCTTATTTTATTCATATAATCATTCACAGAAATACTCATAATATAGCCGACGACTTGGTGTAAACGCCATTCTTCATCAGCCTCATTTTTCTTCGTTTTCTTTTGCACTTTTTCCTTAATAAATGCCCACAGATCATCTAAACTTAAATGATTAATTCCTAGAAGTTGAAATTCTTCAAGTTTACTCTGTAAAAAAGGGTTTACCTTTATTCGCCAATAGTCAAACGATCCCTGATTTTCACGATCTGTCATGATTCAATCACCCCACTTTTAATATCTTACCACAATATCCTATCAAATGATAAAGCGAATTTTATTCCAGAAAGGTTCTTGAGCCCTTTGGTATAGTCCATATCCAAAATCTAGCATTTTCCTCCGATACGAACCACCTCTCTTGCTATAAGTCAGTTTGTTTTATCCAAAGGCTCCATTCGCATCGTGTGTTATTGATATAGATTGCGACGTAACAGGGTCGCTTACATATAACTATGAATCCAGTGGCTTGGAGTGTAAGGCGCAAGATTCAGAACACCTCAGGAAAAGTGTGTTCCTCAGCGCCGCTGACTCACGGGTGCATAAACTAGAGTCCCTCGGGAAAAGCACGCGTCCGAAAATCCACTTTGGAGCACCCACAAACCGACTCCAAAGTTAGCTGAGGCCACTAAGGATGATCGGTCAAAATCGTCACGTCCTGTGACAACACCGATCCTACCGACATCAAAAAATCGTAAAAAACACGATTTTTCTGCGAGGAATATTCTCTTAGTAGCTTTCCTTAGTCCTGTGGGCATGAGGAAAGCGAGCGACCTGGAGCGGAATTTACACATTATCAGCTCCGGCCCCCTAACAGTTACGTCACCATTTCCTTCAACTCCTAAAATTGAAGCCTATCGAAAAAAGCTTTAGGATAACTTGTCATGCTTGGACTATTGAAACCATATATATATATCATCTTAGAATTTGAAAGCAAGATAGCCTAGCGAAGGATGGATACTATGCAAAGACAATCATTCCTAAAAGGAGCCTTTACACTCATGTTAGCCGGTATGGTGACCAAGCTCCTTGGCTTTGTGAATAAAATTGTACTCGCGCGTATTGTGGGGCAGGAAGGTGTCGGCCTATACATGATGGCCTATCCTACTCTTTTACTTACAGTCACTCTCACGCAATTAGGCCTTCCCGTAGCTATATCTAAACTGGTAGCCGAAGCGAGTGCTTACAACGATACAAAGAAAATAAAAAGAATATTAACAGTGTCCTTTTTTGTCGTCGGCTCCTTAAGCATTCTGTTCACTATTGCCTTAATGATCGTCGCACCTCTTGCTTCACATATTTTATTTACTGATAAGCGCACACTGTATCCACTTCTCGCCATTACGCCGATTATCCCTATTGTAGGTATCGCTTCGGTCTTACGTGGCTATTTTCAAGGCATGCAAAATATGAAACCTTATGCGTTCTCACAAGTCATCGAGCAAATCGTGAGAATCTCACTCGTTGCCACTTTAGCCAATAGCCTTTTGCCTTATGGTATTGAATACGCTGCTGGTGGTGCTATGATCGCTGGTGTCATCGGTGAATTCATTTCCTTGCTCTATATGTTTTGGAAATTTAAGCAAAAGAAACAAATCCCTATCCGCCGCAACTATTGGCACTATCTCAGCGGCGGTCGAACCACTTTTTCACAATTAATGAACATTGCCTTACCGACAACAGGAAGTCGTCTCATTGGTTCATTTTCCTATTTCTTAGAACCTATTGTTGTCGCACGAAGTTTAATGCTCGCTGGCGTCGCCACTCCTATCGCTACTCAACAATATGGCGAGCTTGTTGGCTATGCTTTTTCTATCCTCGGCCTTGCAGGATTTATCACTCATGCCTTACATGTTTCCCTTGTCCCAACAATAAGTGAAGCTGCGGCCCAAAATAAAATGTCCACTATCTTTTATAGATTGAATCAGGCACTTAAAATTGCTTTAATCGCTGGGGGTTTTTCAACCATTGTTTGTTTAGTCTTTGCAAAACCAATAATGGAATTGATGTACCACTCACCGCAATCGGCCGTATACATCTATGTTGTGGCTCCCTTTTTTCTCTTGCTTTATTTCCAGTCCCCCCTTGGCGCTTGTCTACAAGCCCTTGATTTGGCCAAAGCGGCTATGATCAATAGCTTTATTGGCGCCTTTGTTAAAATCGTCACCATCTTTGCTTTAGCCTCACGACCAGAGCTTGGCATTATGGGGGCTGCTCTTGGTTTTTCAGCAAGTATTGTCTTAGTCACTTTACTCCATTTTGCTACAGTCGTAAAAGCCATCGGGTTCCGCTTAAAATATAGCTATTATATTAAAGGTATTATTTCTTTGCTCATTACAGGCTGGGGTGCTTCACTCGCCAATCGCTACTTGCTTTTAGATTGGGACCTTTTACCTCGAACGCTCTGTTTAATCTTAATGATTCTAATCTTTTACATTATCATGATAGTGTCTACAAGACTAATAACGAAAGAAGAACTGGCTCACTTTCCTATCATTAATAAATGGGTGGCGTAAATAAAGCTACCCATTTATTTACGCGCTTAGGATTACACGGTACCTGGACACTACAGTCCACTTGATTGTTGCCATCTTTTTTCAGTGTCTAAACGAAGACTAGGTGTTCTTAGGGCCACTGAAAAACATGTAATTGATATTTAAATACAGAAATATACTTGCTTTCCGCGCGCGGGCGACCCGCGAGCCTCCTCGGGGCGTAATATGATGTGCTCTGTGGGCTCTCGCCAAGCACGCTGTTCCCGCAGGAATCTCACGTATTTCTGAAATTCTATTCTTGAATTTACTTTTTAGTCGCTTCGGTGTTCTTCGGTCAGTTTTTCTTAAGTTAGGCCATCACTCTTCTTTTAACTTGATATGAAAGACTTCATTTTTATCCAAAATACAACTCGCAATAAGTTTTATATTTTTATATCCCAATACCCGAAGTTTTTGCCTAAGCCAGAGCGGTGTCTTATGTAAACGGGCTAAATTGTGCTCCTGAACTTTCCCATCTTCAATTAAGGGTAAAGGAAGCGGCCTCTCTTGTTTATCCTTCGTAATATTGTCATCATGATGCAGTTGTTTCAAGACTGACAATTTACCATTGGGCTCTAGTATCGCGAATTCAACATCATCTATCCTTTTTACGTTTTTCTCGCGAAGCTGCATAAGTAAATCATCAAAATTATACCGCTGTTTTCTCATCTGCTTTTTATCAATTTTTCCATCCTTAATGATTACCGTTGGTTCACCATCCATTAATCGCCTTAAATGTGGAGCCTTTAACGAAAGATAGGCAAGAGTGAGCTGGATGAAAAGGAGAGAGAAGATCGGAAGAAGTGTTATGAAGAGGGACGTCGATGTATCCTCAATGGAAGTAACCGCTAACTCGGCTATCATAATCGAAATAACAAAATCAACCACACTCAATTGACCGATCTCTCTTTTTCCCATTAATCTAAAGGTCAATAAAATAACACAATAAATAATCATCGTTCGCAGGATGATCGTCGCCAATCAACTTCCCCCTTTCACCACTTTGTTCTTAGTATGAGCTAAATAAACGGGATTATCAGGATACGATAAGACATTTTCACAAATAGGAGAAAGGGCTCATCCCTTCATCTTTCACTTCTAAAAGAAACAAGCTTGAATATGCATTTAATAAGAACGCTTGGGACAGGAGGTGATGTGAATGTCAAAACGGGTCGTCCAAGCTACGAGCTATGGAATGATCACCGCCTTTATCTTAATTCTTATCGTCGCTCTTATTTTCGCCACTCTTTTCCGATTTACAGCCTTAGATGAATTTTCAATTGGTCAGCTTCCCTTACTCATCATTTCATTTTGTGCACTGTTTATTGGGGGATTAATATCTGGAGCGAAGCTTAAAGAGAAAGGATTGATGATTGGAGCCATTACTGGATTAACATACTCTTTATTCATTTATTTAATCCTATTTCTTGGTTATGATCGTCACCTCGGGCTTGATCAATATCTTACAATCCTTGTGAATGTAATTGTCACAGGCATGGGGGGGATTCTTGGCGTTAATTTATTTGGACGTAAATAAGCGCGCACCCTATAGGGTACGCGCTTTTCTTTATGATTCTTGTTTTGCTTCTTCTGTTTCTTTTTCGACAACAGCGTCTTTTTCGTGAGGGTTAACTTTCTTCTGAACAATCTCACGAATGGCGTTTCGATCGAACGTTAATTTAGTGTTACCATTACATTTAATTGTGACTTGACCATCTTCAATCACATCAACAATCCCGTGTAACCCACCAATCGTCGTAATCTTGTCGCCCTTCTCTAAACTGCTTTGCATTTCTTGTGTCTTCTTCTGACGCTTTTGTTGCGGACGAATTAACAAGAAATAGAAAATCGCGAAAAAGATGACCAACATAATTATGGAACCTGCTCCACCCATTGCTTTCACTCCTTTTTATGTATTTTTAAAAATTCTTAGCGTTAGGCTGATTAAAACCATAGCGCTCAAAAAATTCTTCTTTAAAATCATTGAGCCGATCTTCTCTTATGGCTTCGCGGACACGCTCCATTAATTTTATCAGAAAATGGAGGTTATGATAAGTGGTAAGTCTAAATCCGAATGTTTCATTGGATTTTACTAGATGCCTGATATAAGCCCGACTATACGTTTGACACACATGACAATCACAATCCTCGTCAATAGGTCTAAAATCTCGAGCAAATTTCGCATTGCGAATCACTAAGCGGCCTTCACTTGTCATGCACGTTCCATTCCTCGCAATACGAGTAGGCAGAACGCAATCAAACATATCAATGCCCCTGATAGCTCCTTCAATCAAAGCGTCTGGTGACCCCACACCCATCAAATATCTTGGTTTATGCGTTGGCAATAATGGGGTCGTATATTCTAGGGCTTCATACATTAAATGTTTCGGTTCTCCAACAGATAAACCACCAACTGCATAGCCTGGAAAGTCCAGAGAAGTGAGAGCTTCAGCACTCCGTTTACGTAAATCTTCATAGACTCCACCTTGTACAATGCCAAAGATCGCTTGACGATCAGGATGTTTATTGGCGGCTAAACACCGCTCAGCCCAACGGCTTGTTCTTTCTAAAGAATCTATGAGGTACTCACGTTCAGCGGGGAACGGTGGACACTCATCAAAAGCCATCATAATGTCAGAGCCTAAGGCATTTTGAACATGAATAGACTTTTCCGGTGTAAGAAAAAGTTTTTCTCCGTTTAAATGGTTACGAAAATGGACGCCTTCCTCTGTAATTTCTCTGAGGTCGCTTAAACTAAAGACTTGGAATCCACCGGAATCGGTAAGAATACCTTGATCCCAGTTCATAAAGCGGTGAAGACCACCTGCTTCTTCTACAATATCTTCCCCTGGCCGTAACCAGAGATGATAAGTATTGCTTAAGATGACGCCGGCCCCCATTGCCTTTAATTCCTCAGGGCTCATCGTTTTAACTGTTGCCAGCGTTCCGACAGGCATAAACATTGGCGTATCAAACGTCCCGTGGGGAGTGTGAAGCTTCCCTAGGCGGGCACCCGTTTGCCCACACTCTTTAATCAATTCATAAGTTACAGGTGTCGTCATTTAATTCTTTTTCCTTTCTAAAACAAGCATCGCATCTCCAAAGCTAAAGAAACGATACCGCTCCTTAACCGCCTCATTGTAGGCGGATAATAAAAACTCTCTTCCCGAAAATGCACTGACAAGCATGATCAACGTGGATTTTGGGAGATGGAAATTAGTGATAAAACCATCGACCCCTTTATATTCATATCCAGGAAAAATAAAAATATCTGTCCAGCCCGAGGAGGCCTCAAAGTGACCAGCGCATTTTGTCGCAATGGTTTCGAGTGTACGGATCACTGTCGTTCCTACCGCAATGATACGGTGCCCGTCTGTACGTGTTTGATTTAAAGTATCAGCCACTTGTTCTGACATGCGGTAAAATTCAGCATGCATATGGTGATCTTCAATAGTATCAGTTTTAACAGGTCGGAAGGTTCCCAAACCTACATGAAGTGTAATAAAGAGGATATTGACTCCTTTGTCTTCAATACGTTTGAGAAGCTGCTCAGTGAAATGTAACCCGGCTGTTGGCGCTGCCGCTGACCCTTCATGCTTTGCAAAAACGGTTTGATAACGGTTTTGATCTTCAAGCTGTTCACGAATATAAGGCGGAAGGGGCATCTTTCCTAACTCGTCCAAAATTTCATTAAAAATCCCTTGATATTCAAAGCGAAGAACACGGCGCCCTTCATCTGCGACTTCAATACATTCAGCTTTCAGCTTTCCTTCACCAAAATCGATCACTGTTCCAAGAGTGATCCGCTTGGCTGGCTTGACTAAGCACTCCCAGTTATCCCCTTGAAGCTGCTTTAAAAGTAGAATTTCAACTTTTGCCCCTGTTTCTTTTTTTGTCCCAAATAATCGTGCTGGCAATACCTTTGTGTCATTTAAAACAAGAGTATCCCCAGGCTCAAGATAATCGATAATATCGGAAAAATGCCGATGTTCGATTTTCTCATCATTAGGATGGAGCACCATCAAGCGAGAGGCCTCCCGATTTTCCAAAGGTGTTTGTGCAATAAGCTCTTCTGGTAAATCAAAATCAAATAATGATACATCCATACGTCTTTCACCTCTTGAAGTTTCACAATAATGATTATTTCTTACTCATCTTTTATATTTAAATGTTCGTAGACTAACGGTGTAACCATTCTCCCTCTTGGCGTCCGTTGTAAAAAGCCAATTTGTAATAAGTAGGGCTCATAGACATCTTCAATGGTATGTCTTTCTTCACCAATAGTCGCCGCAATGGTATCCAGTCCAACAGGACCACCTTTAAACTTCTCGATAATACTTGTGAGCAATTGATGATCGATATGGTCTAATCCCTTTTCATCCACTTGTAGCCGCTCTAACGCTTCGCGTGTCAAACGTATGTCAATATCGCCTGTCCCGACCACTTGAGCAAAATCACGCACTCGTCTAAGCAAGCGGTTGGCAATTCTTGGCGTCCCTCGAGAACGTCCTGCAATTTCATAAGCAGCTTCATGATCAATAGGTGTTGAGAGAACATCCGCTGTCCGTGTAACAATTGATGCGAGCTCATCTACCTCATAATATTGTAAGCGTAAAACGACACCAAAACGATCACGGAGCGGTGGCGATAAATATCCTGCCCGTGTGGTAGCCCCCACTAACGTAAACGGCGGTAAATCAAGACGCATCGAGTGCGCTGTTTCCCCTTTTCCAACAACAATATCAAGACAAAAATCCTCCATTGCCGGGTAGAGCACTTCTTCTACATGACGGGGTAAGCGATGGATTTCATCTATAAACAAAACATCCCCTGGCTCCAAAGCCGTTAAGACAGCGGCCAAATCCCCGGGACGCTCAATGGCTGGACCGGAAGTCGTCCGAATGTTCACACCCATCTCGTGGGCAATAATCATCGATAAGGTCGTCTTTCCCAGACCCGGGGGGCCATATAACAGGACATGATCTAAGGCTTCATTTCGATGTTTAGCGGCCTCAATAAAGACGCTAAGATTTTCTTTTACTTTTGTCTGTCCAATATAATCCTTAAGTGATTGCGGTCTTACAGAAGACTCAATAGGTTCTTCATTAGGATCTGCCTCTTGGGACATCATTCGCTCTTCGCCCAATATAGCTCCCCCCTTATTGGTTCAACATAAGCTTCAGTGCCTCTTTTACATATTGCTCAGCTGATAATGCTTTGTCTTTGAGATTTGGAACAATCTTCTTGATTTCTCTTTCGGAATAACCTAACGCTTGCAGTGCTTGAATGGCTTCTTCTAGGTGGCCACCTTGTTGAACGTCTTTTTCCATGGGCTCCCCGTCGGAAGAGATCACAGTTGACGCTTTGACTTTGCCTTTAAGATCAAGAATCATTTGTCTCGCTGTTTTTTTACCAATTCCAGGAAATTTAACTAGGAATGTTTCATCCTCAGCTTCAATCGCTTGAATCACACGCTGGGGTTCCCCTGTTGCCAAAATGGCTAAAGCCCCTTTAGGACCAATGCCCGAAACACTGAGGAGATGGATAAATAAGGCGCGCTCTTCCCGTGTCTTAAATCCGTATAGATGAAGGGCATCCTCACGGACATATTGGTATGTATAAATTTTCATTTCTTGTCCTATTGGTTGAAATGAAAACGGGTTAGGACAATAAATCAAATAGCCAATGCCATGATTTTCTATAGTCACTGCTTCACCATTAACGTAAGCAATCGTGCCTTGAATAAATTCGATCAAAACTCTCTTCCTCCATAAATCAATCAATAAACCATAAAGATTCTCCTCACCCTATCATAACATAATTCGACTTTTAACATGAATAAATATATCGCCTCAAGCATTAAAAGCCCAGTTATGACTGAGCTTCTAACGATCGCCTCTATTTTTAATGGGGGTATAATGTAATGCGTACCGTGAAAAAGAGTGAATCATTTTGGTATAGTGTTGCTTATCAGAAACAGGTATACCATTTTTTAATTGTTTTATGAGATTCACTTGTAAAGCATCCACATCGATTTGAAAAAAGGTTTGAATAATTTGATTGGCTTTGGGATCACCCTTAAATAGCGTTAAAGTATTGCCATCTTTTAATCCTAGAACGCCCACTGACTTTGAAACGGGAGAAAGGTCTTTGACTGTTCTTTTTAAGATAAGTGTCGAGTTATTATTTTCTAACACCTTCCATTTAGGATGTTGATTTAAATAATCATTGACAGAAATAATATGTTTTTTCTCTATTTGCTGAATCGAAACACCATCGATATATTGTGTAATTAAATGAATTTCAGTAGGTTTAGCCGCTTGGACTTTTATTGATTCATCTAAGGCATAAGCCCCTTGATGAGAAGGGCCTCCATATAGCCCCAATAGAACTATACTAGCGATCATCATTTTTGAAAAAAAAGTACTCATGAAAATTCACCTCTTATTCGGAGAATTTATTAACAATAAATTTAGTATATCCGAATAAAAGAGGATTATCCGTTATGTGGAAATCAAGGATAAGGATGTGCAAAAATAAAACAGGCACCCAAATGTGCCTGTTTTATTTTTTGTGTTCAGTTATTAATGGGCGTTATTTTGGAAAGGGCGTTTTACAGCATCACCTAGGTCATCAAGAACACCCGTGATGTCAGAACGTACTTCGTCTAATGGTGTGCCATTATCTAAACGGTCGTTAATATTACTGATGCGGTCAACCATATCTTTATCGGTTACGACACGAACCTGCTTATCTCGAGCAATATTTTTAGCCGTTGATCGAATGGCTTGTTCCACTTCTTGTTGATTTTGTACATCCTTATCTAAGGTTGCTCCAATGACGACTGTATTACCATTTGTAAAAGCACTGGCATCATTAACATTGTTTAAACGGGCCACTTGGCTCGCGATACGACGAGAAAGATCACTGTCTCCAGCAACAGAACCGTTATTATTGACATTGTTATAGTCATTACCGTTTCTGTTATTTTGTAAAGATGCATTATTATCATTAACATCATTACGTGTCACATCGTCTGGATTGGCACGGTCGGTATAATAGCCAACATTTCGCAAGGCGTTGTTATCGCCCATAGCGCCATTGCGATCGTTATCTGCACCACACCCTGTTACCAAACCTACAGCCATTAAACCGGTTGATAATAATGAAAGTGTTTTTTTCATGATAAATGCCCCCTTCACCCAATAGCATGTGTGAAAGAGATCTAAAGTAAACTAACAGTTAGAGGGTCACATGTCAAATTTTTCAGCTTAGAAAATTTAGCTTTTCGTCAAGCCTTAATGGCGAAAGCCTCAGTTGCTCTTATAAGTTTTTTTGACGTAAAAAAAACAGGGCTTCCACTTCAGAACGCTCACTTTCCCCATGCCCGCACGATATAGGTAGACCGTCCTGGTGGCCAACATTTTAATGCTTAGAAGTTTGACCTCCATCAAAGAACTCCCGGGAGAAATATCCTGCTACATTGATCTTAGTTTCCTTTATAAAAAAAGAAAAGTGACGAAAATAACCGTCACTCCTCCTTATCGTCTTCATGTTCACTTGGAAAATCCGGTAAAGATATAGAAGCTTGATTGTAGGATTCCCATAACGAATAGGGGTTCTGATCTCTATGGGGCAATTCTGGCATGCCTTGTGAATACTGACCAGAACTTGGGTAGTAACCTGGTGTTACTTGCTGCGGTGGTATGGCTCCAAATCCTTGAGAAGGTTGAGGACTATAGCCCTGTGTAGGATAACCATACGATGGATAACTCCCCTGTTGTTGTTGCGACTGTTGTGGCGCATATTGCGGGTCACCAGTTGCAGCCGTTGGCGACATTCCCTGGTCTCCATCAGACTGTTGTTCATCTGCAGCACTAGGTTGCATTCCTTGCATTCCTTGTATTCCTTGCATTCCTTGCGCCTGATAGCCCATCGGTTGATACCCTTGATAAGGATGACTCATCGGTGGCATCATCCCTTGTTGGGGGTATGGATAACCAACTGGGTAAGGGGAAGCAACGTATTGTGGCGGTTGTCCTGGATATCCCATTGGCGGTTGTGCTTGGAATGGATAGCCACCTGGCATCGGCGTTTGTTGCAGATAGTCTGATTTTTGAGTTTGCTGTGATGGCCCAGCTTCTGGCATGGTTTGCTGTCCAAAGCCTGTCGACGGATCACCTTGAAAAGGATATTTATTCAAAGTTCCTTGCTCAGGATACGTCATTTTACCTTGTCCTAAACCAGCAACAGGCTGTTCATGAAAATAAGCTGAATGCCCCTTTAGATGCTCTGCCTCCTGATAAGGTGCTGCATACGTACTAGGATCTGGGAATTTCCATTTGTCATTCATTCCTTGATTCGTCATTTGTGGTTCATTACTCTTTGGTGTCATCATGTTTGGATAAGGATCATCTAAAATTGGAAAATGATAAGATCCTTCATTTGACTTTGTTATTTCTTCTGGATTGGTTGGAGGCATCACTTTGGAATGCTTTAATGGCATCTGTTCTTTTGAGTTCTCATTAACTTTAATGGTTTTTTCATTAGTGTTATCCTTTTTTTCGTTATTTATGGGCTCCTTTTTAATATTCGGATTGGACTTAGGGGTTGCCTTTTTAGTCTTTTCCTTTTTTAGTTTTGGTTTTTTAGGCGTCTCTGTTTGTGGATTCTCGACCTTTGGATTTTCAGTTTTAGGATTTTCTTTGACTGGATTAATCGGATTGACTGGGTTCACTTGATTTTCTTTATTCGGAGATTTTTCCATTGGCTTTTCTTTAACGGGCTTTTCTTTAACAGGTTTTTCCTTGACCGGAACTTCTTTAATGATTTTATCTGCCTTTACCTTTTTCTTGATCGCTTTCGCTCCTGATGGAACTTTTATTTTCATTCCTGGCTTAATTTTATCCGGATCAGAAAGTTGGGTATTTATTTTTTTGAGTTCTTCTAAGGTCACATTATGCTTCTGAGCGATTTTATATAAAGTATCTCCGAGTTGAACGATATAAATTTTCAAATAGATCCTCCTCCATTGCACAAGTTACTACAGTATATTTTTGCAATAGGCGAATTGCCACTCTTTTTTTAAATTTACTCGTATAAGTCTTTTTCCGGGGCAAAGATAGAGAGCACCATCTCATTAGATACTGAAGAAGATCGTCCGTTTTTATGTGTTACCTTCAACCTCAAGGACACCCATCGCCCCGCCCCTAAAAAGCGAGTAAACAGGATTAGACATCCTCTCATATGGATAAGAAGTTGATGTAAGCCCCGTTTTTCTTAATAGTCTCCATGCTTAACATCCCTTTTTTAGGTATAATAAAAACAGACCTATTTGTTACAGGAGGATTTTCTATGACGGAAGAAAAATTAATGGGAAATGAGAGAAGACATAAGATTCTAACCTGGCTGAAAGAATCTCAAGAACCTTTAACTGGAAGTGAACTTGCCAAAAAGACAAAGGTCAGTCGTCAAGTGATTGTTCAAGACATCTCACTCTTAAAAGCTAAAGACGAACCGATTATTGCTACATCTAGAGGTTATGTATACTTTCAAAAAAGCGAAAAACAAAAACACGTTCAAGTCATTGCATGTAAGCACGATCAATCTGGCACAGAACAAGAGCTTAATTTATTAGTGGATAATGGTGTATGTGTTAGAGATGTTATTGTCGAACATCCAATTTATGGCCAAATCACCACTTCACTTATGCTTAATAATCGCCGCGATGTTCAACATTTTATAAAAAAAGTCAATGAAACCGGTGCTTCCTTATTATCTGCATTAACTGAAGGGATTCATTTACATACGATTGAATCTGAAGACCAAAAAAGACTTAGTGATGCTTGTGAGGCATTAAAAAAAGAGGGATTTCTCATCGATAATGATTAAATCCCTCCTGTGCCCACAATATCAACCTTTTCAACGCCAATGAGCCTTTCAAGCTGCTCAATCAAATCACTTAGGGAAAGGTTGATCGAGGTCGTATCCATTGACAATGAAACATTGGCTCTCCCTTGTAAAGGGATAGACTGGTGTATAGTAAGAACATTACAATTCGCTTCTGAAAGGATATTCAAAAGTGATTTTAATATCCCTGCTCTATCCTCTAAGTGGAAAAAGAGCGTCACGACTCTTTCCTTAATGATTTTTTGAAAGGGTAATATGCCATCTTTATATTTATAATAGGCACTACGACTAAGATCGACCATTCGCACTGCCTCGGTAACGCTCCGTGCCTTGCCTGTCTCCAATAATTCCTTAGCCTCCAACACTTTAAGCATGGATTCAGATAAGACATCTTTACGCACGAGGTAGTATTGTTCACGCTGACTCATCAAATCCCCCCTGTATCTAATGACAACCCCCAAGTCTTATGTATCAGAAAACTTGGTTTTTGCTAAGCACGGCCTGATGTTCAAGCATACGCCTTCACACATTAAAGATGTCTCGCCAAGCTTAAATGGCAAAAGCCTAAGTTGCACCTTTAAAAGGTTCAAGAATGCAAAGTGAAACATGGCGAGACGCCTGCGGGATTAGCAAGCCAGGCGAGACCCCCGCAAAGCCACTAAATTTAAAGGCTTGAGAGACTTGCCGATTGCCCGCGGAAAGCAAGTCATTTTTCACTTAACCAAAGTGTTGATGGGCAAGTCTCTGGTCACCCTATGTACGTTATCTTTCTTAACCCTTTTAAAAGAGGAGAACGCAAAGGCTCTCCTATTCGTTAGTTCACAAATTCAAATTCAAAGTCGAGGATTCGAACAATATCTCCATCTTCAATGCCTCTTTCGCGTAGCGCATCATCAAGTCCCATGCCTCGCATGCGTTTAGCAAATCGACGAACAGATTCATCACGATTAAAATCTGTCATTTGAAAAAGTTTTTCAATTTGCTTTCCAGAGACAACGAAAGAGCCATCATCATCACGAGTAATGTAGAATGGTGTTTCCATTTCTTCAGCTCGATAAACGACTTTATCTTCATTTTCTTCTGATTCACCAAGCGGAAACATTGGGGTTTCATCCACTAACTGCCCTACGTAACTTATAAGCGGCTGAAGGCCGGTTTTAGAGAGCGCAGAAATTGGGAATATTTTTATTTCATCGTTTTGTAACTGCTCTTTGAATGCCTTCAAATTCTCTTCTGCCCCAGGCATATCCATTTTATTGGCTGCAACCACTTGCGGGCGTTCCATCAAACGAAATTCATATTGGCGAAGTTCCTCGTTGATTTTAACATAATCATCGTAAGGGTCCCTTCCCTCAGCACCAGACATATCAACGACATGGATAATGACCCTCGTTCTTTCAATATGCCTTAAAAATTGATGCCCGAGTCCCGCACCGAGATGAGCCCCTTCAATAAGCCCAGGCAAATCAGCGATGACAAAACTATTGGCTTCATCCACCGATACAACACCCAGATTAGGGGAAATCGTCGTAAAGTGATATTCTGCCACTTTGGGCTTGGCTGCGGAAACTACAGATAACAATGTTGATTTGCCGACACTAGGAAAGCCGACCAGCCCGACATCGGCCAGTACTTTTAACTCAATTCTAATATCTCTTTCTTGTGCTGGCTCACCGTTTTCAGCGTGATAAGGAGCAGGGTTGGCAGGTGTTGAAAATCGTGTGTTTCCACGCCCTCCTCTTCCTCCTTTAGCAACAACAGCGCGCTGTTTATTCTCAGTTAAATCGGCAATCATTTCATCGGTTTCAGCATCATAAACAATAGTGCCCGGGGGGACACGTACGACTAAATCCTCAGCATTTTTTCCATGCTGATTTTTAGGACCGCCATTTTCGCCACGCTTGGCTTTAAAATGTCTTTGAAATCTAAAATCCATTAACGTGCGTAATCCCTCATCAACCTCAAAAATCACATCGCCACCACGACCACCATCGCCACCTGCTGGTCCACCATTTGGCACATATTTTTCTCTTCTAAAAGCGACGATGCCATTACCACCATCGCCACCTTTAACATACACTTTTACCTGATCTACAAACATTTGACCACCTCAGTCATCGGTGAATAGAAAAAGTCAAAACAACTTCTTCACTATGTACATATTCTGTATCGAAATCCAATGAATGATTCGATCTTTGCCTTAAAAAAAAGGCTTTCGCCTGCTCAACGTCTTTAATCATACCGACAAAATCAAGTGTCATTTTCATCCGATCCTCTTCTTGATCTATTCTTAAAGTTATTGTATTTTCAACATGATGCTCGACCGAACGATTGAAATAATCCAAAGTCTCTTTAAAAAAAGCATAGAGCTTGTCATCGTATGAAACTAAATGGAATGGATGTCCTGTAACTTCAACATCTAAACTGACAGCTGGCTTGTCTAAATTATATGTCAATAAAAAAGCAGCTAGCTTAGGTCCCGCTACATTTGAAAGCAAGGCTTCATTCTTGGCCTTTACAATAACGCTTGCAATAATTTCTGATGCACGATCGACTCTCATTAAATCAAGGTTTGCTTTAATTAACTGCAGATCGTTTAACCAATCATGCCTTATAGCTCTTAACAAATCGACTGTGTGTTGAGCATCACCCATATCAATAACCCCTATACCCTATTTGGACTGGACTCATTCTATGATAACTTAAATCTTTAAAATTAAAAAGAAAAGAAAGTCCCTTAATTTCATTGCCATCCTATTTCTTCCTTGGACAAACTCTAGTCAACGGTTTCATCACTTAGACGCCAACGCTTCGCTAAGCACGGCCTGATCTCAATTTCAGGCATACGCCTTCTAACGTTAGAAGTGCAAAAAACCAGCCCTCAAGGCTGGTCTTTATAATTATGCTTCTTTTGCTACAGGATAAACACTGACTTGCTTGCGGTCACGTCCAAGACGTTCGAACTTAACAACACCATCTACTTTTGCGTAAAGAGTGTCATCTCCACCGCGGCCAACATTATTCCCAGGGTAAATCTTAGTCCCACGTTGACGATAAAGAATGGAACCACCTGTAACGAACTGTCCATCAGCACGCTTGGCACCAAGACGTTTTGAAATGGAGTCACGTCCGTTTTTAGTACTACCTACCCCTTTTTTCGAAGCGAAAAATTGAATATCAAGTTTAAGCACGTTTTCCACCTCCTTGACGATCATTTACTTGTATATGTTCAGAGTATGAAGCCTCAATCGTTCTCAAAGAAGAAAGCATCCCTTCAAGTAACAATGTCACTTGTTCTCGGGAATTATTTTGAATACTCTCTGGAATGGAACAGGAAAGATAACCACCATCTTCCGACTGCTCTATGTCTAATGCTACTCCACACAATTCTTCCACAGCATTAACAGCACCAAAAGTGACTGCAGAAACACCAGCACAAATGAGATCATAGCCGTACGGCCCTGCCTCAGCATGGCCCGTAATCGTCACTGTTTGAAGTTCGCGTTCATGAGTTCGCTTCACTTGGACCTGAATCATATCATTTACCCTACTTATGCGTTGATTTTTTCAACAGTAACCTTCGTGTAAGGCTGACGATGACCTTGCTTACGACGATAATTTTTTCTTTTCTTGAACTTGAAAACGACGATTTTTTCGCCTTTTCCATGCTCAGCTACTTTAGCAGTAACCGTAGCTCCTTCAACGGTAGGCTGTCCAACTTTGACTTCGTCTCCTCCTACGAAAAGAACTTGATCAAAAGTTACAGTCTCACCTGGTTCTACTGGCAATTTTTCGATAAAGAGTGTTTGACCCTCTTCAACTTTCAATTGCTTACCACCTGTTTCAATGATTGCGTACATACTGGCACCTCCTCTATTTTCTCAGACTCGCCAGGACAGGTATCCATATCGGCATTTTAAAACCCATCTTGCGCGGTTGGAGCCGGTGCTCCTAAAGTCTAACGTTAGAATCATACCATATTATTTTTCCTACTGTCAATATACTATAAAAAACGTCTTGCATTACGGATGAGTTACACTAATAAATGTCCAATGCTATGATGATAAAGGTGTCTATTAAAGTAAGCTTCAAGAACTAATTTTTCATCAATTTCCTTATGATTTGTTGGTCCTTTGACCACAATTCTGTGCAATTTATCCTTATAAAAACCTTCTAGTATTTCTGTCAATGTTGTCTCTGGTGTGACCAAAAGTGTTTTTTCTTTAAATGAACGCGTTTTGCTATCTCGCCACCGTTCAAGTAAAAACCGCATAAAAACATAGCGTTGATGCCTCCATTCATTAATAATTGTGAAGGTCAAAAACCCAGCGATAATGAAGAAATTCAATAAAAAGGCCTGTAAGAACACAATCCAAACAGAAAGTACGACTAAAAAGAGTAACGAGCAAAGTAAAGAATAACGATAGGCTAATCGATAAGGGAAGCGCTTCGAAAAAATAAGCATAATGATCTTTCCGCCATCTAGCGGCCAGATTGGAAGCAAATTAAAAATAAGAATCATTTCATTGCGTTCTATAAACATGGCATGATTGGCCTCATTCCAATAAGGGGTCATGAGCAATAGATGCGACACTAATGGTAACCACAAATGTTGGAAGGGTCCCGCTAAAGTCACAATAAGTTCTTCCTTAAATGAGCGTGTACCATGCTCATCCACTTTAGCGACACCACCAAAGGGTAAAAGTTCAACCGATGTTAATCTCCAGCCAAACTTAAGTGCTGCCAAAGCATGGCCCATCTCATGGACGATAACAATAAAAAAGACGGTGATAACATCCCAGAATTGTCCTGTAAGAATGCCAGTACCGAACACGATCCAAAAGACAGGAT
This sequence comes from Pullulanibacillus pueri, assembly GCF_014639255.1. GTDB lineage: Bacteria > Bacillota > Bacilli > Bacillales > Sporolactobacillaceae > Pullulanibacillus > Pullulanibacillus pueri. Next base: position 53,394 of record NZ_BMFV01000028.1, read on the forward strand.
GAATATGAAATTTCCCTTTAAAGCCCTTCATCAGTGAGCAATCACCTGGATGGGGTCAACAAATTTGTCGCCATTTTTAAGAGCAAAATAAAAGGTCCCATTATCTCCACTAGCATCTGCTGTCACAGTCCCAATCTTCTGTCCTTTTTTCACCGTATCATATTGCTTTACATCAACACTTTTGAGTTTGCCATACCATGATTCCTTGCCATCTTCATGTTGAACAACAACTGTTTTTCCAATGTCATCTTTTTTACCTACTGAAATAACGATCCCACTACTCACGGCTTCGACAACCGCATTCGATTGCGTACGATAGGTGACCCCTTTTTTGGCCGTTGAAAATTGTTCAGTCACCGTCCCACTTACAGGGACTGCAAAATCTTGATTCCCTTTTTGTTTAGAAGTTACTTCTGTTTTTCCATCTTTTTGATTCATCGGCAGAAAAGCTAAGGGCTCTCCAAACATTTTTTCATACCAACCGGAAACCACAGTAAAATTCATTTCTTTTGTCAGGGTCTTTTGAACGAGCTGCTTTGCACTTGGATAATCCGCAAAGACATGCGTTTTATACATTAAGGCGCCACCTAAGACTAAAATTGCTGCCACAAAGCATTTAATAATAAAGAGGTTCATATTAAATAACGGATGACCTGAGGAAGGTGATTGGGGTAAGTTCGAGTGATCATGACGACCACTGGGAGCATTACCAGTGGGTTGCCGTTGTTTCGTATTCATTTGCCGAGTACGTAATTTATGTCGTCTTTTAATCTCATTGATTTCATTCATCAGCGCCACTCCTCCGCGTCCACTTTTTATTACAATGTATGAACAAGCAGGACAAGTTATGACACTAACGGAGACAAATGAAGAAAGAAAAAGTGGAGATCGGATAGCCCCTCCCCGAGAAGCTTGCCATCTATCCCACCTCACAAAATAAAAAAAGAGACCATTTTAATAGATCTCTTTTGCTTCATAACTCTATACAAATGCCAAGGTTCTTTAACGCATCCCTAGCATCTTTTTAACTTTTTTAAAAAACCCTTTGTTCTCATCAAGAGACATAAGCGGGACTGATTCACCTAGTATACGCCGGGCAATATTCCGATAAGCGATTGAGGCCCGGGAAGAAGGATTCAAAGCAATTGGCTCACCTTTATTGGATGCCGAAATCACTTCTTCATCATCAACGACAACACCCAAAAGGTCTACAGCGAGGACGTCTAAAATTTCATCAATTTCTAACATTCCGCCTGTTTTAACCATATGATTACGAATCCTATTAATAATTAATCTTGGAGAACTAATGTTAGGTTCTTTCTCTAGGAGTCCAATAATCCGATCAGCATCACGAACGGCTGAATTTTCTGGGGTAGTGACCACAATAGAGTGATCAGCTCCAGCGATAGCGTTTTTAAATCCTTGTTCAATGCCAGCAGGGCAATCAATGAGGACATAATCAAAGTCTCTTTTCAATTCATCAATGATCGCCTTCATTTGTTCAGGTTGAATAGATGTTTTGTCTTTAGCTTGCGCTGCAGGCACCAATTTTAAGCACTCAAACCGCTTATCCTTAATTAAGGTTTGACTTAATTTACAGCGCCCCTCCGCGACATCGACGATATCATAAATGATTCTGTTTTCCAGTCCCATTATGACATCTAAATTTCTAAGTCCAATATCTGTATCAACCAAACAGACCTTTTTATTTTGGAGAGCTAATGCTGTACCAATATTTGCGGTGGTTGTTGTTTTACCAACTCCACCTTTTCCTGATGTAATAACAATTGCTTCCCCCATGTCAGTTTCACCTCTCTATGACCTCTTGGTGGATTCCAGTGATCTCCGAAATAATGATTGCAAACGATCAACGGAAATGGTTCCCGTATTATGATCGACGTAGGCAAATTCCATCACATGGGTCCCTTCACCATTGGGATCCGGGTCTCTACTGATAACATCTGCAATCATCAATTGTGATGGTTTCATAAGAGATGCTGTAATCACCTTATCATCCTGTCCAGAATAACCCGCATGAGCAATACCTCTCAAAGCGCCCATAACATAAATATTCCCCGTAGCTATTATTTTGCCGCCAGGATTTACATCACCAATTAATAATATATCCCCATCTACCCTTACTTCTTGTCCAGAACGAATATACTGGGTAAGCGTCGTTAATTGCTGTTGCTTGACTTTTTCCTCAACTTGTTCTGCTGTAAAAACATTAGAAGAAATTTCAGCGACGAAAAGCTGCTTTTCTTCACGAATAATTTTGTGTATCTCTTTTCGATCTTCCTCTGTTAAGTAGCGATTGCCCGCCTCGACCTTAACCGATATAAGCGGATCATCATGGTAATATGTCCCTTGAACTGACAGTTTGGTCTTTAACTCTGCAATAAGTTGTTCAAAGGAACAACGGTCATCAAGAGATAGGATCAGCCCGTCTTTCTTTCCTTTAATTGTTACAAGTGGTTGTTTATTTGCCATCTGTTGATCACCTCTGGCACTCTATATAAATGTTTCGACACTCCATCAGAATTATCCTTTTTTCCAAAGGAAATGATTGATTTTTTTGCGTAGATTTTGTGAGGATCACAAAATAAGGTTGAGCGATCACTAACTCAAACTATTGCTCTCACTCAAGCTTACCCCACTACCTGTTTAATAAGCTAACGATCCTTTAATGCACCCATCATCTTTTTAAATGGATAGAATACAATAATAGCAAAGACTGTATTTAAAATAAGTGTTGGTGATAAATGCTGTTGTGTATAAGCAATAAAATTTTGGTTCGCCATCCCAATAAGAGTGTAGACACCATATACCTCAAGGTCAAGCATGATTGTAGCCAACATGGAAACAATGACAACAATAATCAGATGTTGATTAAAATGCATCCCTAATAACAATATCAGATAAGCGGTTAGAGTGATACAAAACGCATAGACACCCCAGACATTCGTATAAATAACATCGGTAAGAAACCCAAAAATAACCGCATATCTTAAGGCCACAGCTTTGGAATAAAAAATACCGATCATAAGAACAGTGATAAGGATAAAATAAGGGGCTGCCACTAAGTCATACCCATAACTCTTGAGCGAGAAAACTTGCATAACCGTCCCTTGTAATAGGAAACAAATAAATAGGATGATGAAAAGTTTCACCTGATTCACTGACCATTTTCCCCTTTCGAATCGGTTCCAGAATCAGCTGTTTTGCGCTCAAGAATATTGACAAAGTCAAGTCTATTTACAGCTGCCGCAGGTTCAATTTCCGCAACTTTAGTTAAGCCATAATTATCGGTCCCTACACTTTTGACCTTTCCAATAAGCAACCCTTTTGGATAGACATTCCCCATTCCTGAGGTAACGACTTCATCACCCTTCTTAATTTTAGCCTTTATATCAATCTTCTTAAATAAAAGGACATTTTTGTCCGCATCATAGCCCTCGATCATGCCATTCACTTGATCCTTATTTTGAACTTCAGCAGCAATTTGATTATTGCTCTTCGGATCAGTAATTAGTGTGACGGTGCTCGAGAACTGACTCACTGCTGTTACTTTTCCTATAAAGCCTTCAGCGGTCACAACAGGCCAGCCATTTTGGATCCCTTGTTGTTTTCCCTTATTTACAGTAATTTGCTGATTCCAACCATCAAAGGAGCGAGCGCTAACCATTGCAACATGACGATTATAGGCATCTATATCCGCAACACTGTCAATATGTAGCTGTTTTTTTAACGATGTGTACTGTTCTTGTAGGTTATCATAATTCGCATGTAATTGGGCATAATCCCGTAGATGTTTTTTTAAGGTCTTGTTTTCTTCATAGACATTACGAATATCATTAACGTTCTCAAAGAAACCCGCTACATATTGAGCGGGTCTATTGAACACAACTTGAAAAAAACCTACCGTATCATGAACAAATTGCTCTGGCCAGGACAGCTTCTCACGCTCTTTTAAAGAAAAACCAACGAGAGCCACAAGGAAAATTAGACTTGCTAATAATATTATTAATTTTTTGTTTGAAAAAAAGGGTGGCATGTTGACACCTACTTCACATTACTTTGATCTTGATCTTGACGTAATACCTGCTCTTGATTTAAAGACCGTTAGATTTTCTAATGCACGACCTGTTCCAATAGCAACACAATCCATTGGATTTTCAGCAATAATGACCGGCATCTGAGTCTCTTCTCCTAAGATCCGGTCCAAATTCCGAAGCAACGCCCCTCCACCTGTTAAGACAATGCCTCTATCCATAATATCAGCTGCAAGTTCCGGAGGCGTGTTTTCCAATGTATTCTTAACCGCATCAATAATCTGAGCAACCGTATCTCTTAGAGCTTCTGAAATTTCGTCAGAGGTCACATTAATGGTTTTTGGAAGGCCTGTTAACAGATCTCGCCCTCGAATTTCCATGCTTTCAGATTCTTCAGGTTTTCCAGCTGAACCGATTTGTAACTTCAATTGTTCAGCCGTTCTTTCTCCAATCATCAAATTGTACGTTTTCTTGATGTACTGAATAATATCATCATCCATTTCATCCCCAGCAACACGGACCGACTGACTGGTGACAATACCGCCTAAGGATATAATCGCCACCTCTGTTGTTCCACCACCAATATCAACGACCATACTTCCTGTCGGTTCCCACACAGGGAGATCCGCACCAATGGCAGCAGCAAAAGGCTCTTCAATCGTGAAGGCATCCTTAGCACCTGCCTGCTTAATAGCGTCCTCAACCGCACGCTTCTCAACGGCAGTAATACCTGAGGGAACACCAACCATCACATTAGGCTTGCGACCAAAGATCGATTTTTTATAAGCTTGTTTAATAAAATATTTTAACATGGTCGCCGTGGTTTCAAAATCCGCAATCACACCATCGCGAAGCGGTCGCTGAGCCACAATGTTTCCTGGCGTACGACCAATCATATTTTTAGCAGAATTCCCCACGGCTTCAATCGTTTCCGTATCCGTTCGTTTGGCCACTACGGAAGGCTCCCGGAGGATAACCCCTTTTCCTTTAACATATACAAGCGTATTCGCTGTACCGAGATCAATACCCATATCTCTGGATAACATCTATGTAAACTCCCTTCATGTTGCAAAACTCATAAAGTAAATTATAGCCTAAAGTTCATTAAATGAATAGTCTCATACAACACCTTTTTCTTTGAGACTAATAAATTTTCGATCTCCTATCACAATATGGTCAAGAACATCAATGCCAAGCAACATTCCACACTCAACAAGACGTTTTGTCACATCAATATCTTCTCTACTCGGTGTTGGATCCCCACTTGGATGGTTGTGAAAACAAATAATGGAGGCCGCAGAACGTTTAAGCGCTTCTTTAAAAACCTCTCTTGGATGGACAATGGAGGCATTTAAACTCCCGATAAATACCGTTTGGCGATGAATGACCTGGTTTTTTGTACTCAGATAAAGGCACACAAAATGTTCCTGAGTAAGAAATCGCATATCTTCCATCACATATTTTGCCCCATCTTGTGGAGAGCGAATGATATAATGCTCATCATCCCATTCCCTCATCAAGCGTTTACCCAACTCAAGTGTGGCTTGAATCTCGACGGCTTTCGTCTTACCAATCCCTTTAATCTCCATAAGTTCTTCCACTGTCGCCATTTTAAGCCTCTTAAGTCCACCAAAAGTATTGAGAACACGTCCTGCAAGCTGGATGACGGATTCCTCTCTTGACCCCGTTCTTAAAACGATGGATAACAACTCTTGATTGGACAATCGTCCAGCACCTTCTTTCAAAAGGCGTTCTCTAGGGCGTTCTTCCTTAGGCACATCACGGACCATGAGCATTGACTTTGTCAACTTAACTCCTCCTTATACTATGTGTCCAACGCATGAAGAAAGAAATTCTCATCAGTATATTGAACACGATCTTCTTCTGTCCCATGACTGACAAGGTGTCTGCAGTAAAACAACCCCTCAATTTGGCTTGGACTTTTCATTCCAACAACGTATCCATCTTTAAAAAGGTTCATAACGGAGTATAGGCAATAGGAGAAAAAATAACGCAATCACACTTGAGACCTTCAAAGCTTGAACATCAGTAATTAAAAGTGTTGGGAATTCAAAAATAGTGAGTGAGATTAAATTAAGTGACTAGGATTAGAAGGATAGTCAATGGAAAATATTGAGATTGGCGAGCCATTGCTGGGGCGTTTAACTGTTAACTCCAATTTAACGTATCCACACCATTTTGTCACGCAAAAAAAGACATAATCCTTCAAACTTCACAGCTATTTTCACTCTTAATAAAAGGTTTCGTCAAAACTCTCGTTTTTATGACATTAATCACTAAAAGTTTATGAAGAAACCACATTGAATGATCAAGAGCGATTATTTTCCCCAGGTGGGATCTATAAGATTTTTGCCAAAAAAAGAGGACGACAACATCATCCCCACAATGGTTCACTATATAATAGACAGATAAAAAAATATGGCGAAAAGCATGCCGAGTCCCTATTCAGTTAGGTATTAAAATGCTTTTCACCAAAAGGCAGCATCAGCACCGTCCTGATGAACAGAATTCTATGCTTGCTGATTCATTAAAAAGTTTAATTTAAATCAGAGCATATTTTTTGATAGAGACTCAATCCATCCAAAAGCGCCTGCTGTCCCTCCTGCCCAGCTTTTATCTGATTATAGGCGGTATTTAACACCACTCGAAAAGTTTCGAGATCTTTCTTTGTTGTGGATGACAATGACTCATCTTTGGGAACAGATAAAGCGTCCAATAATTTTGAGATCGTATTTACTGTCTTCTGGTCAGGAGTCTCTCCTTCAGCGAGTGCACCGGAAGCTTCAATTAATTGGGTAAATAATGTCTTCCCCTTTTTCATGTATTGAAAAACGTTAGAGGAGGATTGAAACTTTTGCGGCGTGTAATCCCACACTTTTCCATATAGAGTCACCTTTTTCTTTTGTAACTGGGTTTCTAGCGTTTTACGACGGGTTGAATTATCCGCAATACCAATAAAAACAGCATATTGTTCACCATCATTGACAACAGCAGCCGGAATCTGAGAACTCTTTTCGAGATCCTCCATCCCCTTAGTTGCTGCGTCTTTTTTCGCAAAAACATTCCATTGGATCACCTGTACTCTTAAAGACAATGCCTGAACATTTTGCTCTGCGCCTTGAGCCTTGGCTTGATCTGGTGAGGACACATTCTCTTTTTGCGCTGCGTTATTCAGTGTTGTAGTCTGAGTCTTATGATCCGAAAATAGAATGAGAATAGTAAATCCAATGCCAAGCCCGACAATGATAGCGGCTAGGAAGGGCATCCAGAAATGCTTAAAAAGGTTAAAAAAGGTCCCAGAAGGCAACCCTTGACGCCCTACTTTCCTTTTCTTCTTTTTATATTTTACGATAGCAGGGGCTGCTTCCCCCTGATCATCGTGATTTAGTTTTTTCTGTTCATTAAATGTCTTACGCCAATTCAATGTTTGATCTTCATCTGCCGCTGCAACCTCTTTTTTTGCCCATTCTTCTAAACGATGCTCTTTACCATTAAAACTTATAATTACGTCGTCATTGCTCTTTGTTTGTCGTTGTCCGTCATTTTTAGGTTTAGCCATCCGACATACTCCCCTTTCCGTTCGGCAATCTGCATTACCGAATGACGACCTTGATACCATATTTCTAGTAGAATAACACTTGGCTAAAAAAAAAGGACAAGACATTTGTCGTCTTATCCATGTTTTTTTTCGTTAAAATCTAGTAGTATTCGATTTTATTTGTGCCCATGACCTAAGCTTCTCTCGTTAATAGGTTTAAGGAAATACGAGAAACTATCCTGTATAAGTGGCGACACGATTCCGCCCCTGCTGCTTGGCCCCAGAGTACATCGCTCTATCAGCATTACGGATGAGCGACATGGGATCCTCGCCTTGAATTGGAGCAGTTGCCACCCCAATGCTTGCAGTGATATGTATGAACCTTCTTCCTTCATAGCCAATATCAGTTTGAATGAGAAAAGGCTCATGGGATAAGCGTATACGGATATCTTCCGCCATCGTATAGGCTGCCCCAGTATCCATTTTAGGGAGTAAAATAATAAACTCTTCGCCTCCATAGCGGGCAACAAGACCTTTGTCATTCACAATTGAGAGTAAGCGGTGACTGACATCACATAAAACACTATTCCCACTTTCATGGCCATAGGTATCATTAATTCGTTTAAAATGATCTAAATCAATCATCATAATAGAAAAATATCTGTTCGTTGTATCGACAAACATGCGATCAAGCTGTTCAGAAAAAAAGCGATAATTGTATAAATTCGTCAAAGGATCACGTTCACTTTTATTTTTTGTTTTCTCGTAGTCTTTGGCATTGTTTATAGCAACAAAAAGAAAATTGACCAAGATCTTTAACATAATCATGTGGTGCTTCTCATAAACACGTTTTTGTTTAGACGCTACAATCACCGAACCTAATGTCCTGTCATTTTCACCGTATGGAATTACCATTGCTGATTGTACAAGTTTTGAGATAGAAGCTAAGCCTTTTCTTTTTAACTCTTTTTGCGTCCCTATTCGAATGCTCTCTTTGGTATCCCATCCTTCAAGAACATCTCGATTAGTCATTTTAGCATGCTCTAAAAGTCCTATTTTTTTCTCATACTTGTAGGTTAAATGACGCTTGTCAGCATCATCCCGCATCACTAAATAAGCATAATCAATCTCTAACATCGTTTGAATCTTTTTAAAAAATAACGACAATATATCATCAACATCAAGGATTCCCGTTAGCTCGCGACCGACATCACTAGTCTTTTGTAACAAGCGATTAATGGAATAGCTTTTATTCACTAAATGAAAAATAACAGACAAAGTGACGATAGGCAACGCAATAAAGAAGAGAGCCTTTCCGCCCATATCGGAATAGAGTAAGTAGAGAACAAGGCCAATAGGAATAACTAGAACTAGGGTAAGGGCTTCCCAAAGTAACTCTTTATCAATAACAATTGCCTGTCTGTAGACCCATTTAGTCACGAGAAATATAAAGACCTGATTACTTAGGAAGAAGGAAACTCCATAGACCAAAACAGGGAGTATATTAATAGACCCACTATCTTTTATGACGCCTGTTGTCCCCCCTAAAAAATAATAAATATACCCGGAGACAATGGATACAAATAAAAACATCAAAGCATTCAAAGGCAACTTATATAAACTCTCTTTGTCATAGCGCTTTCTTGCTGCATAAATTATAATCATCAATTGCGCAATCACCATTTCTATGAAAAGCCCAAAAATGAGGAAGGTGGCAATTGAGATGCCCTCCACCACCACTATATCCCTGTCGCGCAATTTAAAGTAAAAAAAGGTGCTCACGATCATAAGGATGACCATGCCAATAACGGATAAATAAGCTCCCCCAATCATTGGAGGTCTGTCCTTATAAATAAGGAGAATAGCCGCTGGCCACAAGAAAGCCCAAATGACCCACACTCCGATTTTTTTATTTTTTGTCATGAAGATGCATTCCCGCCACCCTTCCTAATCCTTACTTTTTTTCCTTCTCACAATATATGCGCCATCAAGTTCATAATATTAACTTAATTATACCAAATTTCTTATGATTTACTATTATTAATTTACCGATATCATAAATTAAAAAAAGAGATAATAGAGTATTAAAATAGAGGCCTTTACCCCACAAAGTATAAGAATAACTGACTTCCCCAAAATCTTGATCAAATAAGCCCTATTTTCCTCCTTGTCTTTCTTAATTCTCCCTTGCCTAATACATTCTTACGCTTTAAAAACAGAGAGGTTAAGACAGAAGTCTTTCACTCATAGAAAGAGGCTGTCTCAGAAGTCCTGTAAATTGGACTGTTTGAGACAGCTTCATCTTGATATTCAATCAAATTGAATTTGTAGGATATAAAAA